>JARLIT010000079.1 GCA_031291575.1 Ancalomicrobiaceae bacterium
ACGTGGACAAGTTCATCGAGATCCACAAGAAGTCGGGCGCCATCAAGTAATCGATAGGCAGTTTCGGAAGGGCGGGATTGCCGGGGGCGGTCCCGCCCTTCTTCTCTGTCCATGAGGTCTGCTCGAAGGGCGGAGGGGCAGTGCTTTGCAACGCGCGATCGCGGGGTTTGCACGCAGCCGGACCGGCTTGCGACCAATCGGATGCGGACCTTCTGGTCGATCCTCGCTCAGCTGAGCCTGACCGCGACATTCAAGCCCGCCAGTGTGCCCGCGCCGCGTCACGCCAGAATGTCGACGATGGAGGAACCGCCGAGCAGTTCGGCAGCGGGGGAGCCTACGGCTGATCTCGCATAGGGCGGAACGGGAAGTGCGGTTGCTTTTGCTCGTCGCCCAAGTCGCGGGTAGCGTCTCAATCGGCTGCTCCTTCCTCGCCAGTTGAGGTCGCGAAGAGGCGAGCCAGAACGCAGTCGGCCTTGATCTCCAGCTCCGCGACTGTCTCGCTGTCGAGCGTCGGAAACGCTTCGAAGGCGACGATCGCCCCGGGTCGATAGACGTCCCGCGGTTGATGTACGTCAGCACCGATGGCGACGAGCACACGGCTTGCCGTCGACGCTTAGTCTGTCCGCCTGGGCCGGCACAAGTCGGTGTTCGACACGCTTGACGCTGAATTCGGCTTGTGCATAGCTATGCACTAGCCAATGAATAGCTAGTCAGCAGCGAAGCTGAGTGATGCGCCATCGCAACCTCAGCCACCGCAGCGGCGGACTGGCGAAGAAAGAGGAGACGACGATGGATCTGGGATTGAACGGCAAGGTGGCGGTGATTACCGGCAGCAGCGTCGGCATCGGCTTGGCAGTCGCCGACGGATTGGCGGCCGAAGGGGCCGATCTCGTCCTTGCCGCACGTCAGGCCGAGCGGTTGGAAGCTGCCGCCGCCGACATTGCGAAGCGTCACGGCGTGCGTGCTGTTGCGGTCGCCTGTGACGTCGGCACGCCTGCTGGCACCGATCAGCTGATAGAGGCCACCGAAGCGGCCTTTGGCGGGGCCGACATTCTCATCAACAATGCCGGGACGGGCTCGAACGAAACCGTTCAGGACGCCCCCGACGAGAAATGGAACGCCTATTGGCAGCTGCACGTGATGGCTGCGGTCAGGCTGGCGCGCGGCCTGGTGCCGGGCATGAAACGCCGCGGCGGCGGCGTCATCCTGCACACCGCTTCGATCTGCGCTGTGCAACCCCTCTGGTACGAACCGATCTACAACGTCACCAAGGCGGCGCTGATGATGTTTTCCAAGACGCTGGCCAGCGAGGTCATCAAGGACGGCATCCGCGTCAACTGCATCAATCCCGGTCTCATTCTGACACCCGACTGGATCAAAACGGCCAAGCAGCTGACCGCCGAATCCGGCGGCGATTGGCAGGCCTATCTGGACGGCGTGGCGCGCGAGCATGCCCCGATCGATCGCTTTGCCAGCCCGGAGGAACTCGCACACTTCTATGTGTTTCTCTGTTCCAACAAGGCGAGCTACAGCGTCGGTTCCACCTATTTCGTCGATGGAGGCATGCTGAAAGCCGTGTGAGATGCCGGCCGGGCGAGACCGAACGGAAGTCGTTGACGTTGGTCAGCGCCTGTCCAACCCGATCCCGCCCGAATTGACCATCGAAAACGTGGTGGAGGACGCCGACACGCTCGTCGTCCGCGCCAAGGCGTCCGTGCCGAGGCGGGCATGTCCACGATGCGGCGCGGCGTCCGGCCGGATCCACAGCCGATATGTCCGGACAGTGCTCTACCTGCCGTGTTCCGGACGCAAGGTTGCGTACAAGAGCAGAAAGCTGCCCCCTCTCGGCGACGCTGTAACTCCATCCTATTGTTGAGCCAGTCCGATCCCACAGAGGGGTCTCGCCCGGCGTCGGCATTGATACCCCAGTATCTTCGTTTCTCCTGTCTCATCCGTGGCTTGATGCTTCTGCCGAGCGGGGCGCCTCCGGTGCCTGTTCACATGGGCGGCGCAAACCGCAAAGACGCAGATGACGGCCGGGCGGGGCGATGGATCGGCTGGAACCAGCCAGCGTGACGCAATTCCACCGATTGCGTTAGTAGCTGCTTGGCGCGTTCTAGTGTCGTCGACAAGCGGATCGGCCGGGCGGTCTGTGACCGTTCCGGGTTCGCCGGACCGGCTAAATGTGCCGATTCTCACGGTGACCGAGCCCGGCCTCGTGTCCGAATGCGGCATTACACCATCGGAGTGATCCGCGGCACGATGGCGTCATTTATGCCGGGACCGAAGAATTTGAACACCACCAAGGGCTCGGATCCGGTGTTCTCGACAGTGACGCCGTCAACCGCCTTGTCGTGCGCGACCAGGAACTCGTCGCGCGACGCTTTGAGCGACACCTTCTGCCCTTCCACTGGGAAGGCGTCGATGCAGCCTACGCCCTTCCATACGAACAGTCCATGCACACCCAGAGCACGGCTCACGTGCCGCTTGCCCGGTTGGAGGGTGATGCGAGTACCGCTGAACCGGTCGGAGTTGTACCAGATCCATTCCTCGGCGATGCCGGCGGGAAGAGTCTCGGCGATCGGCAACGGGTGAAGCCGATGGTTTTCGTAGAAGTAAGGATCCGCACTGGCGGCCCAGTCGATCTGATCGAGAACCGCCCTCTCCTTCTTCGCTTCGACCAGGTCGGCGGGGATGTGGCGATAGAGCATGTTCTTGTCGATCTTCACCCCGTCGATCTCGGCTTGCAGGATCGACATGATGTCCGACGATTCCTGCAACTCGAGAGTGAGCGCTGTGCCCGGCGCATGGAGGATACCGGGCGGCAGATGGAAGCCTTCGCCGGCGACATTGGTATAGGCGAAGGCATGCTGCAGGATCTCATCTCCCGACCACTGCTCAAGATAGGGAACAAATAGCTCCTCCTGCAGGTTCTCGCGCACGATGTAGGGGTGAACGCCGAAGAAGGTCTCAGGATGGGCGCCGAGATCGGCGTCGAGATAGTGATATGCCTCCTCCTTCGAATTCATCCCAACCTTGGCAGCATCCTCCTTCATCTGATGAATATGATAGAAGAGCCGTGTCTTGTAGTCGTAGATCTTGAGCAGCCGGTCGAGGCCGCGATGCCGTTTGGCGTAGTCGGCGCCCAGTAGCAGGTCGCCCGCAACCTTCAGCGCGTCGATGAGCAGCAGCGGCTCTCCGGTCGATGTCTTGATCCAGGACTGACCTTCGTGCGGCGTGTCGATGGTGTTGTCGGCCTTGGTCTCCGAGACGATCCAACGTTCACAGACGAAACCGCGTTCACCAGCGTCGTATTCTTGTTCGCTCAAACCCAGTCGCCGACCTGGCGGAAGAAAATCTCGTGTCACCCAACATGGTTTCATCGGCAACAGCCCGCCGCTATGCTCGAGCTCGCGGATGACCAGATCCCGTGTGTGTTTCTCATTCATCTTTGGACTTCCTTTCGAATCCGACCGACCAGACGATGCGATTTCATCTGCGGTGACGACCCCCTGTCGCGAACGTCGCGCAGGCGGGGTCGAGAACGGGCGTGGGGATGGAACCAAATCGCGCCCCCGCCCCGCACTTCAGGGCGGCCCGGCAGCAAGTCGTCCTTGACATCGAGCGCTTTCCCAAGTTATGCCAAGCATGTCTCCTGATATTTCTTCTGTAGTTTTCATGAATTCACCGAGGCGCAGAACTGTGGTTACGCTAAGAGACATCGCAAGCAGAGCAAACGTTTCTGTGATGACCGTCTCGCGAGTCATAAAGAATTCAGGTTACGTCGGAAAGGAAACACGCGCACGGATCGCCTCGGCTATTGAAGAAATGGACTATCGCCCAAATGAAATTGCCAGAAGTCTTGTCAATAGTAAAACCAACAATATTATGTTGATTGTGCCGGATATCGAGAATATGTTTTTTTCCGAAATGGTAAAAGGCACCGAAAGAATTCTGCGAGAGTACGGATTTCAATCTATCTTTGTGGACACTGATGGAATCGTGCAAAATGAGAAGCTGTTCTCCGAGCGGGCCCTGTCGCATATCGTTGACGGGTTGATTTTTTACTGTCCACGTGTCGACGGCGAGTACCTCGCCAAGATCTGTCGGAAGATCCCGGCCATCGTCGTTGACCGCAAAGTCAATTCCGAGGCCGTCGATCAGATCTACATCGACAACAAATCCGGTTCGGTGCGCGCCGTTGATCATCTTATTCACAATGGACACCGTAAGATCGGGTTGATCGAAGGCCCTGACAACGTCCTTGCAAATCTTCGGCGCAAAGCCGGATATATGACGTCTCTGCACAAGAACGGCATCTCAGAACGCGTCGAGTACATATTTTCGGCGAATTTTACGTTCGAGGATGGGCAGGAGGCATGCAAGTACTTTCTTGGCCTCAAGGATCCGCCGACGGCATACTTTGCCACCAACGATCTCATGGCTCTGGGATTCATCCAGGAGGCGCAAGAAAACAATGTTTCGATACCAGGAGACTTCTCGATCATCGGGTTCGATAACATTTCGATTTCTCGTCTGATCAGCCCGCCGTTGACCACGGTGAACAACCCCAAGCATCGGATGGGAGCCTTGGCGGCTTATCGGCTGCTGGCCAAGCTTGGCGTGTCCGTTGAAATTCCCGAGTATGAATTGACCAATCAGCTGGTGATCCGCGGATCGGTACGGGCCATACCGTGACGGAATGGCCGGTCAGTTCGCTGGTCTTGATCGGAACACCAGATCGATGTGGACATGTTTGGTTTCGCCCGCGCCGAGAATTTCGACGTCGCCGCGCGCGAACTGGTCCTGCCGCCCTGTGGCGAAACAGTTGCCGGGCTCGAGGCCGAGCACGTATTCGCCTTCCCCTTCCATCTTCCACTGGACCAGATGATCGAGGTCAGCGAGCGGAAACGACATCTCCGCCTCGACGACGTCGGCCCCAATCGTATTGGTCAGTCGCACCACCGCGGTCGTGTCTGCTGCACCGTCGAGATGATGGTAGAAGACGCGTTCGCCGGCGCCGCGCACCGCCGGACCGATCTGGTTGTGGTCGGCGACGTCGGCGAGAGGATCAGGATTCCGTTCCTCGACCGGCCCGGACGGCGTGATCGTCAACGTTGCCGTCGGCGACACCAGCGGGTAGCCGAAGTTGAAGTGGTAGAGCGCGAACAGCGGTTCGGGCCGTGATCCGACGTTGGTGATCTCGTCGTTGAGTCGGATGGCGTTGTCGCCCATGGTGACGGTGTAGGTCCGCGTCAGCCGCAGCGCGCCGCCGAGCACCGTGCCGTCGAGCACCGTCGCGGCGACGGTGATGCGGTAGCCGTCGTCGCCCCAACACCGTGTGATCGTGAGATCGCGCGCCGGGATGTGGGACAGGCGGCCGTGCAGCCCGATATCAATCCCGTCGACGGCACAGCCGCCGCCGACGTTGGTCAGGCCGCAGGACGCCATCAGACCGCCGCCGAAAGACTGCAGCCAGCCGTTGCTGGACGGGTTGTAGTACCAGGGAGCCACCTCACCGAGTGCGGACATCCAGGCGAGCGGCAGGCCATCGAGGGTGGCACGCCCCAGGCCCATGCCGCGATCTGGCAGGATTTGGAAAGCGAGACCGCCTCCGGTCTGGACCTGAATGACTTGCATGTCGCGAGCCGGCCCATCGACGAAAGCCATCCGGGTCGCGTCACAGATCTGATCGAGGTTGCCGATATGGCGAACTAAAGTGTCGCGATCGAGTGTCTTGAAGAAAGTCGAGGACATAACCTCACTCCCATGGCGGGCCGAGCCATCGTCGAGCGACCGGACGGCCGAAGGGCGATCCCCGGGGCGAGCCCCGGGGATCGGCAGCGTCGTCACTTGGCCGGGGTGACCAGTTCGACCGGTACATAGGTGGTCTTCTCGACCGTCTTGCCGCCGAGGAAGGCGACGGCGGTCTTGACGCCGAGCTTGCCCATCTCATAGGGGACCTGGGCGACGGTGCCGGCCAGACGACCGTCCTTGATGGCGGCGCGGGCATCGTCGGTGCCGTCGAAGCCGACCACCTTGACCTGGGCGGACTTGCCGGCCGCAGCGACGGCCTCGATCGCGCCGAGCGCCATCTCGTCGTTCTCGGCGAACACCGCCTGCAGGTTGGGATGTGCCTGCAGGATGTTCTGCATGACGTTCATGCCCTTGGCCCGCTGCGAGTCGGCCGACTGCGCCGCGACGATCTTCATGCCGGTCTGATTCATGATCTCGGTGAAGCCCTTGCCGCGCAGCGCCGGGATGACGTAGCCGGGCTGGCATGAGATGTGGGCGACTTCAGCGCCGGGCTTGATCATGTCGGCGATGTACTTGCCGGCGATCTTGCCGCCGCCGAGGTTGTCGGAGACGATCAGGCTCTCGATGTCGCCGCTGGCGACGCCGATGTCGAGCACAAAGACCGGGATTTTCGCCTTGTTAGCCTGGGCGACGGCGTTGGCGCCGGAGTTGGCGTCCCACGGCGATAGCAGGACGGCGTCGACCTTCTTCTGGATCATGTCATCGACGTTGGCCAATTCGCGCGCCGCGTCGGTGCGGGCATCCATCACCACGACGGAGACGCCCATCTCCTTGGCCTGATCCTTGACACCTTCTGCGACCTTGACCCAGTACTGGTTGCCCAGGTCCTGCACCGCATAGCCGAATACCAGCGCCTTCTTGGCCGTTTCGGCATTGGCGGTACCGGCGATCGCCGTCACGGCCAAGGCCATGGCGGCAATGGTCATCAACTTCTTCATAGACATTTTCCTCTCCTATTTTGTTGTCTCGAGGCAACACGCATGGCTTAGTGCACAATCGCGTCGATCTGCTCGAGTAGATCAGGCGCGTTGATTCTTGGAGTTCTGGTCGATCATCACGGCGAGGACGATCACCGTGCCGAGGACGACGCTCTGGTAGTACGGGTCGATGTTCAGCAGGTTGAGGCCGTTGCCGATCACGCCCATGATGAGCGCGCCGATGATGGTGCCGACGATTGATCCGCGGCCGCCGCTCAGGCTGGTTCCGCCGATGACGACCGCAGCAATCGCGTCGAGTTCGTAACCAAGCGCCGAATTCGGATGTCCAGAATTGATTCGGCCGATGTACATCAGCGCGCCAAGACCCGTGAGAAGCCCCGCCAGCGCATAGACGATGATCTTGTACTTGCGTGTGTTGATACCGGTGAGCTGAGTTGCTTCTTCGTTGCTGCCGATCGCGTAGACGATCTTACCGAAGGGTGTCCGGTTGAGCACGACCCAGAGCGCGGCATAGACGACGATGGGGATGATCACCATCATCGGGACACCGGCGATCGACCCTGCTCCGGCGAAACGGAACGCTGCGGGGAAGTTGCTGATCGGAATGCCGCCGCTGTAGACGAAGGCCAGCCCGCGCGCGACCGACATGATGCCGAGGGTACAGACGAACGGCGGGATCTTGCCGTAGGTGATCAGGGCGCCGGCGAGGATGCCGAACATCAGGGCGACGCCGAGACAGACGACGATGGCGAGTGCCGGGCTGCCCGAGGAGCGAACCACGCTGGCCGATACCACCCCGGCCAGAGCCACCATGCCGCCGACCGACAGATCGATACCTCCGGTCAGGATGATGAACATTGCGCCGGCCGCGATGACGGATATCACCGCGACCTGAACGATGATGTTCATCAAGTTGTTGAGTTCCAGGAAGACCGGCGAGGTGACGGAGAAGACGATCACGATCAGGACGAGTGCAATCAGCGATCCCGTACCCCTCAGAAGTCCGAACGAGAGTTTCATTTCCAAGCTCCGAGGCGGTCTGTTCGCCAAAACTCAGGCCGTTGCGGCCAGCATGATTCGTTCCGCGGTAAAGTCGCGCCGGTCGAATTCGCCCTTCAGCTTTCCTTTGCTGAGCGTGAGGATCCGATCGCTAATCCCCATCAGTTCCGGCAGTTCGGATGAAACGACGATGACCCCAACGCCATTCTTGGCGAGTTCGCCAATCGTGCGATGAATTTCTGCCTTGGCTCCAACATCGATCCCCCGGGTCGGCTCATCGAAGATGATGACACGCGGATTTCTGAGAAACCACTTTCCGAGAACCAGTTTTTGTTGGTTGCCGCCGCTCAAATTCTTGGCAATTTGCTGTCTCGACGGTGTCTTGATCGCCATTTCGCGAATGACTCGATCAGATACTGTCTGGCACGATTTTCTGTCTACAAAGATGCCCCTGGTGAATTTCTGCAGGTTGCAAATGACGATGTTGTCTTCGACGGAAAAGTCAGACAGCAGACCCTCGTCGCGTCGGTTCTCCGGGATGAAGGCGAGGCCCTGGCGGACGGCGTCTTCGGGGCTGTCGATCGCCACCTTTTCGCCATCGAGAAAGATCTCTCCCGATCGGCCGGCGATCGCACCGAAGATGGCCTTGACCAATTCGGTGCGACCTGCGCCGACCAAGCCACCGATTCCGAGGATCTCGCCTCTGCGCAACGAAAACGACACGTCGTCGACCCATCCGGTGACGGAGATGTGCGAGACGCGCAAAATCTCTTCGCCAATCTCCACATGCGCCTTGGGAAACATCTCTCGGACTTCGCGGCCGACCATGTGGTGGACCAACGACGCTTCATCGAGTTCGCCGATGCCCCAACTGCCGACGAGGCCGCCGTCGCGCAGGACGGTCACGCGCTCGGCGACATTGAAGATTTCTTCCATGTGATGGCTGATGAAGATGATCGATACGCCTCGGGCTGCCAGCGAACGCATATTCACGAAGAGGCGTTCTGCCTCCTGCGGGCTCAACGACGAGGTGGGTTCGTCGAGGATCAGGACACGGATGTCCCCGACCAAGACGCGGGCGATGGCGACCATCTGTTGATCGGCGACCGACAGATCGGCAACGATCGCCGACGGTGAGATGTCGCATCCCATCAGGCCGAGAACGTCTTCTGTCCCGAGTCGCGTCGCCTTCCGGTCGATGGCGACGCCGCACCTGACGGCGAAGCGGTTCATGAAGATGTTGTCGGCGACCGTCAAATCCGGAATGAGATTGAGGTTCTGATAGACAGTGCCGATCCCGGCATCGATGGCGCTCTGCGGGGATGTGATCTCGATGGGCAATCCGTCGAGGAGGATGGTGCCTTCGTCCTTGCGATAGGCACCCGACAGGATCTTCATGAGGGTCGACTTGCCAGCGCCATTCTCGCCGACAACGGAATGGATCTCGCCGCGGCCGACCTGCAGCGTCACCCGATCGAGCGCCACAACGCCAGGAAAGCGCTTCGAGATATTCTGCATTTCAAGCGCGTAAGTCATCTTCGCCGCTTGCTCCAGCCGTTGCCCGGCACTTGATCGTCTATGTGTTACCGTTAACACATGAACCCATGCTCGTAACCTCCGGGAAAAGACGCACGCTCGTCGGAGGGCTCCATTCGGGCGGGAGACTGAGGCTCCGGTCGGATAAGCTGCGGTTCGGTTTGGACTCCAGGACGAGACGCGCTCTTGAAGAGGGGTACGCGTTGCCCGAGTGAGTCGGGCCGTTAGGAGGCTACGATCATGGTCATCGGCGCTGCTGGGCGCACGAGATCGGCAAGCTTGGACATGAGGCGCGATTGGACGCACCACTTTGTGTCAACCCGCGCTGAGAATTCACCGCTCTCGGCAAAGCTGTATCACCATGTGTTGTTAGGCAAATCCGGACCCATGGCGGGATCACGTTCGGTGCCGGCAGTGACCCATCAAATTCTTCGTTGTTGCTCGAGCTGTCAGAGGCTCGGCGTTCCAGCCCGCCGGATCATTCTTCGGCGCCTGTACACACCTGAGCCCTGCACGACACCGGCTCCCGGCGCCAATCGATCTTCGAATGGTGCGAAGATTAACTCGTAATTTCAATAACATATGTGTTCGCAGTTTTGTTCGTAGTGGCGCGCCACTTCGCTCCACATCTGCGAATACCTGCGCTGGCGACACTGTGGCCGGGCCGCGACTGTGTCCGGATCGACGGACTGCCGGATATCGCCCTCAAGGCCCGTGTCGACTGCCTCCGACCGGCCCGCGGATCGCGTCTTCGCGGTAACCACCTGGCAATCGTCGCCGCCGTCTCCTGGCCACCTTGTCTGGATTGCGCTCGCCACTGGGCATCCGCTCCCCAGTCTGCCTTCTCCGGCGGGACTTCGGCTTCGGCATCCTCGCTGCGCTGCTGGTGCAGCAGGTCGTTCGTCGGAGCCGATGTCCGCATGGTGCGAAACTCGCTCAGCGCGAATTCTATCTGCTCCTTTCTCAATAGACGCCGAACATCACAAACACCGACAGTTCGTACAATTATAGATGGTCCGAATTCGGCATATTTGGCACATAGCGAGACCCAATCGCTAGCCTGATCGAAGCAGAAACCTCCCGAGCATGCTTCGATTGTTCTTGAATAGACGCCGTAATGACGTGGAATCGCAACCTATCTGAGATGCAAACCCAATGGAGACGATCATGAAGACGACCACTCTTGCCGTTCTTATCGCCGCGATGCTGTCGACCAGTGCCTTCGCCCAGCCGTCGGACCAGGTTTCGAGGGAGATCGACCTCGCCATCGTCAACGGCAATGTCAAAGCCTCCAACGACAACTTGCCGCAGGGCGTTGTCGAGGGCCGGCAGGCCGCCACCACGAACACGACCTTCTCGGAGATCGACCGTCTGCTGGTTCAGCAGCAGGACGTGCGCGACCGCAACAAGCCGACCAACGGCAACTACTGATCCGAACCGGCAATCCACCAATAGTCTCGGCGGCGCCGACCTGACCGGCGCCGCCCGAACCAAACAGCAGCACCACGACATCCGTCGGGGTCGCGATCGGTGCCGATCGCGACCCCGATCGGCGTATGGTTCGTGCCGCTGTGTCAATCTGTTGAGGACGACCTGAGGCTGGTTCTGCATCTGCGCGGGATTCGCGACAGACTTCGAAATCCACGCCGGCGCACCGCGGCAAAGTGCCGACGCGCCGCATCGCCGCTCGATCATCGCAGCGCGTTGACCGGATATTTGATGCCGGTGCCGAGGGCGAAGCGCACAGCCTCCTCCGCGACCTTGCGCTTCAACTCCTGTCCGGCCTCTTCCGAATACCAGGCCATGTGCGGCGTCAACAGGCAGGTGTCCAGGCCGCGCAAGGGACTGTCGGCGGCAAGCGGTTCGCCTTCCGTGACATCGAGCGCCGCCCCCGCCAGCGCACCCTTCGCGAGCGCGTCGGCGAGCGCCGCCTCGTCGACGATGCCGCCACGGGCGGTGTTGACGAGACAGGCCGTCGGTTTCATGAGCGCCAATGCCGCCGCATCGAACATGTGGTGGGTCTCGGCTGTCAGCGGGCAATGGATCGAGACGAAGTCGGCCTCGGCGATCACCCGCTCGAACGGCATCCATTCGACGCCGGCGATTTCGGGGGATCCCGGCCTGTAGGCCGGATCGGTGCCGATGACGCGGCAGCCGAGGCCTCGTGCCTTATGGGAGAAGGCCCGCCCGATGCGGCCGATGCCGATGACGCCGACGATCTGGTCCGCCATGCGGCGGATCGGGATGGCGTGCTGGTAGTCCCAGGTGCCGGCATGCGTCAGTCGGTTCATCGGGACGAGCTTGCGGGCGAGCGCGATCACCATCGCCAGCGCCTGATCTGAGACCTCGCCAACGCCGTAGTCCGGGACGTTGCAGACCTGCACGCCGGCAGCGGTCGCCGCACTGAGGTCGACGTTGTTGACGCCGACGCCGTAGCGCACGATCTGGCGCAGCTCGGGCTTCAGCGCGGCGAACACCTGTTCGGTGAACGGCGCATACTGGTTGAGGATTATGTCAGCTCCCTTGCAGCGCCGGATCACGTCGTCCTCGCTGACGCAGCGCAGGTGGTCGAAGGCCATCCCGTTGTCGGCGAAGACCTTTTCTTCCGGCGCCATGGATTTGTGATCACAATCGGACACGACGACTTTCATGGTGGTTTCTTCCCCCTGGTTGGAACCCGCGCTAGCGTCCGAGATAGCCGCCGTCGACCGGCAGAACGGCGCCATTGACGTAGTCGGAGGCGGCCGAGGCGAGGAACAGGAGCGGCCCCTTCATGTCGTCGGGGGAGCCCCAGCGATGGGCGGGGATTCGGGCTGAGATCTCGGCGTTGCGGCCCTTGTCGGCGAGAAGCGCGGAGTTCATCTCCGTCGCCATGTAGCCGGGGGCGAGGGCATTGATGTTGATCCCGCGCCCGGCCCATTCGTTGGCGAGCGCCTTGGTCAGTTGCAGCACGCCGCCCTTCGAAGCCGCATAGGCCGGCACGGTGAAGCCGCCGAAGAAGCTCAACAGCGAGGCGATGTTGACGATCTTGCCGCGCCCCTGCGCCAGCATCAGGCGGCCCGCCAGTTGGCACATGGCGAAGGTCGCGGTCAGGTTGACCTCAAGAACCGCCTGCCAGTCGTCGAGCGGGAAGGCTTCGGCGGGATGGCGCTTCTGCACGCCGGCGGAATTGACCAGGATATCGAGTTGGCCGCCGAGCAAAGCCACGGCTTCGGCGAACGAGGCCTCGCGCCGGCCGGCGTCGGCGAGATCGGTGACGAGGCCGTGGCAGGCGAACCCCCTGGCGGAAAAGCTCTCGGCAACGGTCAGAACCGAGCTGGACGTGCCGAAGATGACGACTTCGGCGCCCTCTTCGAGAAGCGCTTCGGCCATGCCGTGGCCGAGCCCGCGCGTGCCGCCGGTAACGATGGCCTTGCGGCCACGAATGTCGAACAGTGTCATGATGTCAGCCTTCACGAAGGTTCAGTTGGCGCAGTCGACCAACACCTTGAGCGTCTGCGAGGACGGGTCCGCGATCATCTCGAAGATGTCGGCGGATCCGGACAGCGGGACGACCTGCGTCACGACTTTCTCGAGGTCGTCGCTGATCTGGGCGGCGTAGGCCGCGGCTTGACCGAACTCGTGCTGGGTGTAGACGCGCGAGCCGTAGAGCGACTGTTCCTTGAAGTTCAGCTCGCGCAGATCGACGGCATGCGGGATCTTGTGCACGCCCGTCATGCAGATCCTGCCGCCCACGCGGGCGATCCGGGTCATCTCCGCGGCGGCGCTTTCGGCTCCGCTGCACTCGAACACAACGTCCACGCCCTCGCCGTTGGTGATGTCGCGGACATGCTCGGCCAAGCCGTGATCTCGGCCGTTGACGGCTTCGAAGCCGAGCGTTCGGCAGAGCTGCAGCCGTGCCTCATCGACGTCGGAAATGACGATCCGCGATGCGCCGCTGTGGCGCGCGACGATGGCTGTCAGCACGCCGATCGGACCCGCTCCGGTGATGGCGACGGAATCGAGCAGCTGGAAGCGCGCCTGATGCATCGAGCGGACGATGACTGCGAGCGGCTCGACGAGGGCGGCCACCTGGTCGGACAGGGTGTCGTCGACCTTGAACAGCACCTGCTCGTCGACCCAGGCGTAGTCGGCCATGGCACCGTCGCAATCGATGCCGATCAGCTTGAGCGTCTCGCAGACGTGCGGTGTGCCGGTGCGACACGGGCGGCACGTGCCACAGGACAGGAGCGGATAGGCGACAACCCGGTCGCCCGGCTCGAAGCCGCGCGTGCCGCCGCGCACCTCCTCGACCACACCGACGAATTCGTGGCCGATGACGAGAGGGGCCTTGGCCCTCGGATGCTTGCCGGCGTGGATGGCGATGTCGGTTCCGCAGACGCCGCAGTAACGCATGCGGATCTTGGCGGCATGGTCTCGCGGTGCCGGTGCGGGAACCTCCCTCACTTCGACCTTCGAGGGTGCTGTGTAGACAAGCGCTTTCATATCGACCGTTCTCCTTGGCGAGGCTCGAAAGGCGATGGGTGTCTGTCTTCAAGACCGGCGCCGTCCGCCGCAGGGCAACACTTCCCCGTTCCCGGAATGCCCGCGGCGACTGCCCGTCCGATGGCTTCGGACGGCTTCCCCCGTGCATTTCCTGGCGATGATCGGCTGCTTCTTGCTGTCGGAACCCCGAGTGCCCCCCTTGTGCTCACTCGGCATCGGATATATAAGAAATCAGGTGGTAGGACAAGCCGGCAGCCATACCTATTAACGAGCCGGTGGGAGGGGAGATAAGATGGTAGGACAAGTCGGCCGCCGTCAGCGTTGAAATTGCCGGCGGGAGGGGCATCAGGACGGCGTGTCGTCACGGCGCGCGTGGCGCCGGATCAGCCAATTCCCGTCAATTCAACCGCTGAATGGCGTGCAGGCAGTCGCACTCGTCGGGCCACTCGCAACGAGCGGCCGTGTCCCACTTTTCAAGATGTTGCCACCGGAAGAGCAGGCAACGGTGGTTACGGTCAGACCGTTACCGCAGACCGTTCGAAATCGAGCAGGGGAGGACGCGGCGGCAGTCGCTATCGCCGTGAGGTTCTCGAAAGCCAAGGCCAGGATCCGACAATACGGATCGTAGCAGGAGGAAACAGGCAAATGAGATTTGGCATCACATTGGGGCTGCCACTAGTGGCGGCACTTCTGTCCGGCATCGCCACGCAGACCGCCCTGGCGGAGGACGGCGAGATCAAGGTCGGCGTCGTCGCCGCCGAGTCCGGTTCGTTCGTCTCGGCGGGCAATACGATTGCCGCCGCTGCGAAGCTGGCAACCCAGCAGATCAATGACGCCGGTGGCATCAAGGTCGCCGGCAAGACCTACAAGTTCAAACTCTTCATCCGTGATGACCGCACCAACGTCGACACCGCCATCGCCGCAGCGCGCGAACTGGTCAACGATGTCGGCGTCTCGGCGGTTTGGGGCACCGAATCGCACGACTTCTCGGTGTCGATGGCCAAGATCACCGGCTCGGCCAAGGTCCTCCAGTTCACCGGCAACTCGTCGCTCGGCGGCGTCCTGTCGGATGAATCCGTCGCCAAGGACGGCTGGCTGCACTACACCTTCCAGACCGAGCCGCAGGAATGGCAGCGCAGCACCTCGACCGCCAAGGGCGTGCTGTCGCTGGTCGGACCGAAGCTGAAGACCCCGCCGAAGCATTCGGTCGTCTTCGTCGGCAACGACGCGACCGGACAGTATCTCTCCGAGAATTACGTCACCGCGCTGAAGGCCGAGGGCCAGACGGTCGATCTGGTCAAGTATCCGCCGGACACCACCGACTTCTCGCCGCTTCTGACCCGCGTCAAGGGCCTCAATCCGGACGTCGTGCACTTCTGGTACAACGGTGACTCGACACTGATCGCCTTCCCGCAGGCGCTCAAGCTTGGCGTCGCCCCGGCCTACTTCCTGTTCGGTGTCGACCCGGGCATCTACAAGGAACGCGGCCTGAAGGCGGACCAGCCGGTCACCATGAGCTGCGTGCCGATGTGCTGGGGCTCCGCGCCATTCCAGGCGGTCAAGGACTACTTCGAGAAGTACTTCGCGCTCGGCGCCGCCAAGGGGCCGCAGTCGTCGGTGTCGCTGCTCTACTACGACTACTTCTTCATGTACGCCAAGGCGTTGGAGCAAGTCGGCAAGCTCGACGATCCGGATGCCGTCGTCGCGGCGCTGGAGAAGATGCAGTACCAGGGCGTGGTGTCGGCGGTGCCGCTCAGCTTCAACGACCACCATCAGGTCACCTTTGCGACCGAAGTCTGCCTTGCCGAACCCGGCTCGTCCGACAAGTTCAAGTGCGCGGTCGAAGCCCCGCCGGCAACAGCCCCCAAGGCAAACTGAGACGTAACGCGACAGTACGGATGCGATCCCGCAGCCTCTTCCGGCGGGGTCGTGCCCGGCGACCGAAGTTGCCCGCAGACCAATCGCCCAATACTGCGAGTTGCTTCGGTGCCCGGCCGGCGGTCCGGCCTTTGGGTCGGACTGCCCGGACCGCGGAACCAGGAGTAGGATGCCGTGCAATCGTACTGCCACGGCGCGCCTGACGGGGGACCTCGATGGAAATTCTCATTCAGCAGCTGGTGAACAGCCTGTCGGTTGCCAGTGTCACGATCTTGATCGGCATGGGCATCACGCTGATCTTCGGCCTCGCCGGCATCGTCAACTTCGCCCATGGCGAGTTCCTGATGATCGGCGGTATCGCCACTTGGTTCTTCGTCGGGATGGGGCTCAATTTCTTCGTCGCTCTCCTCCTTGCGATGGTGGTGGTGGGAGCGCTGGGCTTCGTCGCCGAGCGGTGCCTGTTTCGATTTACGCTCGATCGACCGATGAACGGCTTCATCATGTCGATCGGTCTCAGCGTCATCCTGCAGCACGTGGTGGTCCGCGTCTTCGACGAGTTCCAGAAGAGCACGCCCGATCCGCTCGGCGCCGTCTGGGTGGTCGGCGACGTGCACATCATCGCCATGCGCGCCGTCGTCGTGGTGATTACAGCGATCGTCGTAGCGATCACCTATTTCGGCATCACGCGCAGCCGATACGGCTTGGCGCTGAGGGCCAGCGTCGCCGATCAGGCGACGGCGGAACTGATGGGCATTCCGGTCAGGCGCTACGTCACCGGCGTGTTCGTCTACGGCAGCATTCTGGCCGGGCTCGGCGGGGCGCTGATGATCGGCCTCTTCCCGATCACGCCTTTCGTCGGCAGCGTCGTCATCACCCGCGGCTTCGTGGTGTCGTTGATGGGCGGGCTCGGCAATGTCAACGGCGCGGTGCTCGCCGGCCTCGTCCTCGGCCTGGTCGACGGCCTCAGCGCCGGCTACGGCTATCCCGAATGGACCGATGCCTATTCGCTCGTGCTGATGATCGTCATTCTGGTGGTGCGTCCGCAGGGCCTGCTCGGCGGCACGCTCGGTCCCAAGGCTTCCTGACGTCGACGGCGCCAGGACGCGCCGGGAGGACGGAGTACGATGACAATGGAGTTCCTGAACTTGAAGGTGCCGATGGCCCTCGGCGGCGCGCACGGCAAGGCGCCCGCCGGCAGTACGGAGGGGGCGGGCAACCGGGGTCGCCGGATCGAGCAGATCGCGCTCGCCGTCGCGCTCATCGCGATCGTGGCCGCGCTGCCGTCGCTCAACATCGGCTACCGGTTCCTGTCGATCGCGATCACGACCGGCTATACCGCGATCGCACTCTACGGGCTGGGGCTGCAGTTCGGCCAGGCCGGCATCATGTCGGTCGGCCATGCGGCGATGCTCGGGGTCGGCGCCTACACCGCGGCGATGCTGTCCAATCACCTCGGTGTCGGCTTCTGGGCGGCTCTTCCGGCCTCGATCGTCTTTGCGGCGATCGCCGGCGGCCTCGTCGGTCTGCCCTCGCTCAGGGTGAGCGGCCAGCACTACATCATCATCACCTTCTGCTGCTGCGCCCTCCTGGTCATCTGCCTGACCAACGGCGGCAAATTGACCGGAGCGGCAACCGGGCTCGACGTCGGCTCGATCCCCCGCGTCTTCGGCATCAATTTCGATAAGCTCTTCAACTACTACTATCTCGTGTTGGCGGCGCTGGTGATCACGCTCGGGCTCGTCTATGCGATCGTGAACTCCAGCTATGGCCGGACGTTGCGCTCGATCCGCGAGAACGAGCAGCTCGCCAGGGCCATCGGCATCAACGTCGATTTGCACAAGATCGGCGTGTTCATGGCGAGCGGCGCCTTCGCCGGCCTCGCCGGCATCCTGCAGGTCTATTACCTCAGGCACATTTCGCCGACGCTCTATGGCGCGTTCCCCAGTCTCTACCTGGCGCTGATGGTGATGCTCGGCGGCGGGCGGCTCATTTACGGCCCGCTGATCGGGGCGATCATCGTCAACTTCCTGCCGGAAGTGATGGACTTGAACCCGGTCGATTCACGCATCGCCTACGGCGTCGCGCTGCTTGTCGTCATCCTGCTGCTGCCCGGTGGCGTCAGCTCCGGCCTGCTGGCGATCTATCGCTGGATCTGCGGGCGACTGTTCGGGCGTGTCAGCAAGGCCGGTTCCTGAGCGCGACAGACGCGAAGAATGGAGGAAGCGTTCATGGCAGCGCTCGAAATCAACGGTCTCTCGAAGGCTTTCGGCGGCGTCATCGCGCTCGGCGGTGTCGACCTGTCGATCCCCGACGACCGGATCACCGGCATCGTCGGTCCGAACGGCTCCGGCAAGACCACGCTATTCAACGTCATCACCGGGGTCTATCCGCCGACCGGCGGCAGCATCACCTGGCACGGCGAGGATATCTCCGGCCGGGCGCCGCACCAGATCGCCCGCAAGGGCCTGGTCCGCACGTTCCAGCAGGCGATGTCGTTCCCCGGGCTGTCGGTCAAGGAAAACATCCAGATCGCGCTCGAACGCGGCAGCCGCCAGTTGCGCGGGCAGGCGCCGCGCTGGCATACGCCGGAGGATCTGCTCGACTTCGTCGGTCTTGGCGGGCGCGGCGGTGACGATGCTGGATCGATGCCGTTCGGCAACCTGCGCCGGCTCGGCGTGGCGGTGGCACTGGCGGCTAATCCGGTGCTGCTGCTCCTCGACGAACCGGCCGCCGGCCTCAGCGACGGCGAAGCCAACATGCTGGCCGATCTCATCATGAAGTTGCCCGAGATGGGCATCGGAGTGTGCCTGATCGACCACCACATGACCTTCATGACGGCTCTGTGCCAACGGCTGATCGTGCTCGATTTCGGCACGAAGATCGCCGACGGCACGACACAAAGCGTGCTGACGGACCCGAAAGTGATGGAAGTCTATTTGGGAGGCGAGCTGTGACACTGCTGACGGTCGAGCACCTCTACACCGCCTATGGCGCGGTCAAGGTCAACCATAACGTGTCGATGACGGTCGACGAGGGCGAGATCGTGACGATCATTGGCCCCAACGGGGCCGGCAAGTCGACGATCCTCAGGGCCATCTCCGGTCTGTTGAAGCCCAAGCAGGGCACCATCACGTTCAACGGTCGCAATGTCACCGGGCTTTCGGCCGACCGGATGGCAGGGCTCGGTGTGGTGATGTCGCCGGAAGGGCGCCACATCTTCGGCGATCTCACGGTGCGCGAGAACCTCAAGCTCGGCGCCTATGCGCGCAAGGACCAGTCCGGTGTCGATGCCGACATCGAGCTGATGGAATCCTATTTCGACATCCTCGCCAAGAAGCGTGATGCCAAGGGCAGTACGCTGTCCGGCGGCCAGCAGCAGATGCTGGCGATCGCACGGGGGTTGATGGCGCGGCCGCGGATCCTGATCCTCGACGAGCCGTCCCTCGGCCTGGCGCCGGTGATGGTCAAGGAGGTGCGGTCCGTGATTGCCACGGTTCGCGACAAGTTCAACGCCGCGGTGCTGCTGGTCGAGCAGAACGCGTCGCTGGCGCTTGCCGTATCCGAACGCGGCTATCTGTTGCAGCATGGGCAGATCGTGGCCTCCGGTCCGATCGGCGAACTGCGTGAATCCTCGCTGATGCGTGAACTGTATTTCGGCGAGCAGCGCGCTCCGGCCGGAGAATGATTGAAGGAGACTCGACTATGCAGACAAGACGCTTCGGCTCGACCGCCCGCCAGGTTTCCGAGATCGGCTTCGGCACCTGGGCGCTCGGGGCCGACTGGGGATCGGTCGATGACAGCGATGGCATCGCGGCGCTCAACCACGCGCTCGACCACGGGGTCAATTTCATCGACACCGCTGACGTCTACGGCAACGGGCGGGCGGAAAAGCTGATCGCCGAGGTGCTCAAGTCGCGCACCGGCAAGGATGCGCCGATGGTGGCGACCAAGGCCGGCCGCCGGCTGAACCCACACGTCGCCGAAGGCTACAATCGTGACAATCTGACCGCCTTCGTCGAGCGCAGCCTGCAATACCTTCACGTCGACTCGCTCGATCTGGTGCAGCTGCATTGCCCTCCGGTTGAGGTCTATTACCGCCCGGAGACGTTCGATGCGCTCGACGGCCTCGTCACCGCCGGCAAGATCCGCCGCTGGGGCGTCAGCGTCGAAAAGGTCGAGGAAGCCATCAAGGCGCTGGAATACCCGGGTCTGACCAGCGTGCAGATCATCTACAACATCTTCCGCCAGCGCCCGGCCGAGCTGTTCTTCGATATGGCCAAACGCCGCGACGTGGCGATCATTGTCCGCGTGCCGCTGGCGAGCGGCATGCTGTCGGGCAAGTTCCGTCCCGACAGCCAGTTCGCGAAAAACGATCACCGCAACTACAACCGTCACGGCGAGGCCTTCGACGTCGGTGAGACCTTCTCGGGCGTTCCCTATGAGGCGGGTCTGGCCGCGGTTGAAGAACTCCGCGCGCTCATCCCGGCAGGCGCGACCATGGCGCAATTCGCGCTGCGCTGGATCTTGATGCAGGAGGCGGTCAGCGTGGTCATCCCGGGCGGCAAGAACCCCAAACAAGTGGGCGAGAACATCGCCGCTGCCGAACTGCCGGCGATCCCGGCCGAAACCATGCGGAAGATCGTCCAAATCTACGACGAGCGGATCAAGCCGTTCGTGCATCAGCGTTGGTGAGGGAGTTCGGCATGCCTGCCATCAAAATCGACTCGCATCAGCACTTCTGGCATCCGGAGACCGGCGGCGATTATGGCTGGTTGAGCGGCCCATTCGAACAGCTCAACCGGCGCTTCGATCCGCGCGATCTCAGGCCGTCGCTGGACGCCAGGGGCGTCTCGGGGACCGTTCTGGTGCAGACGTGGAACGATCTGGACGAGACCTGGGAGTTCACCCACATCGCCGCGACGACCGATTTCGTCGCCGGCGTCGTCGGATGGGTCGACCTTGTCGATCCGAAGGTCGGCGACACGCTTGCCGCCCTCAAGTCCAGCCCGGACGGGTGCTGGCTGGTCGGCGTCCGCCATCTGATCCAGGGCGAGGCCGATCCGAACTGGCTGTTGCGCGACGACGCCAAGGCCGGGCTCAAGGCGGTTGAGGCCGCGGGTCTCGTCTATGACCTGGTGCCCAACATCCCGCAGCTGGCCTCCTCGTTGAAGACCACGCAGGATTTCCCGAACCTGCGCTTCGCACTCGACCATATCGCCAAGCCCGAGATCCGCCTGCACTCGTTCAAGGATTGGGCGGCGCTGATGCGCGGCTTCAAGGCGGAACGCGACCACGTCTATTGCAAGCTGTCCGGCATGGTGACCGAGGCCGACTGGGCGACGTGGACGCCGGCAGACTTCAAGCCCTACGTCAAGGAGGTGCTCGATATCTTTGGGCCGGAGCGCTGCATGTTTGGATCCGACTGGCCGGTCTGCCTGGTCGCGGGCAGCTACGAGCGGGTGCACGACGCACTCAGGGACTGTGTGCAGGAGCTGACCGGGGCCGAACGCGACCGGATCTTCGGCGGCACAGCGATCGAGTGCTACGGCCTCGCCGATCTCGTGTCGGTCCGTGCCGGGGGAGGGACCCATGCCTGACGCCAAAGCACCGCGACTGACGTTCCCGACCAAACTCGGGTTCGGCGCCAGCGGTCTCGGAACGCTCTACCGTGACGTCTCGGAACGCGAGGCGGAGGCCGTGTTCCAGGAGGCCTATGATGCTGGCTGGCGCTATTTCGATACGGCGCCGCTCTACGGCCACGGCCTCAGCGAACTGCGCCTCGGACACTTCCTGCGCACGATCCCACGTGCCAGCGTGACCGTATCGACCAAAGCCGGGCGCTACATGGTGCCGCCCCGCGGCGAGAGCGTGAACTACGGCTACTGGGCCGCGCCGTTGCGGCTGAAACCGGTGTTCGACTACAGCTACGATGGCACCCTGCGGTCGATCGAACAGTCGGCCAACCGCATCGGCATCACCGATTTCGACCTCGTCTACATCCACGATGTCGATCGGTTTACCCACGGCGACAGCTTTGAGCGGCGGTTCGACGAGGCCGTCGACGGGTGCTACCGCGCGCTCGCCGATTTGCGCAAGGGCGGATTCATCAAGGCCGTCGGCGTCGGCGTCAACGAGAGCGATATCGCCACGCGGTTCGTCGAGGCCTGTGATCTCGACGTGGTCATGATGGCCGGCCGATACACGCTGTTGGAGCGCGGTGCGATGGTCGATCTGTTCCCGGCGGCGAAGATGGCGGGAACCCAGATCGTCGCGGCGGGCGTGTTCAACTCGGGGATTCTTGCCGCCGGACCGGACAGTGCCAAGGCAACCTACGACTATGGGGCGCCGCCAGCGGATGTGGTCGCCAAGGTCAGACGCCTGCAGGAGATCTGCCGGGCCGAAGGCGTGCCGCTGCAGGCCGCGGCAGTGCAGTTCCCGCTCCGCCATCCGCAGGTCTCGGCCGCAGTTTTGGGGATGAGCCGGATCGGCCGCGTCGCGCAGAATATGGAATGGTTCAACTGGCCGATCTCGGAGGCGCTCTGGGCCGATCTCGACGACGCGGTCGCGACGGCGATCAAGTGACCATTCGCCCTGACCGCCTCTGGGTGCGTCAACGCCCTGGGGCCGATCCCGAGGCCAATCCCCGGGGCTGACCGCCGGCCCCGGCTATCCATCATAAAACGCTGTGGCCCCTCCCAAGCAGGCCAGACGACCGGCGTCCCGCCCGACATCTTGTCGGACGGGATGCCGGTCAGGTCTTGGAGACGGCCAGGGCGGAGGCGTATTTGCCGTCGGGGTCGATCGGAGGCGAGCCGATGGGCGAGATCGACAGCA
Source organism: Ancalomicrobiaceae bacterium (assembly GCA_031291575.1). GTDB lineage: Bacteria > Pseudomonadota > Alphaproteobacteria > Rhizobiales > Ancalomicrobiaceae > CAIYYN01. Next base: position 22,488 of record JARLIT010000079.1, read on the forward strand.
GGCCGACGCGTTGGGCGGCGCCAGCGAGATGGGCTCGCATTGCCGAACGGGCGGCCTGCGGATCGCCGGCCTCGAGCGCGACGGCAATGCGTTCGTGCTCGGTCATCGTCGCCGTCGTCATGTCTTCCGACCGGTGCCAAGAGCCCGCGAGCTGGATGCTTTCGCCGACCCGGGCCGAGACGAAGACGAGAAACTCGATCAGATAGGCGTTATGCGTTGCCGCCGCGATCATGCGGTGGAATTCCAGGTCCGTCCGCATCTGGGCAACGCTGCCATCCGGCTCGGCGACCATGCGGACGATGGAGTCGCGGATCGCGCTCATTTCATCCGGCGTGCGGCGCACCGCCGCCAACGCCGCGGCCTCGCCTTCGAGAATGCCGCGCAACTCGAATAGGTTGGCGAGCGCTTCGGCCTGCTGCAAGGCCTCATTGTCGATGGTGATGCTGTTGGCGGTCGGCATCTCGGCGACGAATGCGCCGCGCCCCTGCTGCGACCAGATGCGGCCCTCGGACCGGAGCCGGGCGATCGCCTCGCGCACGACATTGCGGCTGACGGCGAAGGTCTGGGCGAGCGTCTGCTCGGAAGGCAACTGGTCGCCGGGCTTCAACCGCCCCTGAGCGATCTCGCGGGCGATGGACGTGGCGACCAATGTCGGCAGGTGCGGTCCGCGACTGACTTTGTCGAGTTTCAACATCATGACCATCTCCACAGCAGGCAACGATTTGGCGGCCGTTGGCCGGTGCGCCGTCACCCCGCCCAGGGTCGTCAGCCGGCACACGTTTGCCGGTGTGAACCACCAGCATGGTACAAGGGCGATGGGCCCGTTGGCCAGCTAATCCTGTTGCACGGTTGTCGTATAAGCTATAGTCATTTAGCACCAAATGCGACCTGATGGAAACGACATCATCGCTTTCAACCACAACGTACGACACTATTTTGCGGGAGGTGAACCGTGTCTCAGCCTGGCGGCCGGTTTCGCATGATGCACACGATGATCAGGGTCTTCGATCTCGACAAGTCGATCCAGTTCTATACCGAGGCGCTCGGCATGTCGTTGCTTCGCCACGAGGCGTTTCCCGAGGGGCGGTTCACTCTGGCCTTCGTCGGCTATGGTCCGGAGGACACGGACACGGTGGTGGAACTGACCCATAACTGGGACCAGAGCGAGCCCTATGCGGTCGGATCCGGTTTCGGCCACCTCGCCCTCGGCGTCGAGGACCTCCATTCGGTGTGCGCCAGGCTCGAAGCGTTCGGCGCGCCGATCCTGCGCGCGCCCGGCCCGATGAAGCATGGCACGACGCATATCGCCTTCATCGGCGATCCCGATGGCTACAAGATCGAGTTGATCGGGCTCGATACGGTCGAGGGGCGGCGCCTGGGGTAAGGTTGGGGCCGGTTCATCTCGATCGCTCAGCCGGCGTCCGGCGGACGCGGCGGCCTCGCTCCCCCGCGGCGGATCGCACGCTTCCATTCGGAGAAGCGCAGAAGGCGACTGCCGAACAGATGGAACCGGATCAGCCGTTTCCAGCGGCCCTCAAGCATCTGGAAGGCCTGCTCGACGCCTTCGTCAGCAAAGAGCGCCAATCGAGGGGTGCTTGGGTGCCCCTGTCCTCGGTGGAGCGTTCAGGTCTCCACCGGGCCAGAGTTGTCGCCGGCGCCGCGCCGAAACCACGATCTCGACGCGAACGGACCGACCCACGCGTGTCACAATCTGATCGTCAGGTGGCGCTGCCCTCGAACCTCGACAGGATTGCGCCGCGCAGCGCTCCCTGCACCCCGAACAGGCAGTACGTCGTCCCGTCCCGGACGGTGAATTCGAGACTGTCGTCCTTCGGCCGGTCCTTGTAGATCACGGGGCCGGCGTAGTGGCTCTCAGGCGTCGTGCGGTTGAAGGCGGCAAGAAAGCCGCGCGCCGCGGTATCCTCGACCTGCTTGGCGCCGATCTTGGTTGCGATCTCGTCGACCAGCGCCTTTTCCATTCCGCAGGCGTGGTAGACTGTGAGTGTCTCGTCCGCCACCGCGGGGCTGACGAGGCACGACAAGGCGATTGCAGCGAGTGTGCAGCGCATGAGACCTCTCAATGTTGGCTATTTTGGTTGGCGAATTTGGACCTGCCGCCGCGAGATGGTCCGGCCGCTGCCGGACCCCGGGGACGGCTCGCGGGGACTTCCCGCGAATCAGCCTTTGCTAATAACATGCATGATCCGTGCCAGATGAGATGGACGGCGTCGTCTCGGTGCCGCCGTGGCAGTGGCATGGTGCCGCAGGCTCCGGCCAACGGGGCGGACGGTGAGGGGCGGCGTCCGGCGATCTCGCGATTGCGTTGCAGCGCAAATGTATCGCGCCGCAACATAAACCCGCCTGTGCCGCGCCTGTCGTCCGGTTTGCGGTCCGCGCCGGCCGTCGTGCGCCGAAGAGGCTAACGGCGTGTGCGGGCGTTTGGGCGCGATTGCAGCGGGCGCGAAAAGCGCCTACGTAATAATCACCATGACCTATCTTTCGGCATTAAGGCCGGATCAGTGTGGTGACGGCTGCGGGAACCAGCCGAGGTTGGAGCCGAAACCGGACGGGCTGCGATGCCGCGCCAGGATGGCGTCCAATTCAGTGTGTCCTGGATCAACGAACGGAACACGTGGGCGGAGCATCGTGCGTATTCCTTCGTTCGCCGGCCCAGAGTCTGGCCCGGCGGCGGCGACAGGGAGCAAGCCGAGAGAATGGCCAGGGAACCGCAGCCTTCCATCGAGCGAACGGCCGCCCGGCAACGGCGGTGGAGCGGTCCGGCGCTGTGGAGCCGCGGCTTCCGGCCGTTCTTCCTCGCCGCCGGTCTATGGGCAATCATCGCAATCGTCGTCTGGCCGTTCGTCTTCATCGGCGCGATCGCGTTGCCGACGCGCTTCGCGGCCGTCGACTGGCACGTGCACGAGATGCTGTTCGGCTACGGCGCGGCGGTCATTGCAGGATTCCTGTTGACCGCTGTGCCCAATTGGACCGGCCGGCTGCCGGTCGCGGGCTATCCGCTGATGGCGCTCGCCGCGATCTGGGTCGCGGGGCGCGTCGCCGTCATGGTCTCGGGCAGCATCGGCTGGGCGGCCGCAGCGGTCGTCGACTGTGCCTTCCTTGTGGCGCTTGCCGCCCTTATCGCCCGCGAGGTTGTCGAGGGGAAGGCCACCCGCAACCTGAAAGTCGCCGCCGTCGTCCTGGTGCTGGCCGGCGCCAACGTCGGCTTCCACGTCGAAGCCGCGATGCTCGGCACGGCGGCGGTGTCGATCCGCGCCGGGCTGGCCGGCATCGTCTTCCTCATTCTGCTGATCGGCGGCCGGGTGGTGCCGAGCTTCACCCACAATTGGCTGGCCCGGCAGGGCGTCGCCGAGCGCCCGGTTCCGCTCAATCGGGCCGATGCGGCGGTGATGGTGCTGTCCGGCGTCGCGCTCATCGCCTGGATCGTGGAAGCGCCATGGTTCGTCGCTGCGCCATTGCTGGTGGCCGGCGGCATCGGCAATTTCTGGCGGCTGGCGCGCTGGCAGGGGGTCAGAACGTTCGGCGATCGCCTGGTTCTCGTCCTTCACGCGGGGTTCTTCTTCGTCGCGCTCGGCTTCCTCTTCGCCAGCGCGCAAGCCTTCCGGCCGGACCTCGTCACAGCGGCTGCGGCGGTACACGTCTGGGCCATCGGCGGCATCGGCACGATGACGCTTGCCATGATGACGCGGGTGACGCTCGGCCATTCCGGACGCGTGCTTGTTGCTTCACCCGGAACGCAGGCCGTCTATGCGGCGGTCCTCATCGCTGCGACGGCGCGGGTGGGGCTCGAATTTCTGCCGGCCTATACGATCGAGCTGCTGTTTGTCGCCGCCGCCGGCTGGGTCGCCGCCTTTGTCGGTTTCGTCATCCTGTATTGGTCGGCGCTGACCGAGCGGCCGCCGTTTTGAGACGGTCTCGGCCAGCTATGTCACCGTGTGGATTTCGGGCGGGCCTGGACATGCTACGGCCCCCGGCCCGATCGGTTGATCGGGCGGAGGGCCGGGCTTGGTTTCGTAGCTGAAGCGGACAGGGTCAGGCCGCGAGCCGCAGGATGGCGGCGACGTCGGACTTGCCGAGCATGACGAAGTTGCCGACCTGCTGGGTATCACCGTCGGTGCACTTGTCCGCCATTTCCTCGATGCGGTCGGCGGCGACGCCGAGGCCGTCGAGCGTCACGGCGAGACCGAGGCCCTTGTAGAAGGCCTCCATGCGCTCGATACCCTTCCTGGCCGTCGCTTCCGGATCGAAGACGTCGAGTTCGACGTTCCACACCCTGACAGCCCATTGCACGAAGCGCTCGACGTCGTGGCGCAGCGTGTAGCGCATCCAGGCCGGGAACACGACGGCGAGGCCGGCGCCATGGGCGACGTCGTAGATGCCGGAGATCTCGTGCTCGATGGCGTGCGAGGCCCAGTCGCCGACGCGGCCGGTGTTGAGGAGATTGTTGTGGGCAATGGTGCCGGCCCACATGAATTCCGCCCAGGCGTCATAATTCTTGGGGTTGGCCATCACCTTCGGCGCTTCGGCGATGATGGTCTTCATCGTGGCTTCCAACAGCCGATCGGTGAAGCCGACGTGCTTCACATTGGTGAAATAGCGCTCCATCAGGTGCGCCATGATGTCCATGGCGCCGCAGGCGATCTGGAAGCGCGGCAGGGTGAAGCAAAGTTCGGGATTGAGAATGGAGAACACGGGGTAGATCAGTTCGGAGTTGACCGCCCGCTTCAGGTCGCCCTCTTCCTTGGTAATCACCGTGCCGGTCGACATTTCGCTGCCGGCGGCGGGAATCGTGAGGATGGTCGCGACGGGAAGCGCGGCGATCGGTGCGCCCTTGCCGAGATAGAAGTCCCACACGTCGTTGTCGATGAGGGCGCCCATGGCGATCGCCTTGGACGAGTCGATGACGCTGCCGCCGCCGACGGCGAGGACCAGCTCAAGACGGTGCTCCTTGCACAGTCGCACGCCTTCATGCACCAGGCTCAGCCGCGGGTTGGGCTTGACGCCGCCGAGCTCGACCCAGTCGACGCCGGCCGCCTTCAGCGAGGCCGTCACGCGGTCGAGAAGCCCGGTCGTCCGCACGCTGCCGCCGCCGAAGTGGAGGAGGATCCTCTTGGCGTGCTTGGCGACTTCCGCGCCGACCGCATTTTCTGTGCCCTTGCCGAAGATGATCTTGGTCGGGATTCGATGTTCGAAATTGTCCATTGGTCACTCCTGGATATGGGTCTGCCCGACGTCGTCGGGAGCGAGGGTTGTGCCGCGCAGGATCAGTCGGGGTTTCATCACCACCGTCTTGCGGCGCGGCTTGTCGTTGTTGATCAGTCTCAAGAGCAGTTCGGCGCTGGCGGCGCCCATCTCGAGCGCCGGCTGGGCGACGGTCGACAGCGGCGGGTCGATCAGGCGGGCGAATTCGATGTCGTCATAGCCCAGGACCTCGACCTCGCCCGGGACCGAGACGCCGGCTCGACGCAATGCCTTCAGCACGCCGAGCGCCATCATATCATTGGCGGCAAATACGCCATTGAAAGGGAATGGCCGACCGCTCTGTTTGCCGATGAGTTCGGTCACGAGCCGGAAGCCACACTCGAGGCCGAAGTCGCCGGGGAGCACAGTCAGCTGGTCGCCGGCAAGGCGCCATTCGCGGGCGATCCGCTCGACGCTGTTGCGCCGGTCGACCGACTGCGACATATCCGACGGCCCGCCGATGTAAAGAAGCCGGCGGTCCGGTCGGCGGAACAGGAATTCCATCGCCTCGCGCACGCCGTGATCGTTGTCGAGGACGACGCCGTAGCGGCTGGCGCGGTCGCCGATGACGCAATCGAGCAGCACGACGGGGATGCCCTCGCGCTCCAGCAGGCGGACCTGGGCCTCTGCCTCGAAGCCGACGGAATCGAGGATGACGCCGTCGACCCGCTTGTCGACGAGGACGCGGATGTAGTCGCCCTGTTTGGCGCCGTTCGAACCGGTATTGCACAGGAACAGACTGTAGCCGACTGCCGAGAGCGCCTGTTCGGCGCCGCTCACGAGGAGGGGATGGAAGGGGTTGATCACGTCGGGAATGATCAGCCCGACCGAGCGGCTGTGACCGGTGGCAAGCCCGCGCGCCATGGCTGAGGGTTGGAAGCCGGTTTCTGCGAGGATGGCGCGGACGTGCGCCCGTGTCTCCGGCCCGACGCCTTCGGCGCGGTCGTTCAAGACGCGCGACACCGTGGCCTTGGAGACCCCGGCCCGGGCGGCGATATCAGAGATCGTCAGCTTGCTCATCACGTCCGCGGCAGAGAAACCGGTTTACGAAACCGGTTTCTCTCGTTTATACAGCGGGAGCCGCTTTTGCAACAAACAAATGGGAGGAGCCATCATGTCCGGCATCTATCGCCACGTCGTGCTGTTCAAGTTCAAGGACGATGCCACTCAGGATCAGATCGACACGGTCGCCCGGGCATTCGAGGCGTTCTGCGCCGGGCTCGATTTCGTCAAGAGCCTGGAATGGGGGGTGAATTCGAGCCCCGAAGGTCTCAACGAAGGCCTGACGCACTGCTTCGTCGTCAGCTTTGCCGATGCCAGCGGTCGCGACGCCTATCTGCCGCACCCCAAGCACGTTGCGTTCTGTCAGACCTATCTCGATCCGATCCTTGATCGCGTCGTCGTCGTCGATTTTGCGCCGGTGGGATGACGAGGGCGAGCAGCGCCGCATCCCGACGGTTCCAGACGCGGCGCGGCGCCGCAGCTTCGGGTAATCCCTGACCGGCGAGGCGCATGGGAGCCATTCGTCCTTGTCTATCGGTCGGCCGCCGCGATGTCGCACGGGGATGCTAGTCGTGCGACTGCCGCATCTGGGCCGCCGCCGAGTTTGATCGTCGGCGGGCTGTGTGCTTTTGGGAAGGACGTTCCGCTTGACCAGCGATGTCATAACGTTTCCGCCGGATCTGATCGATCGCCTGCGCACCGCCCATCACGTGGTGGTCTCGACCGGGGCCGGCGTATCGCAGGAATCCGGCATTCCGACCTTCCGCGATTCGCTCGACGGATTGTGGGAGATCTTCGATCCCGAGCAATTGGCAACGCTCGAGGCGTTTCAGCGCCAGCCTGACCTCGTCTGGGGCTGGTACGAATTCCGCAGGGCGCAGGTCAACAAGTGCCAGCCGAACCCGGCGCATCTGGCGATCGCCGCACTGGCGGGGAAGGTACGCCGGCTCACCGTCATCACCCAGAATGTCGACAATCTGCACGAGCGGGCCGGATCCAAGGACGTCATCCACCTGCACGGCAGCCTGCACGACCCGATCTGCACTTATTGCGGCCAGTCCTACACGCTGCTGGCGGGCGAACCGGAGGTCGGAGAGACCGGTGGGCGGATGCCGCCGCCGAAATGCCCATCCTGTGGCGGCATGATCCGGCCGGGCATCGTGTGGTTCGGCGAGATGCTGCCGGAAGAAGAACTCGAGCGGGCGCAAGCGGCCGCGCTGCATTGCGACGTGTTCTTCTCGGTCGGCACGTCGGTTGTCGTCTATCCGGCGGCGGCGCTGCCGTTCATCGCAGCAGAGCAGGGCGCTTGCGTCGTGCAGGTCAACACCGATCCGACCGGGCTTGACGCCTATGCGAGCTACTTGCTCGTCGGCAAGGCCGGGGAAGTGCTGCCGGCGCTGATCGCGGCGATCTGAGCCGGATGGGGCAGGGCGGTTGGATCGGCGGGCGTTCGCCGGCAGATCCGCTAAGCCCGCGGAGCGGTCGGGCCTGTCGACGCTCATTTGCCCGATGGGCCGGCGCGCTGGTGGAGCAGACTGAGGATTTGAATCCCGCCGGCTGAGATCATCGAACCCAGAGATCAAATTAGAATACCATTTAGATTCAATAATTTATGAGTACACAGCGGAGTCCGACATTTACCATCGGACGCGCGTGCGGCTTGGCAATTGCCCCGGACATGAACGAGGCGCGCATAAGCGGCTTGCCGCGTAGTCGGCCGAGAACGGCGCCGCCGAGCCGGCGCACCGGTCCGCATCCGCCAGTCTTTACGGGTTCCTTATGCCGGCCTGCCGCCTTCGCCATCGACCCCTTATGCGGATCGGCGCGATAAGCGCGGCGACACTTACGCATAAGGAGCGAACCCATGCCGGACGTCATCTATCTCGTCCTCGGTCTCGTCCTCATCGGCGCCATGGCGGCCTATGCCAGCGCGCTGACGGGCGCTTGAGGGAGACCCAGCGATGTTTGAACCCATTCTCGGCCTCGTCGTGGCGCTGGCCTTGGGCGCCTATCTCGTCGTCGCGCTTCTCAAGCCCGAACGCTTCTGAACGCCAACCGGATCTCCTCCCATGACACTCATTGGATGGCTGCAAATCGGCCTCGTCCTCGGGCTGGTGCTTGTCACCGCGCGCCCGCTCGGGCTCTACATGGCGGCAGTGTTTGAAGGCCGCCGCACCTGGCTCTCGCCGGTCCTCGGTCCGCTCGAGCACGGCTTCTACGCGCTCGCCGGCGTGAAAGCCGACAAGGAACAGAGCTGGCTCGGCTACACGCTGGCGGTGCTGGTGTTCTCCGCCCTCGGCTTCGCGTCGCTCTACGCGATCCTGCGTTGCCAAGCCTATCTGCCCCTGAACCCGCAGGGTTTCGACAACGTCCCTCCGGATCTGGCCTTCAACACCGCCATTTCGTTCCTGACCAACACCAACTGGCAGGCCTACAGCGGCGAGACGACGATGAGCCATCTGACCCAGATGGCTGGGCTCGCGGTGCATAATTTCCTCTCGGCGGCGACCGGCATCGCCTTGGCGCTTGCCGTGACGCGCGCCTTCGCCCGGGCGAGCGCCTCGACGCTCGGCAATTTCTGGGTGGATCTCACCCGCACGACGCTCTACGTGCTCATCCCGCTCTCCATCGTCGTCGCCATCCTGTTCGTCGCCTCCGGCGTGCCGCAGACGCTGCTCGCCTCCGTCGACGCCACCACGCTCGACGGCGCCAAGCAGACGATTGCCATGGGACCGATGGCGAGCCAGGAGGCGATCAAACAGCTCGGCACCAACGGCGGCGGCTTCTTCAACGCCAACGCCGCCCATCCGTTCGAGAACCCGAACGCCTTTTCGAACGTGCTGCAGATCTGGTCGATGCTGGTGATCTCGTCCGCCCTCATCATCGCTTTTGGCAAGATGGTCGGCTCGGAGCGGCAGGGCTGGGCGCTCCTCACCAGCGTCGGCGTGATCCTCATTGCCGGCGTTGCCATCGTCTACTGGTCGGAGACCGCCGGAAACCCGATCCTGACATCGCTTGGGCTCGATCCAAGCGCCGGCAATCTCGAGGGCAAGGAGATCCGCTTCGGCCAGGCGCTGTCGGCGCTCTACGTCGCTGTGACCACCGGCCTGTCGTGCGGCGCCGTCAACGCCATGCACGACAGCCTGACGCCCTTGGGCGGGCTCGTCCCGATGTTCCTGATCCAGCTCGGCGAAGTGCTGCCGGGCGGCGTCGGCTCCGGCCTCTACGGGCTGATCGTGTTCGCCATCCTGTCGGTGTTCATTGCCGGACTGATGGTCGGCCGCACGCCGGAATTCCTCGGCAAGAAGATCGAAGCGCGCGAGATCAAGCTCGCCATGCTCGCCGTGCTGATCCTGCCGCTCGCCATCCTCGGCTTTGCCGCGGTCGCCGCGGTGCTGCCGGCAGCACTCACGAGCCTCGCCAATAACGGCCCGCACGGCCTCTCCGAGATCCTTTATGCCTACTCGTCGGCGACCGGCAACAACGGGTCGGCCTTCGCCGGCCTCAGCGCGGCGACGCCGTGGTGGAATACCACCTTGGGGATCGCCATGGTCATGGGCCGGTTCGGCTACGTCGTACCCGTCATGGCAATCGCCGGTTCGATTGTGACGAAGAAGAAGGCGGCCGCGTCTGCCGGCACCTTCCCGACCGACAGGGCCCTGTTCATCGGCCTCCTCGTCGGCGTCATCCTGATCGTCGGTGGCCTGCAGTTCTTCCCAGCCTTGGCTCTCGGACCGATCGTCGAGCACTTCCTGATGCTTTCGGGCAAGACCTTCTGAGGAGCATTCCCCCATGTCCGCCAAATCCGAAACGAAACACGCGCTGGCGCTGTTCGATGCGGCGATCCTGCGCCAGGCGGCGCTCGACGCCTTCAGGAAGCTGTCGCCGACCCAGTTGATGCGCAATCCGGTGATCTTCGTTACCGAGGTCGTCGCCGCGCTGGCCACCTTCCTGTTCGTCCGGGACCTCGTCAACGGCACCGGCACGCCGTTCTTCTCCGGCCAGATTGCCGCGTGGCTGTGGTTCACCGTCCTCTTCGCCACCTTCGCCGAAGCCGTGGCGGAAGGCCGTGGCAAGGCGCAGGCGGCAACGCTCAAGGCAACACGCTCTGACACGCTGGCCAAGCGCCTCCTCGATCCGGCCGACCGACGCGGTGCCGGCGCCAAGGTCCAGATGGTCCAGGCGACAGACCTGCGGCCCGGCGACGTCGTCCTCGTCGAGGCCGGCGACCTGATCCCCTCCGACGGCGACATCGTCGAAGGCGTCGCCTCGGTCAACGAGAGCGCGATTACCGGCGAATCCGCCCCCGTCATCCGCGAGGCCGGCGGCGACCGTTCGGCGGTGACCGGCGGCACCATGGTGCTCTCCGACTGGATCAAGGTCCGCATCACCGCCGAACCCGGCGAAACCTTCATCGATCGGATGATTCGGCTCGTCGAAGGGGCCGAGCGGCAGAAGACGCCGAACGAACTGGCGTTGTCGGTGCTGTTGACCGGCCTGACGCTTATCTTCCTCATCGCCGTCGTCACGCTCTATGGGCTCGCCGCCTACACGAACACGACGCTCAGCGTCGTCGTCCTGGTGGCGCTCCTCGTCACCCTCATCCCGACCACCATCGGCGGGCTTCTCTCGGCGATCGGCATCGCCGGCATGGACCGGCTGATCCGCTTCAACGTGCTCGCCACCTCGGGGCGCGCGGTGGAGGCTGCCGGCGACGTCGACACGCTGCTTCTCGACAAGACCGGCACGATCACCTTCGGCAACCGCATGGCCAGCGAATTCGTCGCGCTGCCCGGCGTCGACCAGCGCAAGCTGGCCGAAGCCGCGCTTCTTGCCAGCCTTGCTGACGAAACGCCGGAAGGCCGCTCGATCGTGGCTCTCGCCAAGGGCGACTTCCGCCTCACCGAGCCGGACCTGACGGTCCACAACCCGACCGTCATCCCGTTCACCGCGCAGACCCGCATCTCCGGCGTCGACATCGGCGAGCGGCAGGTCCGCAAAGGCGCGGTCGACGCGGTTCTCCGCTTCCTGGGGCTCGCGCCCGATCAGGCGCCGCACGAGTTCCGGACGGCCGTCGACCGTATCAGCCGGACGGGCGGCACACCGCTCGCCGTCGCCGAAAACGGTACCCTCCTCGGCGTCATCCACTTGAAGGACGTGGTGAAGCCGGGCATCCGCGAGCGCTTTGCGGCGCTCAGGTCGATGGGCATCAAGACGGTGATGATCACCGGCGACAATCCCTTGACCGCCGCGGCGATCGCCACCGAGGCCGGCGTCGACGACTTCCTGGCCGAGGCGACGCCCGAGGACAAGCTGAAGTTCATCCGCAAGGAACAGACCGGCGGCCGCCTCGTCGCCATGTGCGGCGACGGCACCAACGACGCTCCGGCTCTCGCCCAGGCCGATGTCGGCGTCGCCATGCAGACCGGCACGCAGGCCGCGCGCGAGGCCGGCAACATGGTCGACCTCGATTCCGATCCGACCAAGCTGATCGAGATCGTCGAGATCGGCAAGCAGTTGCTGATGACGCGGGGCTCGCTGACCACCTTCTCGATCGCCAATGACGTGGCGAAATACTTCGCCATCCTGCCGGCGATCTTCGTTGCCACCTACCGCGATGCGGGAACCGCGACCGGCCCGCTGTTCCAGTTGAACTTCATGCATCTCACCTCGCCGACGTCGGCGATCCTGTCGGCGGTGATCTTCAACGCCCTCGTCATCATCGCGCTCATCCCCTTGGCGCTGAAGGGTGTCCGCTACCGCGCCGTCGGGGCCGCGGCGCTCCTCAGCCGCAACCTCGTCATCTATGGGCTCGGTGGCATCATCGCCCCGTTCGTCGGCATCAAGCTGATCGACCTCGTGGTCGCGGCGCTGCATCTCGCGTGAGGATCCACCCATGCTTCAGCATTTCCGTCCCGCCCTCGTCATGCTCGTGCTCTTCACCGTGCTGACGGGCCTCGTCTATCCCTTTGCCATGACAGGCATCGCCACCGCGTTCTTTCCCAGTCAGGCCGGTGGCAGCCTGATCCTCGACAAGGGTGGCGTCATCGTCGGCTCGAGCCTGATCGGCCAGGCCGTCACCTCTGATCGCTACTTCCAGCCGCGGCCGTCGGCGACCAGCGCGCCGGACCCGAAGGATGCCTCCAAGACCGTCGATGCGCCTTACAATGCGGCCAACTCGACCGGCTCCAACCTCGGCCCGACGAGCCAGGCACTCGTCGACCGGGTGAAGGCCTCAGTCGAGGCGAAGCACACCAGCGGCTGGCAGGAGCCGATTCCGGCCGACGCGGTCACGACCTCCGCCTCCGGACTCGATCCGCACGTCTCGCCGCAGTATGCTTTGGCTCAGGTCGCCGGTGTCGCCAAGGCGCGCGGCCTCGACGAAGCGCAGGTGAAGGCGCTGGTCGAGGCCAAGACCGAAGGCCGCTTCCTGGGGATCCTCGGCGAACCTCGGGTCAATGTCCTCGCACTCAATCTGGCACTCGACCAACTCAAATGATGCATGCCGCCTGACGTCAACGACGACCGCCGTCCTGATCCCGACGCGCTCCTGGCGCTCGCGGGCAAAGAGGGACGCGGCAAGCTCAAGGTCTTCCTCGGCGCCGCTCCCGGCGTGGGGAAGACCTATGCCATGTTGCAGGGCGCACGCCGGTTGAAGGCCGAGGGCGTCGATGTTGTCATCGGCCTCGTGGAGACGCACGGGCGGAGCGAGACGGCAGCACTGATTGACGGCCTCGACGTGCTGGCGCGCCGAACGACCATCTATCGCGACCGGCCGATCGACGAGTTCGATCTCGATGCCGCGCTGAAGCGGCGGCCGAAGCTCATCGTCGTCGACGAACTGGCCCATACCAACGCGCCCGACAGCCGTCACCCCAAGCGCTGGCAGGATGTTGCCGAGCTGCTCGATGCCGGCATCGACGTCTGGACGGCTCTGAACATCCAGCATCTGGAAAGCCTTGCCGACGTGGTCAGCCGCGTCACCGGCGTCGCCGTGCGCGAGACGGTTCCCGACGTCGTGTTGCAGACCGCCGAGGATGTCGTCCTCGTCGACATCACCCCGGACGAACTCATCGAGCGCCTCAACGAGGGCAAGGTCTATCTGCCGCAGACGGCGCGCCGGGCAACGCAGAACTTCTTCACCCGCGGCAATCTGACGGCACTCAGAGAACTGGCGCTCCGGCGCACGGCCGATCGCGTCGATGACCAGATGGTCGACTACCTGCGCCAGAACGCCATCGAGGGGCCGTGGGAGACGTCCGACTATCTCCTCGTCTGCGTCGGTGGCGACGATCAGGCCGAGGTCGTGGTCAGGACCGCCGGTCGGCTGGCGACGCGGCTGAATGCATCCTGGATCACCGTGCATGTCGAGCGCTCCGGACACGAGGAGACCAATCCGGACCGGTTGAAGCGGGTCGACGACGCGCTTCGCCTCGCCGATCGGCTGGGATCGCAGGTGCAGCGGCTCACCGGGCCGGATCCCGTTGCCGAAGTGCTGCGCTATGCGCGGCGCGAGAACATCACCCAGATCGTCGTCGGCAGGTCGCGTGCCCACCCGCTGCGCCGGCTTGTCGGCGCCGGTTTCACCGACCAGATGGTGCGCGTGGCGAGCGACGTCGCGGTGCATGTGGTCAATTCGCCCGAGCTGAAGACGCCATTCGTTCGCCGCATCTTGCCGTCACCCGCGCCGAAGCGGCTCGGCTACGGGCTGATCTCCGCGGCGGTCGCGGTCGCCTGCGCCGTCGGGCTCGGCGAAGCGCTCAGCCGGCTGATCGACCTGCCGAACCTGTCGATGGTGTTTCTTCTGGCGGTGCTCGCCTGTGCCGCAACCTATGGCCTCGTCTCGGCGGTGGCCGCATCGTTCCTGTCGTTCCTGGCGTTCAACTTCTTCTTCATCCAGCCGGTCTACACGCTGACGGTGGCCCAGCCGCAGGAGCTTCTGTCGCTGACCGTGTTCCTCATCGTTGCGGTGCTGACCGGCTCGCTTGCCGGCCGCGCGCACGACCGCACCGAGGCGCTGCGCCAGCGGGCGCAGGATACCGAATCGCTCTACGAGTTCTCGCGCAAGCTCGCGGGAGCCGCCAAGCTCGACGAGGTGCTGTGGGCTGCTGCGACGCACCTGCAGAAGACGCACGGCGGGCCGATCGTGTTCCTGATGCCGGAGGACGGCGAATTGCAGGTCAAGACCGCCTGGCCGCCGGATCAGGACCTCTCGGCCGGCGAAGTAAGCGCGGCCAACTGGGCGTTCACCAAGCACGAGACCGCCGGTTGGCGGACCAATACGCTGCCGAACCTGGCCAAGCAGTTCCGTCCGTTGAGGACGCCGCGCGGCACGGTCGGGGTTGTCGGCTTCGCTCCGAAGGAACCCGGGGAATCGATCAGCCCGGAGGACGAACGGGCGCTCACCGCGATTCTGGAGCAGACGGCCATCGCCATCGATCGCGCCATCCTGGTCGGCGAGGCGGTTCGTGCCGCCGCGCTCGAGGACAACGAGAGGCTCAGGACCATCCTCCTCTCGTCTCTATCGCACGACCTGAGGACGCCGTTGTCCTCGATCACCGGTGCGGTGACCTCGCTGCGGCAATTGGGCGACAAGATGCCGGCCGCCGATCGGCAGGATCTCTTGGCTTCCATCGAAGAGGAGGCATCGCGGCTGTCCGGCTTCATCGCCAATCTCCTGGACATGTCGCGGATCGAGTCCGGTGCCTTGAAGCCCAAACAGGACTTCATCGATCCGGCGGAGAGCATCCGCGCGGCGATCGAGCGCTGCCGCCGGGCGATCCCGACACAGCGCATCGAGATCAGCATCGCTCGCGATCTTCCCTTCATCCGCGGCGACGCGCAACTGCTCGAACAGGTGCTGTTCAACCTGCTCGACAACGCCCATAAGCATGGCGGCGGCAGTGCCATCCTGCACGCCCGCACCGACGGGGCGAATGTGATGATCAGCGTCACCGACGAGGGCCCCGGCATCAAGCCGGCCGACCTGCCGCGCATCTTCGAGAAATTCTACCGCGGCGGGCGGGCTGACGGGCGCAAGGCTGGCACCGGCCTCGGGCTGTCCATTGCCAAGGGGCTTACCGAAGCCATGGGCGGCACGATCGAGGCGCAGAGCCCGGCGGTCCGGCGCCGCGGCACGCGCATCCTGATGCGCTTTCCGGCTGTCAGGATGAAGGAGGGGCAGGCGGCATGAGCATGCGGGTTCTCGTCGTCGATGACGAGGCGCCGATCCAGCGCTTCCTCCGGCCGGCGCTTGTCGCCTCGGGCTATGAGGTGCTGCAGGCCGAGACCGGGCGGCAGGCGCTGCATCTGATCGCCACTTCGGCGCCCGACATCGTCGTCCTCGATCTCGGACTGCCCGACATGGACGGCAAGGAAGTGCTGGCCGAGGCGCGACGGTTCTCCGAGGTGCCGATCATCATCCTGTCGGCGCGCGACCGCGAGGCGGAAAAGATCGCCGCGCTCGACCTCGGTGCCGACGACTACGTGGAGAAGCCCTTCGGCATCGGCGAATTCATGGCGCGGCTCAGAACCGCGCTCCGACACCGGGTCAAGGGCGGGGAAGAGATCACCCGTTTCGAGATCGGCGGGCTCGTGGTCGATCTCGACCGGCGGCTCGTCTCCCGCGACGGCAAGGCGGTGAAACTGACGCCGAAGGAATACGACCTTCTCGCCATCCTTGTCCGCCATGCCGGCCGGGTGGTGACGCACCGGCAGATTCTCAGCCAGGTGTGGGGGCCAGCGCACGCCGAAGACACGCAGTACCTGCGCGTCTTCGTCGGGCAACTCAGGGCGAAGATCGAGTCGGCGCCGGAAGCGCCGAAGCTCGTCCTGACCGAACCGGGCGTCGGCTATCGGCTGTGGGCGGGGGAGTGAGGAACGGTCGGCGAACGGCGCGAGCTTGGGCGAGCGCCAGGCAACGGCCGCAGGCCCCACCGCCTGTTCAGCCCGGGCGCGTCGCCGTCACTTTGACGCCATTCCTGTCGCCGGCGATGGCATTCGGCCCGCTCGCCTGCACGTTCTTGACGAGGCCGGCACTGCCGGGTGGTCCGCCATTGCCGAAGTCGATCGCTGCCGACTTGCCGTCTTCGCTCGCATGTACGGTCGCCTCCCACGGCGTCCAGCCGACGGGCTTGCCGGTCATGGCGATCGGCTTCTTGGCAAAGCACGGACACTTGGGGCGATCGCCGACGTAGAGCCACGCCTGGGTGCCGGCGAAGTCGACGACCCACCAGCCTCTCAGCCAATCGGGTGCCGGCTGGGCCAGCAGCATCAGCATGTCGATGTTGACCCAGCCGAGGATCTTGGCCGGGTTCCACGGGTTTTCCTTGCGCTTGACGATGTCGTAGCCGAGCTTGTGGCCGCCCTGACCGGACTCGATCGTGTACCACTGGTCGCCGATGAACTTCTCCGACACTCCCATGTGGCCGCGCGATGTGACGACAAAGGGATCGCCGAGACCGGGGCGTTCGCCCGAGCCGGCCGGCACCCAGGCATCCTCGAAGCCGGCCTTGCGCAACACATTGTCGATGTAGAATTGGCCGAGCGGGACGGGTGACTTGATGGCGTGGCCGACGCGCAACACGAATTCGTTGCAGGTCGTCGTATTGGGCATCAGCGAAATGATTTTCTCGCTCTTGCCGTCGGCGCGCGCCGTGGCGCGGGCCTCATCCTCCTCGGCCCACTTGGCGTCGAGCTTGGCCTGGTTCCAGCCGGTCAGCTGTTCGAACAGGCCGGCGGTGTCGCCGCTCGACTTGACATCGCGGTCGAAGGGGATCTTGCGGAAAAGCTCCGCCACCTTCTGGCGGACGGCGGAAAGGGTCGATGTATCGTAGGGGTCGTCGGGACCAGGCATGAAAATCTCCCTTGGCAAAGAAAATTCGCGAAAAGCGAAGTCCGCGCCGGCAAAATAGCGGAAAATGCGCGGATGCCGGCGCTTGTGCCGCGCCTGACAATGCCGTCAGACTTGCACGCCGGCGGAGCGGCGGCAAGGGCTTCGCCGTCGTATAACTATGCAGCATAACAATGGTGTTCGATCTGTCGGGAGGCGTCAGCCGGCGTTCAGCAGCGAGGCGCGGAAGCGGGCGAGCGACAGGGCAAAGAAGCAGAATCCTATGCCGAACAGGATCAGCATGCGCCCCCAGATGAGGTCGAGCCCGGCACCGCGGTAGAGGACGGCCTGTGCCAAGGCGACGAAGTGGGTTGAGGGCGAGATCAGCATGATGTCCTGCAGCCAGACGGGCATGCTTTCCGTCGGCGTCATCGAGCCGGACAAGAGCATCATCACGATCATCACCGGCATGACCAGGAGCCCGAACTGCGCCATCGAGGTGGTGAACGTGGCAATCAGGATGCCGAGCGACGTTACGGAAAAGAGATACAGAACGGCGATCAGCACAAACAGCGGAACCGAACCGTTGACGGTCACGCCGAGCAGCCGCTCGACCACGATCGTCAGGCAGAGCGTCGCTGCCACGACGATGACGAGGCCGTTGGCCCAGATCTTCGACAGCATGATCTCGAAGGGTTTGACCGGCATGACCAGGAGATGCTCGATGGTGCCGTGCTCGCGCTCGCGGATGAGGGCGGCACCGGAGAGAATGAGCGACAGGATGGTGATGTTGTTGATCACCTGCATCACCGAGGTGAACCAGACGGATTCCAGGTTCGGATTGAACTTCGCCCGGACGACGACATCGAGCGGCGACGTCTTCATCTTGGCCGGGAAGGCGGTGGCGACCTCGTTGAGGAGGATCGTCTGAATGAACGAGGCTCCATTGCCGGCTTGGCTCATGGCGGTGGCGTCGATGTCGACCTGCACCACCGGATGCTTGTCGGCCA
The DNA here is from genome assembly GCA_031291575.1 of Ancalomicrobiaceae bacterium. Classification (GTDB taxonomy): domain Bacteria; phylum Pseudomonadota; class Alphaproteobacteria; order Rhizobiales; family Ancalomicrobiaceae; genus CAIYYN01. Next base: position 40,590 of record JARLIT010000079.1, read on the forward strand.
GCACGTCGCGCTCGAAGTTGGTCGGGATCTCGACGACGAAGACGAAACGGCCGGAATCCATCGCCGTATCGACTTCATTCGCGGCAATCTCCACCGCTGGCTTGAAGATCGGCTTCATCAGCGCGTCCCTGAGCCGGGTGGACAGGGCGGAATGGTCGTCGTCGACGACGGCGACCGCTGCGTTCTCGACATCGAACTTGGCGCCGGTCGAAACCGCGTAGATGGCGACGGTGAAGGCATAGACGATGAGCAGGAGCATAATTACGTCGGACTTCAGCCCGTAGAGCTCCTTGATGCCGAGGCGGAGGATCTTCATCAGGCTGGCGCGCATGATCATTTCCCCTGCTTCGACAGGAACAGGTTGGCCGCGCCGAGGAAGCCGACGGCAAACAGGCCAACGATGCCGATGTTCAGCCACAGGGTGTCGATCGCCAGTCCCTTGGCGAAGACGCCCATGGCGATCGGCTGGAACCAGGCGGCGGGAAACGCCAGCCCGATGGCCCGACCGCCACCGGAGAGCGCCGACACGGGGACGAGTAGGCCGGAGAAATTCACCGCCGGAATGATCGCGATGATCGCGGTGGCGAAGATTGCGGCGACTTGGGTGCGCACGATGGTGGAGATCAACAGACCGAAGGCTGTCGTCGCCAGGACGTAGAGAAGGGCGGCCAGGGCCAGTGTCGTATAGGAGCCTTTGACCGGCACGCTGAAGCAGGCAAAGGCCTCGACCGTCAACAGGAAGAAAGAGATATAGGCGATGGCGGCATAGGGCAGCTGCTTGCCGACGAGGAACTCCAGCCGCGTCACCGGCGTCGATTGGAAGTTGGAGATCGAGCCGGTCTCCTTCTCCTTGACGACGCCGATCGCCGTCATGATCGCCGGGATCAGCACCAGCATCAGCACCATGACGGAGGGCACCATGGCGTTGACGCTGCGGAAGGCCTGATTGTAGCGGAAGCGGGTCTCGATATCGATCGGCATGGCCACGGCGGTAGCTGTGCCGGTGCGCTGCAGCGCCTGATCGCGCAAATAGGTCTGGGTGAGGCCGGAGACATAGCCGCGGATGGTTTCGGCCCGGAACGTCATGCCGCCGTCGACCCAGACGCCGACTTCGGGCTTCAGTCCGCGAATGAGATCGCTGCCGAAGCCGGATGGTACCTCGATGGCAAGCTTCAGTTCGCCGGTCTTCAGCCGCTGATCGAGTTCGGCGGCGGTGGCAATCGGCGCCTTTCGGTCGAAATAGCGCGAGCCTTCGAAGGCTTCGAGAAACTGCCGGCTTTCGGTCGACTGGTCCTGGTCGAAGGCGGCGTAGCTGAGATGCTCGACGTCGAACGAGATGCCGTAACCGAAGGCGAGCATCAGGATCAGCGGCCCCAGGAAGGCAAAGGCGAGGCGCAAGGGATCGCGGCGGATCTCCAGCATCTCCCGCCAGGCATAGGCCATCAGCCGGCCGAAATCGAAACGGGGCGGGATGAGCGCAGGTGCCGCGGCCGCTGCGGGCGATTTTGCATCGACGCCAGCGGCGGGCGCACCGCCCTCGCTGCCCATGCCGGCCTCTTCCAGGACCGAGATGAAGGCGTCTTCGACGTTTGCCGCCTTGCGCTCGGTGCTGATCGCGGCCGGGCTGCCGACGGCGAGCACCTTGCCGTGGTGCATCAGCGAGATGCGGTCACAGCGCTCGGCCTCGTTCATGAAGTGGGTGGAGAGAAAGATGGTGACGCCGTCGTCACGCGACAGCCGGATGAGCTCGGACCAGAAGCTGTCGCGAGCGATGGGATCGACACCGGACGTCGGCTCGTCGAGGATCAGGATCTCCGGCCGATGGATCATCGCCACGGCCAATTGCAGGCGTTGGCGTTGCCCGAGAGGCAACGGATCCGGCCGCTTGTCCTCGACGCTCTTGAGATCGAAGCGGTTGAGCATTTCCTCGACGCGCGGTCCGATGTCGTCCTTCGGCAGCTGGAACAGGCGGGCGTGGAGGAAGAGGTTCTGGCCGACGGTCAATTCGCCGTAGAGCGAGAAGGACTGCGACATGTAGCCGACGCGGCGGCGCGTCGACATGTCGGACGCATCGAGCGTCTGGCCGAACAGTTTCGCCACGCCTTCGGTCGCCGGTAGCAAGCCGGTCAGCATCTTCATCGTCGTCGACTTGCCCGAGCCGTTCGAACCTAGAAAGCCGAAGATCTCACCCTGGCCGATGCGGAAGGAAACGTGGTCGACGGCAGTAAACGGGCCAAAGCGGCAGGTGAGCCCCTCCGCCTCGATTGCCACGGGGCCGTCGTGGGCGATCGGCGTCAGCGCGGGGAGGGGAACGTGGTGGGCGCGCTCGGCTTCGGGCAGAAGGTGGATGAAGGTGCGGTCGAGATCGGGTTCGCCCGCCTGCCGCTTCAGGTCTGCCGGAGTGCCCGAGGCGAGCACCTTGCCGGCGTAGACAGCGGCGAGCCAGTCGAAGCGCTCGGCTTCTTCCATATAGGCGGTCGCGACGATGGTGCTCATGCTCGGTCGGCGCGCCCGCATGGCGTCGATCAGCTGCCAGAACTGCCGGCGCGACAATGGGTCGACGCCAGTGGTCGGCTCGTCGAGGATGAGGAGATCGGGATCGTGGATGAGGGCGGCGCAGATCGACAGCTTCTGCTTCATGCCGCCGGAAAGTTTGCCGGCCGGTCGGTCGGCAAAGTCGGAGAGCCCGGTGGCGGCGAGGAGCTCGGCAATGCGGGTGTTGCGCTCCTTTTGGCCCTGGCCGAACAGGCGGCCGAAGAAGTGCAGGTTCTCGGCAACGCTCAAGGTGGGGTAGAGGTTGCGCCCGAGGCCCTGTGGCATGTAGGCGATGCGGCCGCAAGCGATGCGCCGCTGCGACGTATTGGACATGTCGACGCCGAGCACGTCCAGCCGGCCCGACTGCAGTTTGGTGACGCCGGCGACAAGGCCGAGCAGTGTCGACTTGCCAACGCCGTCCGGCCCGATCAGCCCGGCGATGCCGCCCGAGGGGATGGCGAGTTCGTCGAGATCGAGCGCCGTCGTCGCACCGTAGCGATGGCGGACTTCGACGAGCTTGGCGACGGGGTCCGTCATTGCGGCAGCTTCGGTGCCAACTCGGCCGGCCAGTCGGCCTTGGGCGAGGTCCGCAGGTAGGCGAGCCCGCGGACACCGGTCTTCACCCGGGCCTCGAAGCGGTGGAGGAGCGCCGGGGCGACCTTCAGCTTGACGCGGAACATCAGCTTGTCCCGCTCGTCGGCAGTCTCGACCTGCTTCGGCGTGAACTGCGCCTCGGTGGCGACAAAGGAGACGGTCACCGGCACGACATAGTCCGGCACGGGATCGAGCACCATGCGGGCTTCGTCGCCCATCGACAGCTTGCCGGCGACCCGGGCCGGCACGAACACGGTCATGTAGACGTCGCCGAGGTCGAGGAGGGTCGCCACCGGCGCCCCGGCCGCCACCACTTCGCCGGTCTTGACCAGCTTGTATTCGATGCGGCCGCGGCGCGGCGCCTTCAGTTCGGCGTCCGCGCGCATCGACTGGATGTGCGCCACCTCGGCGCGGGCGGCGTCGGTCGCGGCATTGGCCTCGTCGCGGCCGGCATGGGCGGCGCGGTCGGCGGCTTCGGCGACGCTCTGCTGGCTGCGGCGCTGATCGAGCTGTTGGGTCGTGGCAAATCCCTTTTGCACCAATGCCGAGGTACGTTCGAACTCCTGCTTGGCGAGGTTCAATTCGCTGTCGCGCTGGGCGATGGCAGCCTCGGCGGAGAGTGTCGCCTTTTCAGCCTTGGCGACTTGCGCGAGCGCGCCGGTCAATTGGGTGTCGAGTTCGGACGTATCCATGCGAGCGATGGCCTGGCCCTCCTCGACGGTGGCGCCCTCCTCGACCAGCATCTCCTTGACGCGGCCGGCGTATTTGGCCGCGACCAGTACCTGTTCGGCCTCGATGCGGCCGTTCGAAGAGAAGATGTCGGTCGGCAGATGCTTGCCGGAGATGCGGGAAATCAGCGCGTGCAGCCGGTCGGAGAAGGTTTTCGGCTCGGCTGCGGTCGCTGCCGTCGTGCCCAAGAGGACGAGGCCGAGGACGAGCAGCGACAGATGAATCCGATTACGCGACACGTTTGCCTCCAGATGGCGATGGCGCTGCGCGGAACTTGTCCCGCGCGCCGAATTCATCGCTTGCCGCGGCACGTTGCGCCCCGCCGCAGAGCCGCGTCAAGCGTTTTGGCGGTGAGCGAAGCGGTGATGCGTGCTTGATGCCACAGTGGTTTTCGAAGCCCGAAGTCTCAGTCTGGCGATCGCAGTCTTGCGTTCGGAAAGGACTGGAAATCCGGCACGAACCCGGTTCATGTGGCGGATAGCAGATTGGGGAGACAATCGGATGGCAGTTAAGCGCGAAATCCTCGCTAGCCTCGAAGCGGTATCGACGGCGACGATCACCACGATCCTTTTGAAGAAGGGCCTCCGGAACGTCTGGCTGCGCGGAGCGACACCGCTACAGCCGCTCGGACGCCGGCTGGCCGGGCCGGCCTTCACGCTGAGGTTCGTGCCCGCGCGCGAGGATCTGGCGACGCCGGCCTCCTGGGCTTCGCCGCGCTCGACGCGAGGCGCGATCGAGGACATGCCCGAGGGCGTCATCGTCGTTGCCGATGCGATGGGGGTGACGGATGCCGGTATCTTCGGCGACATCCTGTGCGCCCGCATGGTGAAACGCGGCGTTGCGGCGCTCGTCACCGACGGCGTCATGCGCGATGGGGCAGGATGCCTGTCGACCGGGCTGCCGATTCTTGCTCGCGGCGTCGCAGCGCCGCCGTCGGTCGCCGGACTGACCTTCGTCGGTTGGCAGGAACCGGTCGCCTGTGGCGGCGTTGCCGTCTTCCCCGACGATGTCATGGTCGTCGATGGCGATGGTGCAGTGGTGATCCCGGCGGCGCTCGTCGAGGCGGTTGCGGAGGAAGGGCCGGAACAGGAGCGAATGGAGGCATGGATCGTGTCGCAGGTGGAGGCGGGCGCTAAACTCCCCGGTCTCTATCCGATGAATGCCGAGACCAAGGCGCGCTATGAGGCGTGGAAGGCTGGCCGCTGAAGCGACGGGCCGCTCGGGCGAATGGCTCGATCGGCTGCATGTCCGGTCCTCCGGCGTTCGGTTCGCCCTTTGGACACGTCCTTTTGTACTTGGGCTCCGGCTCGGAGTATAACGGTTCGGTCAGTTGGCGGCGGCAGGTTCGGCCGCGCCGATCGGCACGACAGCTGACGGGAGAGGTGGCATGAACGAGATTACCCCGGTTGATGCGCCTAAGTGCCCGTTTCCGCACCATGTCGCCAGCGAGCATGCCGCTCGCCAGGCGGTGGGCGAACATGAAGCGCCGGGCACCGCTAAGCGCCAGCGCACGATCGTCGTTACCGGCGCCAGCCGCGGCATCGGCCATGCCATCGTGCGCAAGTTCGCCGAGGAGAACTGGCGCATCGTCACCTGTTCGCGCCATTCCTTCGACAAGGCGCGCTGTCCGTGGGCATCCGGTCCGGAGGATCATGTCGTCATCGATCTGTCGGACCGACACAAGCTGGTGGCGGCGATCGAGAGCCTGCGCGACCGGCTTTCCGGCCAACCGCTCGACGCGCTCGTCAACAATGCCGGCATCTCACCGAAGGGGCCGAACGGCGAGCGGCTCAATTCGCTGACCACGCCCGATCACGAGTGGATGCGGGTGTTCCACGTCAATTTCCTCGCACCGCTGTTTCTGGCCCGCGGCCTTATCAACGAACTCGTCGCTGCCCATGGCGCGATCGTCAACATCACCTCGGTGGTCGGCTCGCGCGTGCATCCGTTCGCCGGCACAGCGTATGCGACGTCGAAAGCGGCGCTGTCGGCGCTGACGCGGGAGATGGCGGCCGACTTCGGACCCCTCGGGGTCAGGGTCAACGCCATAGCGCCGGGCGAGATCGTCACCGAAATCCTGTCTCCCGGCACCGAGGAGCGCTTCGTGCCGCTCATTCCGATG
>JARLIT010000001.1 GCA_031291575.1 Ancalomicrobiaceae bacterium
CATCGTCGCGGCCAGCCGCAACGACCCGATCATGCGCTTCGACCGCGCCGAACACTGGTGCCGCATCTGGAAGGCCGACCTCGTCGATGTCGGCGACGCCGGCCACATCAATGCCGAGGCCGGCTTCGGACCCTGGCCGCACGGCCTCGAAGTCCTCGCAGGCCTCTGCGCCACCGTCATGCCACGCCTCACCGACTGACCCCGAGAAGTGGCTTGATCGCAAGGGCTGCTGCCTCGATAGTTGCGGATATCCGCGCCGACGGCGCGCAGACGCACGCGAGGAACATGATGTTCGACGACACGGAATTGGCCCGGCTGCGCGCCAAATACGGCGATGCCTCCAACGGCCTCATCCACGATCCGGAACGGGCGCGGGTCGCCGCCGCCATGATCGACAAGAACGGCACGCGCGCCGCCCCCTACATCGGCATGCCGACTTTCCTCGCAGCTCCCTTCCTCCCCGTCGACCGCTACGAGCCGGATTTCGGTGATCTACAGGTGGCTCTCTACGGCATGCCGATGGACCTCGGCGTCACCAACCGCTCCGGCGCCCGCTTCGGGCCGCGGGCGGTCCGCACCATCGAGCGCATCGGGCCGTACGAACACGTGCTGAAATGCTTGCCGACCAAGGAACTCGTCGTCGCCGACGTTGGCGACGTGGTGTTCCGCTCCCGCTATAGCCTGGAGATGTGCCACGAGGACATCGAGGCCTATGTGGCGAAGATCGTCGCGGCGGGCGTCGCGCCTTTGGGCGTCGGCGGCGACCACTCCGTATCGCTCCCCGCCCTGAAGGCCGTCGGCAAGGAGCGTCCGGTCGGGCTCATCCACCTCGACGCCCATTGCGACACCGGCGGCCCGTTCGACTATTCGAAGTTCCACCACGGCGGCCCGTTCCGCGAGGCCGTGCTCGCCGGCGTGCTCGATCCCACCCGAACCATCCAGATCGGCATTCGCGGTTCGTCGGAGTACATCTGGGAATTCTCCTACGACAGCGGCATGACGGTGATTCACGCCGAGGAGATGCCGCGGCTCGGCATTGCGGCGATCGTGGAGAAGGCGAAGGCCGTCGTCGGCGACGGGCCGGTCTACATTTCCTTCGACGTCGACTGCCTCGATCCGGCCTATGCGCCCGGCACCGGCACGCCCGAAGTCGGCGGCCCGTCGACGCGCGAGATGATCGAACTGCTGCGCGGGCTGGCCGGGATCAACTTCGTTGCCGGCGATGTGGTTGAAGTGGCGCCGCAGTACGACGCCAACACCACGACGGCACAGGCGGGGGCGCAAGTCCTGTTCGAGATCCTGTCGCTGATGGTGTTCTCGCCGTCGATCGGCGGACGCACGGTGGGATGAGGCACCTGCAGTCCGTTGCCAGCAATTGAACGTCGCGTGTTGGGCGTCGTCCCGCCGAGCGCTGACGGCGGGCGGGGAAGGGGATCCAGGAAGGCCACGGAAATGCCGGTTCGAAGTCTGGATCCCCTTGCCGTCGGAGATGGCTCGGCTGGGGATGACGTTCCGCGCAATCGATTCGAGCCCACCGGCTGGTGGATCTCCCGGGCAGCGCGTCCCGGCCCCTGCCGCCGCAGCAAGCGCCCTATCTGATAATGTATAGACAAAAGCCCCGCCCGGGCTCTAGGCTGGCTGGATGACCTCCGCCGCCGGGGCTGAGGCGAGGGGGCGGAGCGCAATGATCGAGGATCTTGCTGATCTCGACGGGCAGGGGCCCCTGTGGCAGCAGATCCGCCGCGCCCTGGTCCGGCCGATCGCCGACGGCACCTGGCCTCCGGACACCAAGATCCCCAAGGAACTCGAGATCATCGCCCGTTACGGCGCGGCACGCATGACCGTACATCGGGCGCTCAGGAGCATTGCGGCCGAGGGTCTGGTCGCCCGTCGGCGCCGCTTCGGCACGGTGGTCGCCGCGCGTCCGCCGGAACGGCCAGTTCTCGAAATCTGGGACATCGCCGCGGAAGTGGCCCGTTCGGGCAGGATCCATCGCTTCGAAATCCTTGCCCGCGCCCGCGCCGACGATGATCCCAGCAGCACGCCCCTCGGCGCGGCGAAAGGCACGCCGCTCGTCCGCATGCTGGTCCGGCATTTTTCCGACGGCGAGCCGTTGCAGATCGAGGAGCGGCTGATCAGTCTCATCGCCGTGCCCGACGCCGAGACGCTCGCCTTCGACGAAATCCCGCCCGGCAGCTGGCTGGTCGCCAACGTGCCGTGGACGGAGGCCGAGCATGTGATCTCGGCCGAAGGGGCAGCGCCCGAGATGGCACGGCTTCTCGGCGTGCCGCCGGGAACAGCCTGTCTGGTGGTCGAGCGGCGGACCTGGAACGAGACGACGCCAATCACCTGGGCGCGGCTGACGCACCCGGGTGAAAAGCGCCGGCTCGCCGCCCGGTTCCATCCGGGGGCGGGCTGATCCCGGCTATTCGGCCGCCACCGCCGATCGGGTCCGCTCCTCGGCGATCAATTCGGCCAGCCTGCGGCGGAAGCGCAATGGGCCGCCGTCCAAGGGCAGGTTGATGTTGGGCGAGTGCATCTCGTCCATGCCGATCTGCACGGCCTCGAGAATGTCCTTGTCTTCGAGGAAGGCGCCACGCACGGATTGGCCCATCATCTCGTCGATGGCCGCATCGCCGGGCGCGAAATTGCGCATCTGGACCCAGAAATAGCGCGTGGTCGTCGCATCGATCGGCGTCAAGAAATTGTAGCTGTCCATCACGAACACATCGGCATGGTACGGCTTGCCCGGGCCGCCGGTCCCCGCCGGCACGAAGATCGCCTTGGCGAGGGCGTGGCAGGGGTAGCGCACCTCATAGTGCTGTTCGCGATCGCAGCGACCCTGGAACTTGGTGTAGGGCTGGTAGAACGGCGCAACGTCGACGTCGAGCATCCAGCGCGAGACAATGACGCCATCCTCGATCGGCCGTGCCCGGACCGGAACCTCCTCGCACGCCGCGTTGCCGAACGAGGTGACGTGCACCCAGGCGACATGCGACGGGTCTAAGAGATTGTCCGTGATGTAACGGTAGTCGCAGCCGATCTCCATGACGCCAGGCTTGGTGTAGCCCCAGCCCGGTTTGCCCCATTCGACGATGTCGAAGATTTTGGCCGGATCGGCGAGCGCCGGATCGCCGGGCCACACCCAGGTGAAGCCGTAGCGATCCTCGACCGGATAGGCGCGCACGTGCGCGGAAGCGGCCGAAGTGGGCGTCGCCGGCACGCGGATGCAGTGACCGGCGCAATCGAACTTCAGGCCGTGATAGCCGCATTCGATATCATCGCCGACGAGCTTGCCCATGGACAGCGGCAGTTTCCGATGCGGGCAGGCGTCTTCGAGCGCCACGGGCCGCCCGTCCTCCCGCCGATAGAGCACTAAGTGCCGGCCGAGCATGGTGACGCGCTGCGGCGTGCGGTCGACGTCGGTGGCGATCGCCGCGACGTACCAGGCATTTTCCAGAAACATCCCTGTCTCCCTCATTTAGCGCCACCAGGCCGATCGAAATCGGCGGAAGCTGAGATACCCAAGATAGACGAAAGCAACGAGCACGATCAGCTGAACGATCGCGAACGGCGGCTCCGAACCGTTCGGCGCCAGGGCCTTCAACGCATGCACCTTCTGGAACATCTGGGCGACGAGTACGAAGACGTCGAAATACAGCGTCGCGACGATGCCGAGCGCATAGATCCACCGCCATGGGCCGGCGTAGCGGAAGACGTAGGCGGCCAGAAGCATGGCGGCGAGCAGGACCAGCGACAGCGCGCCGACGGCGTGCGGCGGCCCGAACGGGGTGCCGAAAAAGAAGCCGGTGACGTTGGTGGCGATGATCGTCACCAGATAGATCTCGATCCAATTGCCGGCGCTGCGTTTGCCGATCAGGTCGGCAACGACGACGAGGCCGGCGACGATGGCGATCAGGCTGATGATGGTGTGGATCCAGGTGAATGTGGAGAAATTCACGTCCATGGTCCCCTCCGACCAGGCTCGATTCATGCCGAACGACACATGCGGCGTGCGCCCGTCCGGCAGCGCCCCACGTCTCCTGCTGCTGCCGCCCCGAGCCACTCGGACGGCATATCTGAAGGTGCCCCATTCCGTGCGTTACGACCGCCAGCCCGGATCAGATCAGCCCGGCCGCGCCGCGGTCGAGATAGGTATCGAGGAACTGGTCGATGCGCGGATGCCGCGGCTTGCCGAAGACGTCGCCCGGTGCGCCCTCGACCAAGAGCCGGCCGTGGTCGAGGAAGACGATCTTCGACGCCACCGAGGCGGCAAAGCCGATCTCGTGGGTGACGACCAGCATGGTCATGCCGGTTTCTGCCAGCGAGCGCATCACGTTCAACACTTCGCCGGTCAGTTCCGGATCGAGCGACGACGTCGGCTCGTCGAACAGCATGATGCGCGGTTCCAGCGCCAGGGCGCGAGCGATGGCGACGCGCTGTTGCTGGCCGCCGGAGAGTTCGCTCGGGTAATGCCCGGCCCGCTTGGCCAAGCCGACCTTGTCGAGTTCGGCCATGGCGCGGTCGTGAGCCTCGCTGCGCGACAGCCGGCGCACGGTGACGAGCGCTTCGGCAACATTGCCGAGTGCCGTCATGTGCGGCCACAGATTGAACTGCTGAAACACCATGCCGATCTTCGAGCGGACCGGGCGGATCGAACTCGCCGGCAGGCGCATGCGCTCGCCATTCGGCCCGAGCCCGAAGCCGAGCGGTTCGCCGTCGATCTCGATGATGCCGTCGGTGCACTCTTCCAGAAATGCGACACAGCGCAGCAGCGTCGATTTGCCTGATCCCGACGGGCCAAGGAGGCAGGTCACGGCGCCGCGTGCCACGTCGAGATCGATCCCCGTGAGCACTTCGAGATCGGCGAAGCGCTTGACGACGCCACGGGCGCGGATGGCGGGAACGATGCTCATGAGTGGGCGAACCGATATCTGGAGAGACGGCGTTCGGCGGCTCGACCGAGCGCGCCGCAGATCTCGACGAGCGCCCAATAGACGAGCGCCAGAATGGTGAAGCTTTCGACGAAGGCGTAGTCGCGGTTGCCGATGATGTCGACCTGGAACTTCAGTTCCTTCACCGAGATGATGGAGAGGACGGCGGTTTCCTTCAACAGCAGGATCGTCATGTTGACCATCGACGGTAGCACCAACATGGTCATTTCGGGCAGGATGATGCGGGTCAGTGTCTGCCAGCGGTCGAGGCCGACGGTCTCGGCTGCCTCGACATGGCCGCGCGGGATCGCTTCGAAGCCGGCCCGGAACAATTCCGAGTAATAGGCGGCACCATAGACGGACAGGCCGAGGATGCCGGCCTCGAACGGATCGAGCGTCAGGCAGGCCGAGGCCTCGCCGAGCGACAGGCACAGATAGGGGCCGCCGAAGTACAAGAGGTAGATCTGCACCAGGAACGGCGTGCCGCGGATCACTTCGACGCTGGCCTGGAGGACGTAGTCGATGAGGCGCGGACCGTAGCGGCGCGCCACCGCGATCAGAAAGCCGAAGATCGCGCCGAGGCCGGAGCCAATCACCCACAGGATGCAGGTGTTGATGAGCCCGGACAGGATGTTGCGGCCGTCCTCACCGGTGAGGTAGCTGAGGAGGCTGGTCATGCATGCCCCCGCTTGGCTGCCCGCTCCGCCAGCCGGCCGAAGCCGGCGACGACGAGGTTGATGATCAGGTAGACGAGGCCGGCCGCGGCGAAGATCGGCAGCGGCTGGTAGGTCGAGGAAGCGAGATCCTTCGCCATGGTGGTCAATTCGACGACGCCGACCACTGAAACGAGCGAGGAGGATTTCAGCAGCATGATCGCCTCGCTGGTCAGCGCCGGCAGGGTTAGGCGGACGGCAACCGGCAGGCGGATGCGCCGGAACGAGGCGAAAGCCGAGAGGCCACACATGTCGGCGGCCTCGAGCAGGCCGCGCGGCACCGACTGAAACCCGCCCCTCAGGATCTCCGCCTGATAGGCCGAAGTGGAGAGCGACAGGCCGATGATGGCAGCGATCTCGCTCGGCACGTTGAGGCCGATCTTCGGCAGCAGGTAGTAGACGAGCAGCAACTGAATGAGGAGCGGCGTGCCGCGGAAAAAGCTGACGTAGAGCCGACCGCCGTTGGCGGTCAACCGGTGCGAGGAGAGCATCGCCGCGCAGATGCCGGAGGCCAGCACGAAGCCGATGACGATCGAGACGCCGCTGTAGAGGATGGTGAGGCCGGAGGCCTCGACCAATAGCCAGAACAGTTCCCACGACATGGTGCCAGGTCCTCGGATGGGCGGCCGGGAGAAGAGGACGTGCCTTCATGGTTCGAGGCTCGGCTTCGCCTCGCACCTCACCATGAAGGGATTGTGCCCGCTTCGGACCGACGCGAGCACAGTCTCAGACTGAAGCCCTTCACCCTGAGGCGCGAGGCAACGCCGGGCCTCGAAGGACGAAGGGCTCCAAGCCTCAAGCTCCTCTCAGATGTTGGGATCCTTGACCTCGGCCGGCGTGTCGAATTCGACGCCAAACCACTTCTTCTGCAGTTTGCCCATGCGGCCGTCGGCTTTGATCTTGGCGAGCGCACCGGCAACGGCGTCGTTCAGGGAGACGTGGTCGGCATCGGCGTTCTCCGGGAAGCCGAAATAGGTCTTCACGCCGAAGGTCGGCAACACCACCTCGAAGACGGGGCTGGTCTGCGCGACATAGGCGATATTGGGCAGCGAATTGCCGACGGCGGCGATGCGGCCGGCGGCGAGATCGGCATAGGCCTCGTTGAAACCGACGTATTCTTTCACCTCACCCTGCTTCGGCAGCTTCTTGACGAACTCCTGCAACTGGGCGAGCTGGGCGGTGGCCTTGCCCGAGCCGGTCGGCTTGCCGGCGATGTCTTCGGGCTTGGTGATCGACGCGTCGCCCTTTTTCTTCAGAATGGCGATGGTGGCTTCAGCGATCGGCGGGGAGAACTTGTAGCGCTCGAGCCGCTTCTTGGTGATGGTGGCGGGGCCTGCGACGATATCGAACTTGCCGGATTCCAGGCCGGGCAGCACGCCGTCCCACGGCAGCGTCACCCACTCGATCTTGACGCCCAGTTCCTTGCCGATCTCGTCGAACAGGTCGACGTTGAGGCCGACATGCTTGCCCTTGTCGATGAAATCGAAAGGCGCGAATTCCGTCTCGGTGCCGACCTTCAGCACGCCGGCTTTCTTGACGTTGTCCAGTACATCGGCGGCCGCGCCGCTCGACAGTCCTGCGGCGAGGACGGCGGCCGTAGCGGCGGCCATGGACCAGTTGATGAGTGCACGCCTATTCATGTGTACGCTCCCGTTCAGTTCGGTTCGACGCTGCGACGAGGCCTCTCGGCTTTGTCTAGACATAATGCACATCAGGGGGGTCCCCGGTGTCAACAGCCCTTTTCGCAGGCAAGCGAGATCTCTGCACAAAAGTGCGCCATAAGCAATTGATCTTACGGGGGGCTGTCGAAAACAGGGCGCTGAGGCGCGGGGATGCTTTGCCCGGCAAGGCCGGCGAAACCGGGCATCCAAGCAACTATCCGTTCGGACGTGTCTTTCGGAAATCTTCCCAATTGTGGCCGGCCGGCCGCGAGCCGCGAATGACGCCGGGCAACGGGCGTGCTCGGCGCTTTTCGACCCGCCCGTCCGGCGTGGGTCAACGGTTGGAAAGTCTCAGCTGGGTTCTCTGCCACTCGGCGGCAACGGTGTCGCGCGCCACGTGCCGGCCGGCGATGACGACATGCCGGCCGCGCGTCCAAATGTCGCGGACCGGATTGTCGGGGCAAGCGAAGATCCAAGCGTCCAGGCGGGCGTCGCCGTCGCGTGCGATCAGGGCCGGATGCGTCCGATCGAGCACAACCAGATCGGCCGTGGCGCCGACGGCAATGCGGCCGCAGCCATTCGCCAGCGCTGCGGCGCCGCCGTTCGCCGCGAAGTCGAACAGCGTGCGCCCGGTCGATTTCGGGGGGCGGGTCAGACGGTTGCGGGCGCGGTCATTGAGGCGCTGCGACTGTTCCAGCAGCCGCAATTCCTGCGGCAGCGAAATCAGCACGTTGGAATCCGAACCGACGCCGAAGTTGCCGCCCGCCGCGACGAGGTCCACACCCGGAAAAATGCCGTCGCCCAGATCGGCCTCCGTGATCGGGCAGAGCCCGACGGTCGCTCGGCAAGCCGCCATCCGCGCGATCTCAGCCTGCGTCACATGGGTGGCATGGACGAGGCACCAGTTGGCATCGACATCGACGAGGTCCATCAGATAGTCGACCGGGCGCTGGCCGGTGGCGGCGAGACAATCCTCCACTTCGGCGATCTGCTCGGCGATATGGATGTGGATCGGGCCGGCCTGACGGAGGGATACAAGGGCCTGCAGTTCGTCGGCGGAGACGGCCCTCAGCGAATGCGGCGCCACACCGATGCGCCCGCCGGGCAGGCTGACGACGGCTTTCGCCGCCGATGTATGCAATTCGGCAAAGTCGTCGAGATCCGTGACAAATCGCCGCTGACCGGCGTGCGTCGGGTGTCCGCCGAAGCCGCCGTGGGCGTAGAACACCGGCAACAGCGTCAGGCCGATGCCGGTCGTCTCTGCCGCCGCGACGACTGCAGCCGCCATCTCGGCGGGGTCGTCGTAGGGGCGGCCGTCGCGGGCGTGGTGGACGTAGTGGAATTCGGCGACGCCGGTGAAGCCCGATTCCAGCATCTCGATTTGAGCAAGCGCGGCAATCGCGCGGAGGTCGTCCGGTTCGATCGTGTTGGCAAAGCGATACATCGCCTCGCGCCAGGTCCAGAAATGGTCCTCGGCCCCGCCGCCGCGGCTCTCCGTCAGGCCGGCGAAGCCGCGCTGGAAGGCATGGCTGTGCAGGTTGCCGACGCCGGGGACGGCAACGCCGGCGACGCGCTCGACGCCCGGCAATCCGGCCGCATCGGCCAACGGCGTCACCTCGGTGAAGACGCCATCCGCCCACGCCACCAGCACGTCGCGCTGCCAACCGTCGGGAGTCAGTGCTTCATCCAGGATCAGTCGCATCGCCGCCATGCCTTCCGCTCATCGGAGAAATATGTCTATGCATATTGACAGGAGCTTGCCGGTCTCGCAAGCTTGAGGGCGTCGGGAGCGAGCGCTGAAGCGTCGCACCCGCTCCCAATTTCACCTGAACCCGGCCTGCCCCAAGAGGCGCAACATGAGCGTCAGTCCGCAGTTCGACACAGTCTGGCTCAACGCGCGGCTCGCCACCATGGCCGGCAGTGCGTCGGGCTCGTCTGGTCTCGGGCGGATCGAGGATGGCGCCCTTGCGGCCAAGGACGGGCGGATCGCCTACGTCGGGCCGCGGACCGGACTGCCGGCGGGCGAGGCGGGACGCTTCGTCGATTGCGACGGGCGTTGGATCACGCCGGGCCTCGTCGACTGCCATACCCATCTGGTGTTTGCCGGTAATCGGGCGGACGAGTTCGAGCGACGGCTGAGCGGTGCCACCTATCAGGAGATCGCGGCTGCCGGCGGCGGCATTGCCGCGACGGTCAGGGCGACCAGGGACGCGAGCGAGGATGAGCTTATCGCCGCGACGCTGCCGCGCCTCGACCGGCTCCTCGCCGACGGGGTCACAACGGTGGAGATCAAGTCCGGCTACGGACTCGACTTTGCCAGCGAGCGCGCCTCGCTCCGGGTCGCGCGCCGGCTCGGAGAAATCCGCGATGTGGCGGTGTCGACGACGTTTCTCGGCGCGCACGCGCTGCCGCCGGAGGCGATGGGCGATCGTGA
>JARLIT010000080.1 GCA_031291575.1 Ancalomicrobiaceae bacterium
ATTGTGCCGTTCACCCGCGCCCTTGTCGGCACCTCGATCGGCACCTCGGCGGCCATCGTGCCGCTGACGATCGCGGCGATCCCCTTCATCGCCCGCATCGTCGAGGCGGCCATCCGCGAAGTCGACCACGGTCTGATCGAGGCCTCGCTCGCCATGGGGGCGACGCCGGTGCAGGTAGTCCGGAAGGTGCTGATCCCAGAGGCGTTGCCTGGCATCACGCTCGGCCTGACGCTGACAGCGGTGAGCCTTCTGGCCAATTCCGCCATGGTCGGTGCCGTCGGCGGTGGCGGCCTCGGCGATCTCGGCATTCGCTATGGCTACCAGCGCTTCATGCCGGAGGTGATGGCGATCGTCGTTGTCGTGCTGATCGTCCTCGTACAGGGGGTGCAGAGCTTCGGTGAAGCAGTCGCCAAGAAGGTCAACAAGCGCATTCGCAGGGGCTAGGAGGTCGGCCGAACCCTATTCCCAGACACTGGATGTCATCTCCGGCGAGATTGGCGAAGCCAATCGAGGGAAGGTGATCCAGAAAATCGACAACTCTGCTGCGGTTCCTGGATCCTCTTCCCCTCGCGCTTAGGCGCTCGGCCGGGGATGACATCCGGCAAGAGGATCCAACTCACCATAAACCCGAATATCACAGATCAATCCCGCTCTGTTCGAAAGGACACCTCATGATCACCCGTCGTCTTCTGACCCGAGCCGCTGTCGTCAGCTTCGGCCTTATCCTTGCCACGCCAGCGTTTGCCGCCGAGCCGATCAAGATCCGCGTCGGTGTCACCCCCGGCCCGCACGCGCAGATCCTGGAAGCAGTGAAGCCGGTCGCGTTGAAGAAGGGGCTCGACATCACCATCGTCGAATTCTCGGATTATGTGGTGCCGAACGTGGCGCTCGATGCCGGCGAACTCGAGGCCAATTCATTCCAGCATCAGCCCTATCTCGACAATCAGGTGAAGGACCGCGGCTACAAGCTCGTTTCCGTCGCCCAAACGGTCAATTTCCCGATGGGGTTCTATTCGAAGAAGTTCAAGAGCTTCGATGACATCCCGGCCGGATCCTCGATCTCGATCCAGAACGATCCGACCAACGGCGGTCGCGCGCTGCTGCTGTTGCAGGACAAGGGCTTCCTCACGCTGAAGCCCGGTGTCGGGGTGAAGCCGAGCGTCATCGACGTCGTCGGCAACCCGAAGAACTTCAAGCTCATCGAGATCGATGCGGCGCAGTCGCCGCGCGCGCTCGACGACGTTGCCGCCGCCGCCATCAACACCAATTACGCCACCCAGGCCGGCCTCGATCCGGTCAAGGATCCGATCCTGAAGGAAGATCCGAAGGGGCCGTATGTGAACGTCATCGCGGTGCGCCAGGTCGACAAGGACAAGCCGTGGGTGAAAGACCTCGTCGAGGCCTATCGTTCGGACGAGGTGAAGGCCTTCATCGCCGAGAAGTTCAAGGGCGCGGTGCTGACCTCCTGGTGAGGCCGGCGGCGACAGCGACGATTGTGCGGGCGCGTTGCTGCCCCGCTCTTGACCGCGATGCAGAGCATCGATTGAACTCGCGCATCCTTTGCGGCAGGAGCGGAACATGAAGGTCGGGATCGTCGGGGCGGGCATGGTCGGGTCGACCGCCGGCTATGCATTGGCGCTACTGGGCATCGCCAGCGAGATCGTGCTGGTCGACCTGAATACGACGCTCGCCATCGCCCAGGCCGAGGACATCGCCCATGCGGTGCCGTTCGGCTCGGCGAGCGTCATCCGCGCCGGTGGCTATGCCGACCTCGCCGGGGCCGGCGTGGTCATTCTGGCGGCCGGGGTCGGCCAGAAGCCGGGCGAGACGCGGCTGCAGCTCCTCGGGCGCAACACCGAAGTGTTCCGCAAGATCGTCGGTGAGGTGCTGACCTCTGCACCCGACACCATACTGCTGGTTGCGGCCAACCCGGTCGATGTCATGACCTATGTGGCGACACGGCTGTCGGGCCTGCCGCCGCACCGCGTCATCGGCTCCGGCACCATCCTCGACACCGCGCGCTTCCGCAGCCTGTTGGCCGGTCACCTCGGCGTGTCGCCGCAGGCGGTACATGCCTATGTGCTCGGCGAACACGGCGATTCCGAAGTGCTCGCCTGGTCGAACGTGCATGTCGGCGCCATTACGCTGCTGGACTTCGCCGAACAGATGGGCCGGCCGATCACCGGGGACTTGCGCGCCGAGATGGACGCCAACATCCGCAACGCCGCCTACCGCATCATCGCCGGCAAGGGCTCGACCTACTACGGCATCGGCGCCGGGCTGGCTCGCCTCATTCGCGCCATAGCCAACGACCAGCGCGACGTGTTCTCCGTCTCCGTGCTGACACCGGCGATCGCCGGCGTCGACACTGTTGTCGGCTCGATCCCGCGCGTCATCGGCGCGCGCGGCGTTATCGCCGATATCCTGCCGGATCTGGATGAGGCCGAATATGCCGCGCTCAACCGGTCGGTCGCGATGCTGAAGGACCTGTGCGACCAAGTCGGACTGTAAGACGCGGCGACCTCAGGACGGATGCCGCCTCGACATACGAGTTTGTCCGGGGATGCCGATTTTGCCCTTTTCCTGCCGCGGGGATGCGACTAAGCGTGGTCGACCTTGGAGACTTCCGATGCTGGCCCTGAAATCCGTCCCCCTGTCGCTTGCCGTCGTCCTGACACTGGCCACGTCGGCGGTTGCCGGCGTCAAGATCGGCGTCGTCACCTCGGCCTCCGGGCCGATCGCGCTCGTCGGCATCCCCCAGAAGAACACCGTGCCGCTGTTGCCGAAGACCGCCGGTGGCGAAACCATCGAGTACATCTCGCTCGACGACGCCTCCGATCCCTCGGCCACGGTGACGGTGTTCAAGAAACTCGTCCTCGAAGAGAAGGTCGATGCCATCATCGGCCCGTCGGGCTCGCCCAACGCGCTCGGCATCATCGGCTTTGTCGCCGAGAATGGCGTGGCCGTCCTTGCTCCGGTCGGCTCGGCTTCGGCAGTCTTACCGATGGACGACAAGAAGAAGTGGATCTTCAAGACGACGCAGAACGACGGTCTGGTCGCAGATCTCCTTGTCGGTCAAATGGTGAAGACCGGCGTGAAGACCGTCGGCTTCATCGGAACGTCCGATTCCTACGGCGACACCTGGTCGAAGGCGCTTCAAGAGGCAGCCAAGGCGAAGGGCTTGACCGTCGTCGCGCAGGAACGCTTCACCCGCCAGGATACGTCGCTGGTGGCGCAAGGGCTGAAGATCGTCTCCAAGTCCCCCGATGCGGTTCTCGTCGGTGCGCCCGGTTCGTCGTCGGTGCTGCCGGAAACGACGCTTGTCGACGTCGGCTACAAGGGCAAGATCTATCAGACCCACGGCGCCGCGCTGCAGGATTTCCTGAAGCTGGGCGGCAAGAAGGTGGAAGGCACCATCCTCGCCGGCTCCGGCATGCTGGTCCTCGACGAGATCCCGGATACGAACCCCGCCAAGAAGATCGCCGTCGACTATATCGCCGGCTACGAGAAGCTCTACGGGGTGAAGCCGGCGACCTTCGGCGCCAATGTGCTGGATGCCGGCCTGCTTCTGGAAAATGCGATCCCGGCCGCCCTGAAGGTGGGCAAGCCCGGCACGCGGGAATTCCGCGCGGCCTTGCGCGACGCGCTCGAAGCGACCAAGGAACTCACCGGGGCCCAAGGCGTCTACAATATGACGCCCGAAGACCATAGCGGTTTCGACAGGCGCGGCCTCGAACTGCTGACCGTTTCCGGCGGCCAGTTCCATCTGTTGAAGTGACGCGCGTGGCCCGCGGCATGGATCCCTGCGGACGCCGTCTTTCGCCGTCTTTCGCCCTCGGCCTGGGGAGCTGCAGGCCATGAACGCCCAGATCGCGCTGATGCTTGGCCAGGATGGCGTGACGTCAGGCGCGATCTATGCGCTGTTGGCGATCTCCATCATCCTGGTCTTCTCGGTGACGCGCATCCTGTTGGTGCCGCAGGGGGAATTCGTTACCTTCTCCGCCCTGACCATGGCGGCGATGCAAGGCGGCAGGCCGGTCCGCCTCGGCGTCCTCGTCCTCGGGCTGGCGCTCGCCGCGCTGGTGATGGATGTGGTCGCTGATCGGCAGCGCTATCGGGCCTGGATCTGGCCGAAGACCTCGTTGGCTCTCGTCGCTGTCGGCCTTGTCGTCGTCGGGCTCGGCCTGTCGGTGCCGTTCGACCGGCTCGGCATGCTGGCGCAGATCGCCTTCACGCTGGCGACGGTGGTCCCCCTCGGGCCGCTCATCTACCGCGTCTTCTTCCAGCCGATCGCTGCCGCACCGTCGCTCGTCCTCCTGATGGTGGCAATCGCCGTACATGTCGCGCTGATTGGTGGCGGCCTGCTGATCTTCGGTCCGGAGGGCGCGCGCACCGAACCGTTCTCCGACGCGGTGATCGAGCTCGGACCGGCAATGATCGCCAGCCAGACCCTTTGGGTGATCGGCGTCTCGGCCCTCCTCACGATTGCGCTCGGCCTGTTCTTCGAGGTGAGCCTGTGGGGCAAGGCGCTCAGGGCCGCCGCCTTCAACCGGTTGGGGGCCGAACTCGTCGGCATCTCGCCGGAATTCGCCGGCCGCACTTCGATGACACTGGCAGCCCTCATCGGCGCCGTCTCCGGCATCGTCGTCGCCCCCATCACCACGATCTATTACGACAGCGGCTTTCTCATTTCGTTGAAAGGCTTCGTCGGCGCCATCATCGGTGCCATGTCGAGCTTTTCCGTCGCGGCGCTCGGCGCGCTCCTGGTCGGCCAGACCGAATCCTTCTCCACCTTCTGGGCCTCGACGTATAAGGAGATCATCGTCTTCACGCTGCTCCTACCGGTCTTGCTGTGGCGTTCGCTCCGGCAGGGAAGCGTCGAGGACGACGAATGATGCGCCGGCTCGTCGCTTCGCCGTCGGCCGGCATCGCCGCCGCGATTGCCGTGCTCGGATTGCTCTCCGGCGTGCTCACGCCCTACCAGCTGACGCTTGCCAACAACATCGGGCTGGCCTCGCTGACGGTGCTGGGGTTGGTGCTGTTGACCGGAGTCGCCGGCATGACCAGTTTCGGCCAGGCCGCCTTCGTCGGCGTCGGCGCCTATTCGGCCGCCGTCATCGCCACGGTGCCGGCGGCCGACCTGCCGCCGGGCCTGTCCCTTCTCGCTGGTTGGCCGCTCGGCGGCCTTCTCCTTGGTCTCATCGCCACCATGATCGTCGCGGCCATCCTTGGCGCGGTAACGCTGCGGCTGTCCGGCCACTACCTGCCGCTCGGCACCATCGCGTGGGGGCTATCCTTCTACTATCTGTTCGGCACGACGGAATTGTTCGGCGGCTTCGGCGGCATCAGCGACATTCCGGCGCTCCGGCTGGCCGGCGTCACCTTCGCGGACGGCAGGTCGCTCTATTGGCTGATCTGGGGGGCGGTGATCCTCGCCGTGGTCGTTACCGCCAACCTCCTCGATTCCCGCTCCGGGCGCGCCATCCGGTCGTTGCGCGGCGGCCAGCGCATGGCCGAGTCCATGGGGGTCGATACGTTTTCGGCCAAGATGACGGCCTTTCTCGTTGCCGCCATCTTCGCCGCGATCGCCGGTTGGCTCTACGCCTATACCCAGCGCTTCGTCGCCGCGGCACCGTTCGGCACGCAGGCCGGCATCGACTTCCTGTTCATGGCGCTGATCGGCGGTGTCAACCGCGTGCCCGGCGCCATCATCGGGGCCGGCGTGGTGGTGGTGTTGCGCGAATGGCTGCAGGACCTGTTGCCGCACATTCTCGGCCGCACCGGCAATTTCGAGACGATCGTGTTCGGCCTCGCCATCGTCGTCATTCTGCAGAAGACGCCGACCGGCATCGCCGGCGCGCTGGCCCGCGTCATCCCGAAGCAATTCTTCCAATCGAGCGCGCCTCGTCGTGCCACCGGCGAACTGCCGCGCCGCTACATGCCGCTGCCCGGCGAGGTAGTGCTCGAGGCCGATTCCATCACCCGCCGCTTCGGCGGTCTTGTCGCCAACAACGAGGTGTCGCTGTCATTGGCCGCCGGCGAGATCCTGGCGCTGATCGGGCCGAATGGCGCCGGCAAGTCGACCCTCTTCAACCAGCTATCCGCCGTCGACAGGCCGACGTCGGGCGAGATCCGTTTCCTCGGGCGGCAGGTCCGGGGACTTACCGCCCGTGCACTCGCCGCTGCCGGGCTGGCACGTACCTTCCAGCACGTCCGGCTGGTCCGCGGCATGAGCGTCCTGGAAAACGCCGCCATCGGCGCCCATACGCGCGGCCGCAAGGGCATGCTCGCCTCCATGCTACGGCTCGATCGGGTCGAGGAGGCAAGGCTCCTGGCCGAGGCCGCCCATCAGCTCGCCCGCGTCGGCTTGAGCGACCAATTGCAGACGGCGGCCGGCAGCCTTCCTCTCGGAC
Source organism: Ancalomicrobiaceae bacterium (assembly GCA_031291575.1). GTDB lineage: Bacteria > Pseudomonadota > Alphaproteobacteria > Rhizobiales > Ancalomicrobiaceae > CAIYYN01. Next base: position 6,414 of record JARLIT010000080.1, read on the forward strand.
AGCAGCGCCTCGTCGAGATCGCCCGGGCACTCGCCTCCGACCCCTGCGTCCTCCTCCTCGACGAGCCCGCCGCCGGCCTGCGCTTCACCGAAAAGCAGGCGCTTGCCCGCCTGTTGCGCCAGTTGAAGGCCGAGGGCATGGCCATCCTCCTGGTCGAACACGACATGGAGTTCGTCATGGGGCTCGCCGACCGGGTCGTTGTCATCGACTTCGGCGAGACCATCGCGGCCGGCACGCCGGAGGAGATCCGGGTCAATCCGGCGGTGATCGAGGCCTATCTCGGAGGGGGCGAATGACGGCGCCGCTGCTCGAGGTGAGGAAACTGTCGGTCGCCCATGGCG
>JARLIT010000372.1 GCA_031291575.1 Ancalomicrobiaceae bacterium
GCGACACCGTTGTAGCGCTTGTAGATCTCGTTGAGCTTGCCGTTCTTCAAGTTGGTGTGGACCCATTCGTTGACGGCAGCGCGTAGCGCATCATCGCCCTTGCGGATGCCGATGGCGTAGGGGTTCGTCTTCAGGACGATCTTGACCTCCAGCGGATCGGCCGGCCGGCGGGCGTTGACCGCCGCCATGATCTGCGGCGAGGAGGCCATAATGCCGACCTGTCCCGAGATCAGGGCGGTGACCAGGGTCGAATCGTCGTCGTAGCGCACCATCTCGGCGCCCTGGGCGCGGGTGGTGGCCTCCTTGTCGTTGGTCGAGCCTCGGGTGGTGCCGACGCGCTTGCCGACCAGATCGTCGAGGCTCTTGATCGCGGTATCCTTCGAGGCGGCGATGACGATCTGGATCACGCCGTAGGGGTCGGAGAAGTCGATCACCTTCTTGCGCTCTTCATTGATGCTGAAGGAGGCCATGACGAGGTCGGCTTTGCCGGTCAACAGGAAGGCGACGCGATTGGGGCTGGTGACCTCGACGATCTCCAGCGGATAGCCGAGATCGGCGGCCAACAGTTTGGCGCTCTCGACGTCCGAGCCGATCGGCTGCATCGAAGCGTCGCTCATGCCGAAGGGCGGCGATCCAATGTCGACGGCGACGAGCAGCTTCTTGCGGGCTTTGATGTCGGCGAGGGTGTCGGCCCAAACCGGCGATGCGATACCGGCGAGCGCACCGGCGGCGGCGAGACCGAGCGTCGAGCCCAGGAATTCGCGGCGTTTCATGATTTCCTCCACATGAGTTCATTGTTTGCAGGGGCGGAGACCTCACATTTCCCCACCGACGAATTTTCTCAATTCCAGAGTCTGCGGTGCATCGATTATGGCTCCCGGCCCGGTCTCCCAAACCGTTCCCTTATGCATGTAGATGATCTTGGAGGCGACCTTGCGCGCGAACGACATCTCGTGCGTCACCAGGATCATGGTCATGCCGCCGCGGGCCAAATCTTCCATCACCTTCAAGACTTCGCCGGTCAGTTGCGGGTCGAGCGCCGACGTCACCTCGTCGAACAGCATCAATTTCGGCTGCATGGCGAGCGATCGGGCGATGGCGACGCGCTGCTGCTGACCTCCCGACAGTTGCTCGGGATAATGGTCCGCCTTCTCGGCGAGCCCGACTCTGGCCAACACATCGCGCGCTAGCGTGCGGGCGTCGGCCTTGGACAGCGATTTCACGCATGTCGGGGCAAGCATGATGTTCTGCTCGGCCGTCAGATGCGGAAACAGATTGTAGCTCTGAAACACGATTCCGACATCGCAGCGCAGCGCGCGCCGGTCGAGCTTCGGGTCGTGCACCGCGTGCCCGCAGACTTCGATAGTGCCCTGCTCGATGCGTTCGAGCGCGTCGATGCAGCGTAGCGCCGTCGACTTGCCCGAGCCTGACTGTCCGATCACCGCGGCCACCTCACCACGTCCGACCTCAAAGCTCACTCCGTTGAGAACAGTCACCGCACCGAACCGCTTGTGCACATCGGAGAGTCTAACGACCGCTGACATTGAGCTTCCTTTCCAGGCTGCGGCTCCAGGTCGACAGGGGGAAACAGATCAGGAAATAGAAGATCGCCACGATGACGAAGATCGTGAATGGCTCATAGATCGATGTATTGATGATCTTTCCGGCTTGCGCCAGTTCGATAAACCCGACCACCGAGGCAAGTGAGGTATTCTTGACGATCTGCACCATGAAGCCGACCGTCGGCGGCGTCGCAATGCGGATCGCCTGCGGCAGGATGACCCGCGTCATCCGTTGCCAACGGGTGAGCGCAAGACATTCGGCGGCCTCCCACTGGGTCTTGGGCACTGACTGGATGCAGCCGCGCCAGATCTCGGCCAGGAACCCTGAGGCGTAGATGGTCAGGCCGAGACTGGCGGCGAGAATGGCCGGAACCTGATTGAAGCCGAGGATGGCGACGCCGAAATAGATGAGAAACAGCAAAATGAGCAGCGGCGTGCCCTGTACCAGCTGGATATAGACCATCGCGGCGGTGCGCAGCACGCGGCTGGGCGCGATGCGCGCCATGGCGACGCCGAACCCGAGAATGCCGCCGCCGATGAAGGCGATCACCGACAGGCCGATCGTCCACAGCGCGGCCCAGCTCAGATATTCGAGATGGACTAAGGTGAAGGTCGGCATGTCTGCCCCCTCAGAGCGATGTGCCGAGTTTGCGGCGGCGGACGAACACCAGAAGGCCGAACAGTCCGAATCCGATCCGCACCACCATCGACAGCAAGATGTAGAGCACGCCGACGACGATGTAGGTTTCGAAACTGCGGAACGTGTCCGATTGGATGCGGTTGGCCACGGCGGTGAGTTCTTCTGCCGAAATCTGCGACGTGATCGACGATGCCAGCATCAACAGCACGTATTGGCTGGTCAGTGCAGGGTAGACCCGCTCGACAGCTGGTCTGAGGATCACGTGCCAATAGGTCTGGGCGCGGCTGAGCCCCAGGCATTCGGCGGCTTCGAGCTGTGCCTTGTGGATGGATTCGATGCCGGCACGCACGATCTCGCAGGTATAGGCGGTGACATTGACTACCAGGGCCGCCACGGCGGCGAAATTCGCCGAGAGATGCACGCCGAGCGTGGCGATACCGAAATAGACCAGAAAGATCTGCACCAGGAGAGGCGTGTTACGGATGACCTCGACATAGGCCGCGATCGCCCACTTGACGGCAGGCGAACCGCCCGAGCGTCCGATGGCGCATAAGGTGCCGAACACGAAGCCGAGCACTGTGGCGATGGCCGACAATTCCAGAGTCAGCCAGACGCCGAGGGCAAATTCGCGCCAATAGGGCAGGAGGGCGAGAAAGTCGAACTGATAGCTCACATCCGGCCTCGCTCGAACTTGCCGAATGCTGCCTTTGCAACTGAAGATGCCGGGATCACGCCCGGCAAGTGTCCCCCAGTCGAAAGAGGCGCTTGATCGGCATGCGAACAATTGGACCTTGCGGCCTGTCCGTGCCACATCTCACGGCGCTGGTTGCACGCCATATCGCCCCTCCGAGCTGCTTTGCGCTTTGATCTACAAAGCTTCACATTGCCGGAGGTCTGTCAATAAGAGAGGCCACTAGGCCGGCCGGATCGGTCGAGTGGCATTCGGGTATTCCCGGAAATTGTCGGGCTGCTAATCGGATCCGCCTGGCGCCCCGACAGGCGTGCCCGCGGACGGTGCCGCGAGCGACGCTGCCCGCCGATTGACAGTTGAAGCCGTCAGTTGAGGATTTGCTGACGCCAGACACTTGGACTGACGCCGACAAACGAGGCAAAAACCCGCGAAAGATGGGCCGAACTCGTAAAGCCGCAGGACGCTGCAATTTGCGAGATCGGCAGCGTGGTCTCGCGCATCATCGCCATCGCGCGCTCGACGCGTTGGTGGCGGAGCCACCGATCGGGCGTCTTTCCTGTCGTTTGCCGGAACGCCCGCGCAAAGTGGCGCGACGGGAGATCCATCTCGGCCGCAAGCGTGGACAATGAGATGTCCTCGTCCAACCGCCCGTGCATGAGATCGATCGCGCGCGCGATCTGCCGTTGCGAAAGACTGTGCCGTGCGTCCGGCGGCGGCCGCATGCCGCCAAAGGCGTGAGCGAAATACGTCGTGCTCGCGAGCAATACACGCTCCGCATACATCGACCCGACTTCGTCGGGACGCTCCAATGCAGGCAAAAGAGATTGTGCCAGGTGCCAGACGGTCTCGTCAAAGCGCCCCTCATCCTCACACACAAGCTCCTGAACGGGCGGCGCGCCTTGGTCCTCGGCGGCTTCGTTCAGGGCCACCTGCGGGACCGTGAACATCACCATATCGAAGGCGCTCAAGAGATTGGCGGTCGGCCGCTGCCAGTGGTTGTGGATCGAGACCGCGCGGTGTGGAAATGAGCCGCGATGGACAAGCTTGCCGTCGAGATAGCGTTCGAGGAGATCCTGCCGCCGCAACTGCACAACTACGGAGAAGACTGCGTCCGGCGCGATCGGCGCAGTAAGCCCGTGGCCGGGAGCATCGTGTCGGAGGCGAGACACGAGAAGCTTCGACGTCTTCAGGCCTGGCGCAACGATTTGCGCAACTGAATCCGTTTTGAACTGCCTGACGAAGCTTTCTGCATAGAACTGGTCCGACTGCATGTTTGAACTCCATATGACGGCCGCCAAGGGCTTCAGCCTTGTCAGCTCCTGCTCATACGCTGCCAGGCGGCGGGCGGGATGCCGACGAACGATTTGAACACGCGGGTGAAGTGGCTTTGATCGGCAAAACCGCAACTGATCGCAATCTCCGCCAAAGTCGCTTCGGTATGTGCAAGCAATGACTTGGAGCGCTCCACGCGATAGCGCAGCAACCAGCGGTGCGGCGGATCACCGGTGGTGTTCTTGAACGCGCGCACAAAGTAGCTGACCGAGAGGCGGCATTGTGCCGCCAGCTCCTTCAACGAGAGGTCGCCGTCAGCCAGAGAGGCCATGGCCTCGGTGGCGCGCCGAAGCTGCCACGGTGCGAGCGTTCCTTGCCGAACCTGGGCCGGGCGCATGCCGCCGAATGCCTGGGAAAAATAGGTGCAGGCGGCGAGCATGACTTGCTCGGCGTAGATCGAGCCCACCTCGTGTGGGCGCTCCAGCGCCGGCAGGAGCGCGTTACCGAGGTGCCACACTGTCTCGTCCAACACGCCACCTGGCTTGCAGTAGAGCTGATTGATGCGTGGCACGCCGCGGTCGTCGGCGATTTCGTCGAGCGCAGTCTGCGGGATAATGAAGTTCAGATGGTCAAAGGGGCTGCGCAAATTCGCGAGCGGCCGCTCTAGGTGGTTGACGATGCTGGTGGTGCGCGCCGCATAGGAGCCGCGATGGACGCACTTGTCATCGATAAACAGTTCTCGGTCCGTCTGTTCATGCAGTTGCAGCAGGACTGAATAAATGGCGTCAACCTTGGACGGCGTGACCAAGCCATGTCCCGGCGTTTCTCTGCGTAGACGTGATACCAGAAGCCGTGAGCTTTTGGGGCCAGCCGTCAATAATTGCGAGATCGAGTCCGCCTTGTATGGGAAGACATGCCTCTGGCAATAGGCCAAATCGGATTGCATGCCACTCCTCCGTCGAGCCCTCGCAAATCGCTCATTGTCTCTATCAGCCAAACAACGGGCACGCGGATCACGCCGCCCAGCAGGTCACAGGCCTTATAGGTACCGTTACCTATTGCGCGCGTCTTCGCTGTTTTGAGCCTCGGTTGTCGAAAATTGCTCTTCCAGCCTTGCCGGGGCTGGTGGCGCGAGGTTGTGAAAAGTGACCCCGTTCAGTCCGCCCATTTTCGACCGGAGACGTGCAAGGCGGTCAGGAGCGTCGGCGCGCCTTCGGAGCAAATGCTCTCGACGAGTTCACATACCGTTTGAGGGAAGCACGACGTCGTTGGCAAAACCACGAGACGCCGGCGACGATCATCTGCTCACGCCGCAAAATGCGGCCGTCGTCATCATCGACGTCCAGCCCGTCCAGGTGTCATCGATCGCTTCGTGCCGCAAGCGTGAATTGGTTTGCGACATCATTGCGTTATGGTGGATCGCCAAGTTCGTCGAAATGCCTGTCGTCCTGTCGATGGTGAACATCAAGACCGGCCGCGACCAGCCCAGAGCTATGGGGGAAACTGGGTGATGACGGGCTGAGAAAGGCGGCGTATCGGGGAAGGTAACCAGCCATCCCGAACCTCTCTGAAGGAGAGCGATACGCCATGGAAGAGAATAGCACCGTTGTCCGACTTCGCCAGCCCGA
>JARLIT010000081.1 GCA_031291575.1 Ancalomicrobiaceae bacterium
ACCTGGCCGCGCCGGAACGTCATCACGCGGGCGGTCGGCGTTGCCGATACGGTCGCAGTTGAAACGGTCAGCGGCGAGGTGGAATTCGACGACGTGTTCGTCCTGTGCAGCGACGGGCTCACGGGCCACCTCGACGATGCCGAGATCGGCGCCACCTGCCTCGTCGAGGACGTGCAGGAGGCGGCAGACCGGCTCGTTGCAGCGACGCTGGAACGCGGCGCCAGGGATAATGTCACCGTTGTCGTCGTGCGCTGCAGCCAGCGGGAACCCACCGTTCTCGACTTCACCGGCATGCCGCGCGCCAGTTGGGCTCGTGCCTCATGACACCTCCCGTGTCCACCGGGTCGTCCGGGCGCTGGCTTCCTGCCGGGACCACGCTCAACGACACCTATGCCCTCGACCAGGGGCTGGCGGCCGGAGGCATGGGCGAGGTCTACCGCGCCCACAACATCCGAACGGGTTCGATCTATGCCATCAAGATGATCCGCCCCGAACTCGCCGACATGGACGGCGCCATGTCGATGTTCGTGCGCGAGGCGACCGGCCTCGAGGGGCTGTTCCACGAGGCAATCGTCCGCTATTTCGGCTTCTCGGTCGATCCGACGCTTGGCCGGCCCTACATGGTGATGGAGCATGTTTCCGGCCGCTCGCTATCGGATATCGTCAAGGCCGGTCCGATGTCGTACGAGGCGGTCAGGACGCTCGGCATCCGGCTAGCCGGCGGCCTGCAGGTGGCGCACGACCACGGCATCATCCATCGCGATATTTCGCCCGACAATATCCTCGTGCCCGGCGACGACGTCGGCAAGGCGAAGATCATCGATTTCGGCATCGCCCGGCAGATGCAGGCGAGCGACCACACCATCATCGGCCAGGGTGGGTTCGCCGGCAAATACAACTATGTCTCGCCCGAACAGCTTGGCCTCTACGGCGAGGTCACCGGTGCATCCGACATCTACAGCCTGGGGCTGGTGCTGGCCGAAGCATCGGCTGGGCGCGCCCTCAACATGCGCGGCAACCAGCTCGAGGTGGTGCAGAAGCGGCAGGTGCTGCCTGACCTTCGCCATATCGATACCCGGCTGCAACCGGTCCTGGTGGCCATGCTGCAGCCGGAACCGGTGCACCGGCCGCGCTCGATGACGGAGGTGGTGTCGCTGTTGAAGCGTTCCGGCACGGCACCGCCGACGGTGCCGCCGATCCACGACGATTACGGTCCACCGGGCCCCAGCCAGACGGTGCAGCCGCAATGGGGCCGCTCACCGCCGCCGGAGGCGTTGCGGTCGCAAGATGGCCCGATGCCGTACGGCGAGCGCGAACCGGGCGGGTCGCGCGGCACGCCAGCGCCGCAGGCCTCGCCTTTCCGACACCCGCCACCGTCGCAACCACCGCGTAGTTCCCCGCCGATGTCCGGGATGCCGCATGGCGGCTTCGAGGATGCGAAGGCGCCGGTGAAGGCGGTCGCTTCGCGGCTGCATCCGTCGCTGCAGGGGCGGGCGCTGACGCGACCGCCGGGTGCCCCCGAGCTGACGTTCTCGCCGTCGCGGCCGGTTGCGGCCACTCCGGCGCCCGAAGTGCGGCAGAGGCGCGGGGGCGGGACGATCGCCGCCGGCATCGTGCTGGTGCTTCTCGTCGCGGGCGGGGGCGGCGGCTATTGGTACTGGCAGCACCAACCGCCGGCCAACGGTCCCGGCGGCATCGCCAATACCTCGACCCAGCCCGGACAGACGCTGCCGCCGCGCGTGACGGCGACGGAACCGTCGCAGCCGGTTGCTCCGCCGGTCGGGCCGGCCGCGCATCTCGGCGACGTGCGCGCCGTCGACATGGCGCGCTTCCTCGCCGACTACGCCGGGGGGGCGTGTTTCTTCGTCAACCCGATCATCGTCGCCGACAATCAGGTGGTGACCGAGGGCTACGGCCGCTCGATCGTCCCCTTCGAACAGCTCGATGCCGACTTCCGCCAGAAGGCTGGTTTCGAGGCCGATATCCGCGTCCGGCAGGTGAGCGAACCACAATGCCCGGTGGTCGAGTTCCTTCGCCAGACGCGCATCGACGGGCCATCGAAGACGCGCGTCGAGGTGCTCAACTCGACCGTCAAGGTGGGCGATCCGATCGTCGGCGAGGCGGCGGCGCCGGCCGGCTTCCATGTTGCAGTCGTCCTGTTCGCCGACGATGGTTCGGCGAAGGTGTTGGCCCGTTCGGAACGGGCGGACGGCGCTTCCGTGCCCTTCGATGCGCCGGCCGAACGCTTCACCGATGGCGACGGCAGGCCGGAACTGGTCGTCGCCGTCACCTCGCCGCAACCGCTGCAGGCGCTCGTCGCCACCGGGCCACAGCCGGCGGCGGGGCTGATCGATGCCATCCGGCGCGAGGCGCAGGGGCGCGGTGACCGGCTGGCGAGCGCTGCGCAATATCTCGCCGTGATGCGATAGGATAGGGGCTGGACGGACAGGTTCAGCGCCCGTTCAGGCGCAATTGGCAAAACATCCATCCTGTGCCAATCATCGGCATCGACAGTTCCGCCCGTTTGGGCACCGCCGTTTAAGTCGTCACGTTTTTTGATGGATAGTCATTCATGCGCGTCGACGATATCGTCATTCTGCGCACCTCGACCGAGGTGGTCGTCATCGCGGCGGCTCGGCCCGGCGTGAAGTCGCCCGTCCCGCTCGCCTCCGGCAACCACGTCGCCATGCTCTTGAGGCTGCATGCGCTCGACGCCACGGCGACCGGAAGCCTGCGCGATTTCTGGGAGCGCTACGGCGGCGGAGGGCATCGGACCAGCGCGCCCAGTGCCGATCGGCTGATCGCACTTGTCTCCGACGCGATCGATACCGGCCGCTTCACCGGCTACGTCTTGGTGCAGCACCCGCACATCTCGGCGATCGATCCGTCCGGCTCGCGCGCCCAGTCGATGCAGAAGGTGCTGCAACTCGCCGACGAGCGGCGCAAGGCGGGCCTCAGCAACCTGCGCGAGGTGGCCTACGGCGCCGAGGGCAACCGCGGCAAGCCGCTGGCGAAAATGGGCCGGCGGCTCGATTTGGCGGACCGCCTGTTCGACACCTTCCTGCGGGCTATCCCGTTTGCCCCTGGCAGTGTCCAGCACGAATTCCGTGGGCTCGTGGAGAACCCGGAGCGGCTCGGCTACATGGTCGGCATGCTGGTGGCCTGGGCCGGGCTGCATTCGGTGGCCGTCGGCGAGGCACTCGACGGAGTGGCGGTCGCGACCCTGATCACGACGGCGATCCTCGAGGGCACGTCGATCGCCATGAGTTTCTTTGCCATCCTCGATGGCGCGCGGCTGTTCTCCTCCTTCTTGAGCAAAGTGGTCGCGGCCAAGACCGAGGGCGATCTCGACGACGCGGCCAAGGATCTGGCCAACGCCATTGCGGCGATCGGCGTCGCCACGCTGATCAATGCCGTCGCGCTAGCGGCTGCCAAGCTCCGGACGTCGGAGCGCAAGGCGAGCCGCGGCGGCGCGGGCAAGGGTTCGGTGCTGACCAAGGAGGAATCCGAGGCGCTCAACGAGAAGCTTGCCAAGGCGCGGGTGAAGGAGGAGGGAGCGACGAAGCCTTCAGAGAGCTTCAGGCCGCAGCCCAACAAGAGCGTGCCTGCGACGGCCGAGACGGGCAAGGGTGCGCCGCCGAGTCCTCCGTCGTCGCCCGCCCCGCAGCCGCCGGCAGCGAAGACGGACATGCCGCGCCAGTATGGAAAATCGATCAAGATCGAAGGTGGAGATCAGGATTACGTAAATAAGACAGTCGGCGACCTAGATAAGATTAAGGCCACAAAGTCTGGGAAGGCACTTCTCGATTTCTTGGAAAATTCCGGAAAGACCATTACGATTGTTCCGACGACGTCTGGAAATGAATGCCAATGGGAATCCTGGGATGCGGGCCGAAAGGCAGACGGCAGCAAGGGTCGCGGCTCCAATTCCACAGTTTCATTCGATGCGAATACCGAGAAGATCGGCACGGAGACCTGGGCAACTAGACCTCCAGCTATCGGGCTAGCTCACGAGCTTATCCATGCCGCTCACGGCGCTGATGGATCGATCAACTTCGTTCGTGCCGCTGATGGAGAAACTAAGCAGAAACAGGTACCAAATGATAGTAAGGTCGACGGATCAAATCCGCCGCAAATTGCAATGGCAAATGAGGACGAAGTGAGAACTGTTGGGATTGATCCTTATGCGAACGAGCCGTTCTCTGAAAACAAGATTCGCTCTGAGTGGCAGCCGCCACAACCAGCGAGACCGTTCTATTAGTAGGAGAGGCGGATTACTGGGTTTGTTTTGGACGGTGACCGCAGGGTACTTTCGTATTCAGGTTGGTGGGGATTTCGCCATGGCAGAAGAAGCTCTTCCTATTTCAGTTACGGTGCTGGATCATATTGACCCAAAGGAATTGCGGCTGATTGTCGATGCGAAAAATAACAGTGACAGGCCCATTTTCTTATTCAACATTTTACACAAGCAGTTTGGAGAGGATGGGTTCTATGGGCTAGACAACGTCTACTCTGAAATATCGTCCGGTATATTACACATTTCTCAGAAATTGTTCCCAATTCCGGCCCTGCGTTCCGTCGAGAGGCCAAACGTCCCGTTTGTCACCGTGGTTGAGGCCGGGACAAATTACTCCTGGGAAATCCGGGTCGACTTGCCTATACACTTGCACAATCCCTATGGGGTGCAACCTGCCGAAAGTTCGCGGAGCCCGGCCATGTATAGAGCTGTGTTCCAGCTCGGATATTTCTTGGGCGTTGAAGCCACGCGCAAGCTCTTGAAAGAATTTCCGGTCAGATCGGGGCATAGTATTGGATTTGATGTATTTCCGGAAGGCTCGCAACGTATGATTTCCGTCGACTTAAAGGACGCACTGCCTGTTATTGTGTAAAATGCGACGCAAATTCGAGAAATTCTCGAAGTCAGCAACGATCGATCATTGCTTGAAAGTCAAACGCATCTGCGCCGTGAGGAGCCCCACCGATGACCACCAAGCTTTCCCCGGAACAATCCGCCATCGACCGGCTGATCGTCGACGAGATCTTCGACACGATCCCGGAAGAGTGGACCTGCTTTGCCCTGATCGTCGAGCCGAGGATGCTTGACGGCGGCGGCCAGGTCGTCACGCTCATCAACCCGGAAGTGGTCGGCGCCGAGATGGAGCCGTCGACGACGATCCGCGGCCATGTCGGCGAACTCGTCGCGTTCCTGGCCAAGGAAGGGCGGACCTGGGAGCGCCTCACCTATCAGGCGTCGCTCGACGACAGCGGTGCCTGGCGGCTGAAGATCACCGCGCCGCTGCCCGATTGAGCGCCGCACCACAGCGCATTAAGGACCGGGGCGCCGGAGGGCGTCCCGCGGCGACGCGGGGCGACGATCGCGCGGCAGCCCGGCCTCCACAGTATTCAGTGATGTTCAGGCCTCATTCAGCCGATACCGGCCAGTCTTGCCGCCGGCAGGATCGCACAACCGCTCAGATTGCCACAATCCGTGTTAGAATCCGCGGGGCGGCGGCGACTG
>JARLIT010000373.1 GCA_031291575.1 Ancalomicrobiaceae bacterium
GGTAACAGGTCGTAGTCGCCGTTGGGCAGGCCCTTTGCGCCATCGTCCGGCGGGAAACACACCATGGCGCCGTTGGGACCCCCGCCTGCCTTCGAATACTGGCAGGCTCCGACGGTGCCGGTGTAGCGGTCGAGCCAATAGACGCGATTCTGGTTCTTGGCAGTCGGCGTGGCGAATATATATTCAGCCGCGGCCGGCGCTGCCGTCGTCAGAGCGAGGCCGACGGATACCACCAGCGCCGAAATCGACCGACCGGACATCGAGACCTCCGTTGCGAATCCTGACAAGCCCCCGCGCGGAGTCTATACGAGCGCCGCGGCCTGTCCAACCGCGACAGCGCCGTTGTCCGGTTCGAATGTTCCGCCGATCCCCTGGCCTGCGTTTGGCGCGGCCGCAAGATGAAGTCAGCCGATGCCCTCAGACATGTCCACGAAGCCGCTCCTCGTCTTCGACCTCGACGGAACCATCGTCGATACCGCCGGTGACCTGATCACCTCGCTCAACCTCGTCATGGCGGAGGAGGGGCTGCCGGCAATCCCGCATGCTGCCGTCAGCACCATCGTTGGTGCCGGCGCCCGAGCGATGATCGAGCGCGGTCTTGCCTACCTCGGTGAAGATCCGGCAAGCCGCGACGTCAGTGACCTGATGGCGCGCTTCATTGTCCATTACAGCCGCGTCATGCCGGTCGACAGTCGCCCCTATCCGGGCCTCAACGCCACGCTCGACCGCTTCGAGGCCGCTGGCTGGCGCTTCGCCGTGTGCACCAACAAGCCTGAGGCGCTCTCCTTTCAATTGCTGGGCGCGCTGGGCATCGCTCCCCGGCTCGCCGCCATCTGCGGCGGCGACACGTTTCCGGTCCGAAAGCCCGACGCCCGCCACCTCCTCGGCACGATTGCCGCGGCCGGCGGCGATCCGGCCAACACCATCATGGTCGGCGACAGCCACAACGACATCGACGTTGCCCGCAACGCGCAGGTGCCGGTAATCGCCGTGAGCTTCGGCTATGCCGACCGTCCGGTCGAGGAGTTCGCGCCAGATGCGGTCATCGATCGCCTCGATGACCTGTGGGATGCCGTCGCCAGGTTGCGGCGATGACCGCAACGCCACTCGTCTCCCGCCCACTCGTTTCGGTCGTCATCCCCACCCGCGGTCGCCCGGTCCTGCTCAGGCGGGCCATCGCCTCGGCGCGGGCGCAGGCCGGCGTCGCCTTCGAGATCGTCGTCGTCGACGACGGCGACGGGGAAGGGCTCGATGTCGTCGCCGGACTTGCCGTCCCTGGCATCCGGGCAGTCTCGTCGGATCGACAGGGGCAGGTCGCGGCGCGGCGGTTGGGGGTGACGATGGCGGTGGGCAGTCTCATCGCCTTCCTCGACGATGACGACTGGTGGGCCGATGCCGACCACCTCGGCGGGCTCCTGGCTGCACACGGGCCGGAGCCGGCGCTGAGCTTCGCCTCGGGCCTGGTCGTGGTGGAGGACGAGGATCTGAGGCCGGTCGAGACCATGCCCTTCGTCGCTGCGGCCACCATCGATACGCTCGCCCGCGACAATACCCTGATCGTCTCCGCCATTCTCTATGATCGCGCGCTGCATGCGACGCTTGGCGAATTCGACCTCGACCTGCCGCATTATTGGGACTGGGACTGGTACCTGCGCGTCGCGCGCGCCGGCGTTCCGTTGCGCGCCTCGGCCGGTTCGGCCGCACGTGTGTCGGCCCGCCAGGGCTCGGTGTCGTCCGACGCCAATATCGCCGCCCGCCGCGCCGATCTCGACCGGCTGGCGGCGAAGCACGGGCTCGGCCATATCCCCTTGCGCAACCACGAGAGCATCGCCCGCGATCGCCTCGCCGGGGCGGACGTCATCTCGCTGCGGGCTGATCAAGGCTGACCTCGGCGCCGCGGCTCGGCCCCGCTCCGACCGTCCCGCAGCCGACAGTAGCGCAACGCCGCCCTTTCGGCCGGTTTGGGCGACCGAGGGGACCTGCGCCGGGATCTGGAGCCCGCATGCCGTCGGCCGGGCCTTAAGCAAGCTAGCCGCCACAGGCTGTCGATAGCCCGGTCATGTCCGAGATCGCCGCATCGCAACGGTCCAGACACCGAATTCACGCGCAGTTGAACGGCACCGCGGCGGCCTTTTTGCCGGGGGCGAGCCGCTTGAGCGCCGGGCGGCGCCGCCTGCGGCCGATCCCGCTTCCTTGATTTTGCCAATGTCCTCTTCGGGGAAACACGTTCTGGGAGAAATGTGTGCCATTTTGGCATCTTAAGATTGAAGCGAGGTCAAATTTCGCGTTCACGACGGATGACGCTCGTTCACGCCGACGTGATTTCGTGCGAGGCCCCCCGAACGTGCCCACTCATCATGGTCAATAAGGTCGGCAGATTGTAAGTTAAACTTATAATCAGTATGCCTATGGCGCATGTCCGCTTCGGGACGCCACGTACGGAATTCTGCGGATTTCCGTGCATCGCTTCGACGATGTCCCAAGTCAATTGCAATCACTGTCAAAAAATATCGAACAAACACGGGGATGTGATCTGTTGTTGTTCATGTCAGCAATGCAATTCCAGCTATCCCGCCTCGCATTTGGCTCCCCAATTTAGCGACACGGACGCCGCACCGAGCGGCATCACAAAAGACCTCAGGAGCCTAACATGAAGACTTTCAACGTCATTCTCATCGCCGCCGCGTTGGCCTCCGTTTCCACCGCCGCCTTCGCCCAGCCTTCGGACTCGGCAGAGCAGCAGATCGCCCACCAGCTGGTGCTCGGCAACGTGAAGGCCTCCAACGACAGCGGCGCGGCTGCGGCCGTCGTCGAAGGACGCCAGGCAGCTGCCAACGTCTCGTTCTCTGCCACCGACCGCGTTTACGTCGATCTGCAGAACGTGCGCGACCGCAACAAGCCCACCAACAACAACTACTGATCCCCATTGACCCAGGCGAGGGCCAGCGCCTGACGCGCGGCCCCGCCCCGAACACCATCAAGGAGCATCCCATGAAGACCCTGAACATCCTCCTCGTCGCCGCTTCGCTGTCGGTGCTGTCGACTGCCGCCTTCGCCCAGCCGTCCGATTCTGTGGACATCGGAGTGGCCGGTCAGATTGCGCTCGGCAATGTGAAGGCCTCCAACGACAGCACGGCCGCGGCCGTTGTCGAAGGACGTCAGGCAGCTGCCAACGTCTCGTTCTCCGCGACCGATCGCGTCTACGTCGATCTGCAGAACGTGCGCGATCGCAACAAGCCCACCAACAACAACTACTGATCCCCATTGAGCCAGGCGGGCGCCAGCGCCTGACACGCGGCCCCGCCCTGAACACCATCAAGGAGCACTCCCATGAAGACCCTGAACATTCTCCTCGTCGCCGCCTCGCTGTCGGTGCTGTCGACTGCCGCTTTCGCCCAGCCGTCCGATTCGGTTGACATCGATGTGGCCCGTCAGGTCGCGCTCGGCAACGTGAAGGCCTCTAACGATGGCCTCGCCGCCCAGGGCGTCGTCGAAGGCCGTCAGGCCGCCCGGTCGTCCACCTTCTCGGCGACCGATCGCCTGCTCGTGCAGCAGCAGGACGTGCGCGACCGCAACAAGCCGACCAACAGCAACTACTGATCCGAACCCGCCCTCAACAGATCCCAGCGGCCGGCGCCGACCTGAATGGCGCGGCCGCAGCCATAGGAGATTCCCATGAAGTCCATTAGCGTCGTTCTTCTCGCCGCCTCGCTGTCGGTGCTGTCCACCGCAGCCTTCGCCCAGCCGTCCGATTCGATTGACATCAACGTCGCTCGGCAGGTCGCCCTCGGCAACGCCCAGGCCTCAAATGACAGCGCACAGGGTGTCGTCGAAGGCCGTCAGGCCGCGCATGCGAATTCCACCCTGTCGGCGTCCGACCAGCTCCTGCTCGAGCTCGCCGTGCAGCGTGACATTTCGCACCACTGACCGGCCTTGCCGCGACTTGCAGAGCCACCCCGTTACGAGCCTCGCTCTCCGGAGCGGGGCTCGTGGCGTGTCTGCCGGCGCCCGGGCATTCGCGCGCAAGCGCCGACGTGGGTGAGTGGGACGCCGGCGCGACCTGTCAGCCGGGACGGCGCTTGGTGAACGACCAGTGCGTCTGGACGATCCGCCAGCCCTCGACCTGCAGCGCATAGACCTCGGTGCAGTTCCAATGCGCCTCGGTGCCGTTGCTGGCGTGCGAGACGAAATTGAACGTCAGCACCGCCGCGTCGCCGACGAGCTGGACCACCGGATCGATCATGTCGAACCGTTCGGCAAAGATCTTGCCCGCGAGCCCGCGGTAGTAATCGGTCAGCGCCGCCTTGCCATCGAGCCGCTTGTCGAGGAAGGGATCGAAGTAGCGCACTTCTTCGGCCGAGATATCGAGAAAGCCGCTCGGATCGCCGCGGCACCAGCGCTCGAGCGCTGCCATCTCCATGGCGACGATTTCGGCGCCGCCAGCCGTTTCCTCAACCATCATGTTCGCATCCCCGACCGGCAGCATCCGCCGCCCCGGGGGCCGCATGTTGCCGGTCCGGAATGGAACAAAGCATAAACAAATGCGCGAGTCAAACGAGACGATCCACGGCTGTGCGCCCGCTCGCGGGCGGGACAGGGGAGCGCCGCCGCTCAGAGCACCGCTTCGACGAGATGCGGTCCCTTCGTTGCCATCGCCTGCAGGAAGGCCCGTTCGAATTCTTCGCGTGTCTCTGCCCTGACGGCGGAGACGCCGAGGCCGTGCGCCAAGCTGACCCAGTCGATGGTCGGATTGGTCAGATCGAGCAGCGATGCGGCGTTGCGACCGCCGCTTGCGGCTCCGACCCGCGCCAGCTCGGTATTGAGGATCTTGTAGGCGCGGTTGGCGTAGATGACGGTCGTAACATCCAGCGCCTCGCGCGCCTGGGTCCACAGCGAGGGAAGGATATACATCGCGCTGCCGTCCCCTTGCAGGGTGACGACCTTTCTGTCGGGACAGGCGATCGCCGCGCCAACCGAGACGGCCATCATGCAGCCGATGGCGCCACCGGTGACGTTGAGGAAGTCGTGGGCCGCGGCACCGGCGGTCATCTCGTAGTAGGGGAGGCCGGATGTCAGCGATTCATCGGCAATGATGGCGTTCTCGGGCAGGTGCCGCGCCACCACGCTCATGATGAAGTCCGGTGTCAGCGTTCCTCTAAGCGAATAGTCGGGCTGCGCCCGCTCGACCCGCTTCGGCTCGGCTGCGCTTGCCCCCAGCGCCGCTGCCAGGGCGTGCAGCGCTCCGACGCCGTCTTCGTGCGCCCGGGCCAACGTGGCGATCCGGCAGCCGGGTGGTGTCAGCCAGCTGGCCTTGTCCGGATAGCCGAAGAAGCTCACCGGAGGCTTGGCTCCGACGAGGATAATCAGTTCGACCTCCGACAGGACCTCGGTCACCTGCTCGGAGAAATACGGCAGCCGCTCCACATGCGGCCGGCCGGCTCCCCGCTGCATGCGCGGCGTGAGCGTATCGCACATCAAACGCACACCGGTGGCGGCGGCAATCTTGCCCGCGGCTTCCAGTCCGTCGTCGCAGAGCACGGTGCCGCGCATCAGCAGAGCCGTCTTTCGGCCGGTTCTGATGGCTCGGGCGATCTCGGTGACCGTCTTCTCGCCAACGGCTGCAAGTGCTGGCGCGGCCAGTCGCGGCGCCGCGCTCTCGGCCTCTTGCCAGGCCGTGTCCGCGGGCAGGATCAATGTGGCGATCGCGCCGGGCGGCTCCAGTGCGGCTCGCACCGCGCGGGCCGCATCCGCACCGACATCCCGAGCGCTCGGCGAGGAATGCACCCAGGCGGACACCGGGCGAGCGAACCCGGCGACGTCGGACGTCAGCGGCGCGTCGAAGGCGAGGTGCGTCGAGGCGTGATCGCCGACGATGTTGACGACCGACGATCCGGCCCGTCGCGCGTTGTGGAGATTGGCGAGGCCGTTTGCCAGGCCCGGGCCGAGGTGCAGCAGCGTCGAAGCGGGCCTGCCGGTCATGCGGGCGTAGCCGTCGGCGGCACCGGTTGCGACGTTTTCCTGCAGCACCAGGACGGCGCGCATGCCCGGCACCGTGTCGAGCGCGGCGACGAAATGCATCTCGGATGTGCCGGGATTGGCAAAACACACATCGACCCCGCTCTCGACAAGAGAGCGGACTAGGCTTTCCGCGCCGTTCAAGCTGCACCTCCCCTGAGCTGACCGCACGTGAGACAGTCGGATCGCGTCCGCTGCCATCAGGCGATTCACGCTTTGCCCAGATCGTATTCCGCCCGGCAGACTTCCTGAAGCTGACCGAAATACGAACACAACCCATCGCGCGGCCGAGGCAATGGCATGGAGTTCGCCTCGTCGCAATGTCGTGTGGAAAACTCCGCTCCCCGGGCCGGCGCCCCTCCGCCGGCCGCGGGAAACGACGACCTCAGATCACGCTCTTGGCCACCTCGACGACGTGTGCCGTGGTGATGCCGAGATACGTGTAGACGTCCTTTTCCGGCGCGGATTCACCGAAGCGGTCGACGCCGACCACTGCACCGGAGAGCCCGACATACTTGAACCAGCCGCGGGTGACGCCGGCCTCGACGGCCACCGCCGGAATATTGGCCGGGATGACCGAAGCCCGATAGGCCTTGTCCTGTCGATCGAAGCGATCGGTGCAGGGCATGGACACGACGCGGGCGGCGATGCCTTCCTCGGCCAGCTTGGCCGCGGCTTCGACCGCGAACTTCAGTTCCGACCCCGTGCCGATCAGCACGACCTTCGGCGCAGTGGCGGGTTCGCTCAGCACATAGCCACCCTTGAAAATGGCTTTGAGCTGCTCTGGCGAGCGCGGCTGCACCGGCAGACCCTGGCGCGACAGGGCCAGTGCCGACGGGCCGTCCTTGCGGCTGACGGCGGCGGTCCAGGCGGCAAACGTCTCCGCCGGATCGCAGGGCCGCCAGACGTCGAGGTTGGGGATCACCCGCAGCGATTCGACATGCTCGACCGGCTGGTGCGTCGGTCCATCCTCGCCGACTCCAATCGAATCATGCGTGTAGACGTGCACCAGACGGCGATGCATCAGCGCCGACATGCGGACGGCGTTGCGGGCATAGTCGGAGAACACCAGGAAGGTGGCGACGAAGGGCAGGAAGCCGCCGTGCAGCGAGATGCCGTTGGCAATCGCCGTCATGCCGAATTCGCGCACGCCGAAAAGCACCGTGTTGCCGGCAGGATCACGGGTGATCGGCAGCGTGCCCTTGTAGTTGGTGAGGTTCGAATGCGTCAGGTCGGCCGAACCGCCCAGGAATTCCGGCAGCTTCGGGGCCAACAGATTGAGCGCGTTCTGGCTCGCCTTGCGGGTGGCGATCACCTCGGTCTGCGCCTGCGTCTCGGCAAGCGCGGCCTCGGCCCAGGTCTCGAAGCCGGCCGGCAATTCTCCGGCCATGCGGCGCAGGAATTCGGCTGCCAACTCGGGATAGGCCGCCTTGTAGGCTGCGAACTTCACATTCCAGGCGTCTTCGAGCGCCCCGCCCGCCTGCTTGCAGTCCCAGGCGGCATAGATCTCGGCCGGCACCTCGAAGGGCGGATACGGCCAATGCATCGCTGCGCGTGCGCCGGCTATCTCGGCAGCCCCGAGCGCCGCGCCGTGCGCGCCTTCGGTGCCAGCCTTGGTCGGCGCGCCGAACCCGATGATGGTCTTGGCGCAGATCAGCGTCGGCTTAGCGGACTGTGCCGCCGCCGCCGTGATCGCCGCGTCGACTGCGGAGGGATCATGGCCGTCTACGCCGCGGATGACGTTCCAGCCGTAGGCTTCGAAGCGGGCCGGGGTGTCGTCGCCGAACCACTCCTTGACCTTGCCGTCAATGGAAATGCCGTTG
The DNA here is from genome assembly GCA_031291575.1 of Ancalomicrobiaceae bacterium. Taxonomy (GTDB): domain Bacteria; phylum Pseudomonadota; class Alphaproteobacteria; order Rhizobiales; family Ancalomicrobiaceae; genus CAIYYN01. Next base: position 7,839 of record JARLIT010000373.1, read on the forward strand.
TCGTCATAGATGACGGTGAGCTTGCCGAGACCGATGGTGCCGGCGAGCGAAGCCACCTCGTGCGAGATGCCCTCCATCAGGCAGCCGTCGCCGACGAAGGCGTAGGTGCGGTGATCGACGATCTCGTGACCCGGGCGGTTGAACTGGGCGGCCAGCGTCCGTTCCGCGATCGCCATGCCGACGGCATTGGCGATGCCCTGGCCAAGCGGTCCGGTGGTCGTCTCGACGCCGGGCGTCAGACCCACTTCCGGATGGCCCGGAGTCTTCGAATGCAGCTGACGCAGGCGCTTCAGCTCGCCGATCGGCAAGTCGTAGCCGGTCAGATGCAGGAGCGCGTAGAGGAGAACCGAGGCGTGGCCGTTCGACAGGACGAAGCGGTCGCGGTTGGCCCAGCTCGGATTGTTCGGATTGTGGCGCAAGTGACCGCGCCACAGCACCGTGGCGAAATCGGCCATGCCCATTGGCGCGCCGGGGTGACCGTTCTTGGCCTGTTCCACGGCATCCATGGCGAGCGCGCGCACCGCCGCAGACATCGGCCAGGTCAAATCACTTCCCTTAGGAAATTGCATCGTACTTGCTCCTTCTCGCCGGCACGTCGCATGCTTTCTGTCTCGGGTCGCGTGTGGCCGCCGAGACAAGACCGGACTGCAGCGACGGCACCGGACCGGGGTTGGGCGGCGGCCGCCGCCCGCCTCTCGCGGTGGTCAATAGTCACAAAAATACGCGAGGGGAAGGGAGTCCTGCCTCGATTTTTGATCGGGACAATCCCCATGCCCGCCACCGCGGTCCGAATGTCGCCCCCACGGCCGGCATGGCTCGCGTTTGCGCTTCGCCACGAGCCATATAGCCGGGCAGGCACCGTTCCCATCCGGGACACCGCTGATGCCGTGCGGCAAACACCCGCAGCCCCGACCGGCGCGGCCGGGCGGGGAGGGGGAAGACGGGAACGGACCGGCTCGGGCAAATCAGCGGCAGCGCGGCTTGCGCCCCTGACGGCGGCGCCTCAGGCGCTAGCGCGCCGCCGCCGGTGCGCTTCGACATACTCCGGGCCGACGTGGTGGTCTTCGATGCGCGCCACCTCGTGCGACGACCCGAAGATGAAGGCGACGCGCTGGTGCAGCTTCGCCGGCTCGACGTCGAGCACGGCCATGTCGCCGGTGGTCGCGCCGCCGCCTGCCTGCTCGACGATGAAGGCCAGCGGATTGCATTCGTAGAGCAGTCGCAGCCGTCCCTGGCGGTAACCGCTGCGCTGGTCGGAGGGATAGAGATAGACCCCGCCGCGAATGAGGATGCGGTGGCCGTCGGCGACGAGCGAGCCGACCCAGCGCATGTTGGTGTCTTCGCCGCGCCCGCCGTCCTGGCCGGCCTGGCATTCGGCCACATAGGCCTTGATCGGCTCGTCCCAGTGCCGCGAGTTCGACGCGTTGATGGCGAATTCGCGCGTCTTCTCCGGGATTTTCACGTGCCGCGCAGTCAGTACGTAATCGCCGCGGCGGCGGTCGAGCGTGAAGATCTGCGTGCCCTCGCCGACGGTCAGCACCAGATTGGTCTGCGGCCCGTAGAGAATATAGCCGGCGGCCAGCTGGTTGCGCCCTTTCTGCAGGAAGGCGGCATGCGACCGCGGGTCGACCTGCTCGGGCGCCGGCAGGATCGAGAAGATCGTACCGATCGATACGTTGGTGTCGATGTTCGAGGAGCCGTCGAGCGGATCGATCGCAACCAGGAGCGGCGCTCCTGGCGTGCCGAGAACCGGATGGTCGAGCTCTTCGGAGGCGATGGCCGCCACCGGCGCGGCCCGGCATGCCTCGATCAGCCTGTCGTTGGTGATCCGGTCCAGCGCCTTCTGCACCTCGCCCTGCACGTTCTCTTCGACCGCAGCGGCCAGATTGCCGTTGAGTGGCCCGTCGGACACGAGGTCCGCGATCAGGCGGCTCGCGTCCGCGAGTGCCTCGATCGTCGCCGCCACCGCCCGCCGGTCTTCACCGCGGTGGGCCCATTGGCTCAAAAAGCTTGCCAGGCTCGTCATCGATCCCCTCGTCCCATCAATAGTCGCTGAGCAGTATGCGCGCAGTTCAAGTCGATCGGATTGCATCAATAAATTCTATTCGTGCAAGTTCTTGCAGATACCGTCCGATCGATTTTAGTATGAAAGAATGATCCTGAATTGCCAAGGTATATCTGCTCTGCACAGACGGAAAGTTCGTCGAAATGTCTGAACATGAGTCGATATATCGAGCGGGTGATGTGATTATAGCCGTAAGTATAGGAGACATTCATGGTTATGACATGAAATTCGCGCTGAGCTTGAAATTTGTTGCAACGCGAAATGGCGGCTCGCAGCCCGACAGGCCCCAGACAGGTCCGGCGGCGGCGCACGAGCCGAGTCGACCGGGCAAGCGAGCCGGCGGTCGCGCATGTTCGCTGGTGTCGTGACGGATTGGCTGATGGAGACCGGACCGGTATCCGCACATCTGACGAACGCGATGCCGTCACTGTGCAAGAATTGGCAGTCCGGGGTCCGGAATGGTGGGCGCGACAGGGATTGAACCTGTGACCCTTCGCGTGTGAAGCGAATGCTCTCCCGCTGAGCTACGCGCCCGACCCTTGGGTTGGTGGCATTTAGAAGGCCGGCACGGCGGTGTCAAGGTCGAACCGTTCGGACCGGCAAAACGAGCGTTGGATCGCCGGTGCCGGCACACTGGGGGCAGGGAAGGACTGGCATTCCTTCGCCGGTCTCGCTATGGAAAGCGCCGTGCGTGCACCGGGCTCGATTCCGGTGGAAAGCGGCGGCGCTGGCGGCATCCGCCTGGGCGAGTTGCCTGCAAAATGGCGGCTCGGTGTCTGGGAGACGAACGGCTACCCGGCGGGCGCCCCGAACGAGCACCAGGAGAACCCTTCGGTCCGCCCCAAAGGCGGGAGGGTGAGCGGAGTTGGTCGCGTGGATCTGAAGCGAATGGCGGGCGAGGCTGCGCTCTCGCATGTGGAATCGGGCATGAGGCTCGGGCTCGGCTCGGGTTCGACGTCCGAGGCGTTCATCCGTGCCCTCGGGGTGCGCGTCGCAGAAGGTCTGCAGATTGTCGGGGTGCCGACCTCCGAGCGCGTCGCGGCGCTCGCCACCTCGCTGTCGATCCCACTGTCGACCCTCGACGAGACGCCGGAACTGAACCTGACGATCGACGGCGCCGACGAGATCGGCCCGGATCTGGCGCTGATCAAGGGCGGCGGCGGTGCGCTTCTGCGTGAGAAGATCGTCGCCACCGCGAGCCGGCGCATGATCGTCATCGCCGATGCCTCCAAGCTGGTCGACACGCTCGGGGCCTTCCCGTTACCCATCGAGGTAGCCCCCTTCGGGCTGACGGTGACGCGAGCGAAGATTGCCGCTGCCGCCGAACGTCTCGGCCTCCTTGGCAATCTCGCCCTCAGGAAGACCGATACCGGCGCGCCCTACATCACCGACGGCGGCCATTTCATCCTTGATGCATCATTTCGCCGGATTCCTCGGCCAGAAGCGCTGGCCAAAGCGCTGGAGGCAATCCCCGGCGTGGTCGAACATGGCCTTTTCATTGGCATTGCTTCCTTGGCAATCGTCGCCCATCCCACTGGTATCGAGACGATCACGCGCTAACCGTCGGTCGTCGTCCGTCGAATGAAGTCCTGACTGGAGAGTTTCCCATGACCCGCACGTCCGCCTTCCGTGCCGCCGCCTTCGCTGCCGTCGGCGCGTTCGTCCTGATGTCGGTGCCGGCTAACGCCGAGACCTACACCAAGGAGCATCTGGCTGCCGCGCGCGCCGCCATCGAGGCTTCGCACGTCACCGAGGGGTTCGACAACGTTCTCGTCGCGGTCGCCGACCGGACCAAGGACAATTTCATCCGATCGAACCCGTCGTTCTCGACGCAGATCGAGGCGGCCACCAACAAGGTTGCGCTCGAACTCGCCGCGCGCCGCGTCGAGATCGACCGCCAGGTGCAGCAGTTCTGGGCGGCCAAGTTCAGCCAGGCTGAACTGCAGGATATTGCCAAGTTCTACACGTCGCCCGTCGGCCAGAAGCTCGTCAAGGAGACGAACGGCATCGCCGCCGCCTCGGTCCAGGCCATTCAGGTCTATCAGGCGGGCCTGTCGCAGGACATGGTGGCCAAGGTGCGCGAAGAATTGAAGAAGCAGGGCCTGCCGTTCTGATGGGTGTCAACTGGACCGGGGAGATCGGATGAGCGGAACGCCTGACTTCGACTACGACCTCTTCGTCATCGGCGCCGGTTCGGGCGGGGTGCGCGCTGCGCGCATCGCCGCCGGTCACGGCGCCCGCGTTGCGATCGCCGAGGAATATCGGTTCGGCGGCACCTGCGTCATCCGCGGTTGCGTGCCGAAGAAGCTGCTCGTCTATGCCTCGCGTTTTGCCGACGATTTTGCCGATGCGGCGGGCTACGGCTGGAGCGTCGGCGAATCCAGCTTCGACTGGCCGACGCTGATTGCCGCCAAGGACCGGGAGATCGCTCGGCTGGAGGCGGCCTATATCGGCAATCTCACCAAGGCAGGTGTCGAGATCCTGCGCACCCGCGCCGAGATCGCGGGGCCTCAGGCCATCCGGTTGAAGGAAACCGGCAAAGTCGTCACTGCGCGCACCATCCTGGTGGCGACCGGCGGTCGGCCGACACGCGACGACAAGCTGCCCGGCATCGAGCACGTCATCACCTCGAACGACGTGTTCCATCTGGTGGAGCCGCCGCGCCGTATCGCCATCGCCGGCGGCGGCTATATCGCGGTGGAATTTGCCTCGATTTTCGCCGGCCTCGGCACCGAGACGACCCTCATCTATCGCGGCGAGCAGATCCTCAGGGGCTTCGACCGCGAAGTGCGCGACCACGTGGCGGCGGAACTGAAGAAGCGCGGCGTCACGATCGTGCTGGGCGACATCGCCACGCGCATCGACAAGACGGCCGACGGCCTCGTCATGACGACGCGGCGCGGGCATTCGCTTGCCGCCGATCAGATCATGTTCGCCATCGGCCGGGCGCCGAATACCGCTGGCGTCGGGCTGGAGACGGCCGGCGTCGCATTGCGTCCCGACGGCGCCATCGCTGTCGACGACTTCTCCCGCACCAATGTGCCGTCGATCTACGCCGTCGGCGACGTCACCGCCCGTGTGGCCTTGACCCCGGTTGCCATCCGCGAGGGCCATGCCTTCGCGGACAATGTCTTCGGCGGCAAATCCGTGATCGTCGACCATCAGACGATCCCGACGGCCGTGTTCACCACCCCGGAAATTGGCACTGTCGGTTTGAGCGAGGAGGCGTTGAAGGCGACGGGCGCAGACTATGACGTCTATCGCTCGACCTTCCGGCCGATGCGCCACATCCTGGCCGGGCGCGACGAGAAGATGCTGCTGAAGCTTCTGGTCGAGCAGCCCTCCGATCGGGTCGTCGGCTGCCACATTGTCGGTCCCGATGCCGGCGAAATGGCGCAGCTCGTGGCGATCGCCATGAAGATGCGGGCGACCAAGGCCGATTTCGATGCCACCATGGCGCTGCATCCGACCGCGGCGGAAGAACTCGTCACCATGCGTACGCCGTCCGAACGCCACCGCACCTGACCGGAGGCGACCGCCGCTCGCCGAAGAGAGACCTCATGATCGATACCGTCGTCTTCGATGTCGGCAACGTGCTCGTTGCCTGGGACCCGCGCATTCCCTTCGCCAGACTCTTCGACGACGAAAAGAAGATCGACTGGTTCCTCGCCGAGGTCTGCTCGTATGATTGGAACCTGCAGCAGGATCTGGGTCGCGACTGGGCCGAGGCCGAGGCCGAGGCGATCGCCCGCTATCCCGACTATGCCGAAGAGATCCGCTTCTATCGCCGCAACTGGGGCGAGATGGTGCCGGGCGACTTGGCCGTCAACGTCAGGATCAAGGAGCGGCTGGAGAAGGCCGGCGTGCCGGTCTACGCCATCACCAACTTCGCCCTCGACACGTTCGACGAGGCGCGCGCCCGCTTTCCCTACCTCTACAGCTTCCGCGATACGGTGATTTCGGCGGTCGAGCGGGTGGCCAAGCCGGAGGCGCGCATCTTCCACATCCTCCTCGAGCGCAACAATCTTCGCGCCGAGCAGTGCGTCTTCATCGACGATTCCGCTGCCAATGCGGCCGGTGCCCGGGCCGTCGGCATGGCCGCGATCCACTATACGCCGGACGTCGACCTGGCCCTCGAGTTGCGCGGGCTCGGCTTTCCCGTTTAAGCCCCGGCGCGCTGCGGCTGCGGTCTGGGACGGCATCGGGCAGAATGCAGATTTTCAACGGTCCGCCCGGTTCGGGCGGCGGCGATCCCGGCGGATTGCCGCGATGCCGCTTCGAACGAATGCGAGTAGGGTGATGACCAGACAGACTCTCGGCTCGTGCCAATGTGGAACCGTCCGTTTTCAGATTTCCGGTGAGTTCGAGAGCTTCTTCCTGTGTCATTGCGCGCGATGCCGTAAGGATACGGGATCGGCACACGCGGCCAACCTGTTTTCGTCGACGGCAGAAATCACGTGGTTGTCCGGCCGCGACAGCATCAAGACGTACCGGATCCCCACGACCCGGCATGAAAGAAGCTTCTGCGTCGAATGCGGCTCGGCGCTTCCGGGCGTTCAATTGAATGGTGCGTTGCTGGTAGTGCCCGCTGGCAGTCTTGACAGCGCGATTGACATCCGACCAAACGCACATATCTGTCTTGGCAGCCGGGCGGAATGGGATTTTCAACTGGAAGAC
>JARLIT010000082.1 GCA_031291575.1 Ancalomicrobiaceae bacterium
GCGGCCTACATCGGCGGCGTCTCGGCGGCCGGCGGTGTCGGCTCGATCACCGGCTCGCTCCTCGGCACCATCGTCTACATGTGCCTGATGAACGGCCTCAACCTGCTCAACACCGATATCGCCCTGCAATACGTCGTCCGCGGCGGCGTCCTCGCCGCGGCGGTGATCTTCGACGTGACCACTCGGCAAGCCCGGCGGTGATGCCGGTGTCCGGAGCGGTCCCTCTCCCGAAGCGATGGCGTGGCGTACCGCTCCCTAGCGTCGCGCCGTCACTTCGGGAGGCAAACTCCACCCGCCGCGGACCTCGCGACGCGACCGCAGATCTCGCCGAAAGCCGTCGCCGGCGCATCCGCTCCGATCGTACCCGCCGGATGTCCCGGTTCCTGTGCGGACGATGGAATGGGTGGACACAACTCGGTTCGGGCTTAAGCTGCATCGGATTTGCGTGAATCTAGGCGTTATTGGAGAAGCTTACGGTGTATCGGCACAAGAAGGGTCTCAATCTCAACGACGTTCAGGAAATCAACAGGGGGTTGATCCTGTGGCTGCTTCGGCGCGTGCGCATCACGTCCCGGGCGACGCTCTCCAAGACATCGGGCCTGAAGCAGGCGACCATAACCAACATCATCAATGAATTCATAAATTTAGGCATAGTGTACGAAACCGGGATCATCGAGGGCAACAAGGGCCGCCGATCGATCGGCGTGTCGCTCAACACCGAGACGCCTCGCGTCATGGGCGTGCGTCTGACACGACACTTCTTCAAGGTCGGACTGTTCGACCTGCACGGCACGCCCGAAAGCATCCTCGTCGAGCGGATCCATGCGACCGAGGATCCCCATACGATCGTCGGCCGCATGATCGAGACCATCCGCTCGGTCATCGAGGCCTTCCCCAACCGTCTGATCCTCGGAATCGGCGTGGCGATCCCCGGACCCTATGTGCGCACCGAGGGGACGATGACGCTGATGACCGAGCGCCCGGGCTGGGAAGGCATCGCGATCGACAAGGAAATCGCCGAAGCCGTGTCGCTGCCGGTCTATCTCGAGCACGACGCCAAGGCCGCCGCGCTGGCCGAATGGTGGCTGGCGCCGGCGCGGCAGGAGCATGAGACCAGCGTTTACGTGACCGCCGGGCAAGGTATCGGCGCCGGGATCATCATCGACGGCAAACTGATCCGTGGTGCGCTCGGTCTGGCAGGCGAGATCGGCCATATCAGCATCTCCTATGAGGGCCGCCGTTGCGCCTGCGGCAACCGCGGCTGCCTCGAACAATATTGCTCGACGATCGCCCTCTCCCGTTACGCCGAGGAAGGCATCGCTCAATATCCCGACAGCCCGCTCGCGGCCGATCGCTCCTTCCCCGCCATTCTGAAGGCGGTGGGCGAAGGCGACGAACTCGCGGTGTCCATCGTCAAGAAGGCGGCGTGGTACCTGGGGTTCGGCCTGGCGGGGCTGGTCAATTCCTACAACCCGCATCTCATCGTCATCGGCGACGACATGTCGCAACTCGGCCAGCTCTTCCTCGACGGCATCCGTGCCGCCGTGCGCGAGCACATTCTGCCGAGCATCTATCACCACCTCAGGATCGAACTCAGCACCTTTGAGGTCGATTCCGTCCTGGTCGGCGTCAGCACCCTGGCCGTCGAACAGGTGCTGCATCGCATTCCGGCCGACCAGCCGGCCGGCGACGACGGCGCCGAGGCCGAGGCTTTCGCACCATGATCACCGCCGCTGGCGATCCGGCGGGTTGCCATCGGTCCATGCAAGGAGAGAAGCGCAACGCACTGCAGTCCGACAACATGCTTCTGACGTTCCGGCGGCGTGCAAGTGCCGGAACGGTGCTCGGATCGTCGCGGTGACGATGCCGGCAATGGCTCTGCGCAGGTAACTCAACGCCAGTCTCGCACTGACGCAACGCAGCGATCCCCAGGATCTCTGCGAACGGGAGATCTATGCGCGCACGGCCCCGCAATGTGACAGAGGCCGCCCCCGTCACCACCCGGCGAGGGGGCTGCCCGCTGAATGAATTCGTCCGGACGAGCGGCGGCACGCAGCGTCCGCTCGTCGGGAGCAGCGAGACTTTCTCATTCGTCTCAAGCGGATGGGAAAATCAAGCGCCGAATGCCAGGGGTCGTCCCGACAACCTCTGGTGCCAGTCAATGCCAATGGCTCGTCATCGAAAAGGAGACTCACTATGGAACGTTTCATTCGCGGAGAGGTACCCGCCCATCTCAAGCGGCCGCTGGCAACGCTGCAGCCGATCATCGCGCGTGCCGGCAAGCCGACGGTCGACATCGATCGCCTGGCGCGGGAGGTGGCCGGCATCGCCCGCGTGCTGCCGGCGATCGAGGTGCAGTCGCCGCAACACTGGACCGAAAGCGTGCTCAATCTCGGCGACGAGGTTGACGCGATCCTGCCGGTGAGCGTGCCGGCCTATACCACCGAGGCGTGGAACTCGCACCCGGAGGCACTGGTGCAGCGCGGCATCCCGCTGATCTTCTGGCCGCTGATGGACGTCGACGAACCGGACTTCTGGCGCTGGTCGGCGCGCGACATGCTCGAGGCGCTCGGCATCAAGGTGCATCTCGTCGCCTCGCTGGCCGCCGGCAAGTCGCTCCTCAGGGCGCTCGGCACGCGGCGCTTTCTCAAGACCTCCCGCCTGGCGCTGTTCGGCGAACAGAATTTTCCCTGGAACGCCACGTCCGCCGGCCATCTGGTGACGCGAAGCCTCGGCACCGAGTTCGACATTCTCCCGCTTTCCGCGTTCCGCGACCGCCGCGCCTCCTACAGCGCGGCGACGGTCGAGGCGACCTGGGCCGAACGCGCCGAGCGCTTCGCCGTCGGCAACGTTCGTCCCGGCGAGCTCGACATTGCGCTGAGGACCTATCTCGCCATTCGCGACATTCTCGCCGAGCGCAAGGCTTTCGGCTTCGGCGTCAATTGCTATGGCGAACTGATCACCAACGGCGGCCGCGACGTGCCCTGCCTCGCCCAGGCGCTCTTGAGGGAGGACGGTTACATCGCCTCCTGCGACGGCGACTTCATCGCCATGGAGAGCATGGTCTGCGCCTCGATCTACCTCGACCAGGCCTGCATGATGTCGAACATGTACCCGATCGACTATGCCGGCGCGCTCGCCGGCCACTTCGGCGATCCGCTGTCGCCGGATGAAACGCGCTATGCGCGCTCGCGCTGGAAGAACCTCGCCCGCCTCGGCCATTGCGCCTTCGTCGGCATCGTGCCGGCGGAGATGACGCCGACCGGCAAGGTTGCGTTGCGCGACTTTGGCGGCACCTACGAGATTCCGCGCGATGGCAGGGGGTGCGGCGTCGACAGCGATATGCGCGGCAACGAACGGGCGACCGCGATCGAGCTGAAATTCGACGGGAAGACGCTCATTGGCGCCGGCGTGCAGGTACTCGAAACCAGCCGGCACGACTACAGCCATTGCGAGACGACGGCCCTCCTCGAGTTCGACGATCTGCCGAAGCTGATCGAAAATATCTCCCGCGAACACGTTGTCATTCTCTACGGCGATTACGTCGACGACCTCGCGATCCTGGCCGACGTCCTCGGCCTCAACTTCATCCGCTGCTGATGAACCGGCCCCGGAGACGGCCCTTGCCGTTTCCGGGGCGGTCCGGCGGAAGGCGTGCGGCAGTCCGGCCGACTGACGGCAGCATCGGGCACACGACACCCACGATGCTGGCCCGCGATGGAAAGGCGCAATCGGTTGAAGTCCGCCGACTGCAGTTGGAGCCGGCTGATGGTCGGCGACAGCGACGGGAAGAGCGATACCGGAAAATGCGAAGGAATGCTCGCGATGACACCATCATGCGAAAGTCAACCGATCGACTGGAGCGCGACGTATGGCCGTTTGGCAGGCGCCGTTCCAGACCTCGCCGCTGCCGCGACGCCAATCGTCACCGGCTTCGAGGTCTGTCTCGATCGCATCATCGATCTGCATGCCGTCGCACCGTCGCTGTCGCTGCTCGATGAGCCGGGAGCCCGGGGTTTGTTCGCCGAACTGATGGCACGCGTTCAGCGCGGCCGTGGCGGCGAGTTGCTGGTCAGCGACTGGCCGGACGGTCCGGCGTTCCTGGATCCGGCAACGCTCCCCGACGGCATCGCCATTGGCGGCACATCGGCCCAGGCGGCCTGGACGTTGGCGGAAATGGGCGCTCCGGCCGTGCTGGCGCTCGGCGATGCCGGGTCGGACGAACTTTCGGTGCTTCACCCCGGCATCGGCATCGTCACCGCTGCTGGCCTGCTCGGATCGTCGCTCGACCGCCGGCCGTCTCCCACTGGCAAGCCCGCGCATTACATTCTCGAATACACCGCTGGACGGCCGCTGCTCGGCATCACCCCAGAGCGCTCGACACGCATCATCGTGCGTTTCGCCGACGAGGAGCTGCAGACCGACGCTCTTTTCGACGCTTGGATCACAGCGCATGGGCACAGGCTGCGGGCCGGCCTCCTGTCGTCGCCCAACACGGTTCCATTCGGCGAATTCCCGGCAGCACTCGATCGCCTCACCACGACAGCGCGGGCCTGGCGCCGCGCCGGCCTCGTCGAAGTGCATCTGGAACTCGCCGCCTTTCCCTGGCCGGGCGCCTGCGAGGCGACGCTTGAACGGCTCGGCCCCGAGGTGACCTCGATCGGCCTCAATCAGAACGAACTCGGTGCGCTCGTGCCGGGCGACCATCCTGTCGCCCAGGCGGACGAACTGTCGCGTCGGTACGGTATCGGCCGCCTCGTCGTTCATGCCGATGGCTGGGCGCTTGCCATCACGCACGGCGACCCGGCGATCGAGTTCGATGCACTCGCGACCGGCTGTCTTGTCGCTGCGGCGCGGGCAGCCGCCGGAGAGCCACCAAATCGCCCTCGCCTGCCGCTAGGCGCCCGTTTTGGCTCGTTGCCGGCACCATCCGTCGGCCGCCTTGCCGACGGCCGGTCGGTCGTTTGTGTCGCCGCGCCGTACCTGTCCAACCCGCGGTCAACCGTCGGGCTCGGCGACAGCTTCGCCGCCGGCTCACTGCTCGTCCATTCGATTCCCGATTACCGGCCGCGCCTGACCGCAGCCGGATCGCCAATTCCGTCAGCGCCGCCGGAGCGGTGAGACGGCTAACTCTTCCCCGCTACCAGACTGCAAGGAGACTGCGATGTACCGGATGAATGCCAAGCTCGCCAAGATCCGGGCCGGGCACTATGCCAAAGGCGATTTCATCATTGCCGACGCGAAAGATGGCGACATGTCGAACCCGGTTCCGGGAACCGGGCCGCTGCGCGACAAGGACGGCAATTTCATTCGCTTTCGCACGCGTTCCGAGTTCCTGGAAATGATCAGCGAACTGATCCGGCAGAACGTGCTCGACATCATGCTGGTGTCCGTGTCCAACCTCGAACTCTTGCAGGAGACCGGCGCCTTCAACGGCAGCCCGGTTCGACCGGCGTTCCGCGCCAATGACGCCAGCGACATCTGGGGCGCGCGGCCGAATGGCTACGGCAAGCTCGGGGCCTCCCGGCCGTTCCGTACCGCTGACCTCAAGCGCATTGCCGCGGTCAAGCTCGGCAATCTCGGCCTCTACTCCATTACTTTCGTCAACGATGTCGAAGCTGATCTGCGTTCGCTCGAAGCCTTCAGCGCCTTCCGCGCCGACGCTGCGGCGAACGGCATCGAGTATTTCCTCGAGGTGTTCAATCCCAACATCGAATGCGGCATTCCTCCGGAGGCGATCGGCACCTTCGTCAATGACAATCTTGCCCGCTGCCTGTCCGGCGTGCTCAAGGCGGACCGACCGCAGTTCCTGAAGTATCCCTACAATGGCCCGAAGGCGCTCGAAGAGCTGGCTAACTACGATCCGCAGCTGGTGGTGGGCGTACTTGGTGGCGGGGCTGGAACGACGCGCGATACGTTCGAACTGCTCTACCAGTCGGAACGATACGGCGCCCGCGTTGCCCTATTCGGCCGCAAGATCAACCTCGCCGAAAGCCAGCTCGACATGGTCAGCCACATGCGCGCGGTGGTCGACGGCGAGATGAAGCCGCTCGACGCGGTCCGAGCCTACCATGCCGCGCTGCAGGCCAAGGGCATCACGGCGGTCCGCAGTCTCGACGACGACAGCCTCATCACCGAGACGGTGCTGAAGGCGGCGGCCTCCGCCTGAGGAGCGGCGACTGCGAACGCGCGATCGAAGCCGTCGGCTGGCGCCGGCGGCGGGATCGCCTGACGGCGCAACCCGACAGCTGAGAGAACCGGACCATGATCACCTGCTTTGGATCGCTGAACGCCGATTTCATCTACGAGCTGGACCACATGCCGGCAGTCGGCCAGACAGTACGGAGCCGTCGGCTGCGCATCGAGGCCGGCGGCAAGGGCGCCAATCAGGCGCTGGCAGCAGCTCTTGATGGTGCGGCCGTGGCGATGGTTGGCGCAGTCGGTTGCGATCCTCTCGCCGAATTGGCCCTGTCGGCGCTTCGGGCCGCCGGCGTCGACGTCGGCAGCGTCGTTGCAGGCGACGCACCGACCGGAACCGCCTCGATCTATGTCGACGCCGACGGAGATAACGAGACCGTCATTGCCGCTGGTGCCAACGACGAGGCTTCGGCAGGGCAGCTCGACGATGCCGCACTTGCGGCGACGACGATCCTGCTCCTGCAGCTCGAAACGCCGGTCTCCGAAGCGGAGCGACTGCTGGCGCGGGCAAAAGTGGCCGGCGTGCGCACGCTCTGTTGAATTCCACCGAAATTTGAGCCAAAGACACTCAGTATTTCCGTAGGCAGATGATCACTCGGAAAATATTCAAATTTCTGAAAGATATATAATATAGCGCGTAGACACGGGTCACGCTCCCGCGGAAAATCCGGGTCAATTCTTGGCGGAAATCAACACCCTGGCCCAGATTGCGGGGGATTAGCGGCGCATTTATTCGGGACGAAGCGCCACCGGCGGCGGCACGATCTTCCGCCGCAGCGTGGTCGCGATGTGGTCGGCGATCGGATAAGCTTTCGGCAGGGGCGCATTGCGGACCTGGACCGATCCGGCCGCGCCGGCCACGACAGTGGATGCCACGAGCGCCAAACGCTCACCGCAAAGTCACGGCGCGCCATCTTCGTCACCGCCGATCCTATCGGGTCGCGACGGCGGACGAAACGACCGCGTCCCTCACCGCGTGTGCGCTACTGCTGGACCTTCCCGTCACCGGCCTTCGGCAGCATGGGCGGCGGCGCCACCGCCTTCACGGTCTCGTCGGTGCCGAGGAACGTCAGCACGATGCGCGAGAACCCCGTCGGCGTCTCGTACATCAGGCCATGCGTCGCGTTCTTGAACTGAACCAGCCACGCGCCCGGGATCGCCGCCGCCAGCACTTTCGAGCTTTCGGGATACACGACAGTGTCCGCCGTGCCGACGACGAACATCACCTGGTTGCTGACGGCCGCGATGCGATCCATCGGTGTCTTCCAGTGCGTGGTCGCCTCGATCTGGCGGGCAACGGTCGGATTGTCGATGGTCCTGCCCTTGAAAACCGCGGCGACATTGCTGCCGTCGGTTGACGTCGCGTGGATGATCGCCTTGTCGAACCGCTGCGGATAGGTAAGCAACAACTCCTGCGTGACCGTGCTGCCCATGGAATAGCCGAGCACGTGCGTCTTCTTGACCCCGAGGGCGTCGAGCAGACCGATGACGTCGTCGGCGAACAGCTTGTAGGTGAACGTCGCATCATTGGAGGTCGTATGACCCATGCCGCGGTTATCGAGCAAGATCAGCTGGTATTGCTTTGAGAGAGCGGCGATGACCTGCGGGGGCCAGTGCTCGACGGTGCCGCCCAACCCCATGATCATCACCAGCGGCGCGCCCGAGCCGACCAGTTTGTAGCCGATGTCGATGTCGTTGGCATGAACCTGACGGATGGAGTGCCCTTCGCTGTCGTGACCGATGATCTTGCCCGCCGGCCTGATCTGCTGCGCCAGGGCGCCGCTGATACCCAGCACCAGCGCGACCGCGACTGTAGCGAGGCGCCACGCAAATCTCATCATCGAAGCCCCCATCTGCTGTCGGCGGGCCGAATCGGCACGCCATACTGTGTTGCAGTTGTCGGGTCGAGGTCGTGACTGCACCAGTCGGCGAAACTACTTGCGCTGCAGACCGCGGTGTCGCCAACACGCGCGCAGGCGGTGGCGCGAGCCCGCATCGGGCGGCGCGGTCGACCATGTCGTGCGTACTATCGGCTCGATTGCGGCATCAAAAGCGGTCATAGGCCATAGACGACTATCTGGTCGGGGACCGCGAGCTTTGAAATGATGGGGCCTTATGCGACTGGCAGACAGCTCAGCTGATGCTGGTGCGTTCTCATACCACGGCGACGACTTCGAACCACAGCACAGCTCATCCCCAACCGACCAAGTCCTCCACGAACTCCAGCTCTACGGATATCGCCCCTTCGACGACGAGCCCGATCCCCGGCCCTTGCCGGACGGCAATCGCCTCGCCGACGCCATAGCCGACATCTTCGACGCCCTCGTTGCCAGCCTTTCCGACACCTGCCTCGAGCCCGACCTCGATGACCTCCTCTGGTCGACGGTCAACCTGTTCCACCGCGCGAGCCAACGGATCGAGCGCGAACTCGACGACAATGAGCAGACGCACCGCCGCAGCCAGGGCGAACAGGATCGCTCCGAGGTGAAGTCCGTCGAGCTGGAGCGCCTGACGGCCGAGGGGCAGTCCATGATCGAGCGCCGCTACGCCTTCGAGCTGATGCGTGACACCGCCGCCGACCTCTACGATCGCCAGACCGGGTCATCCTGGCGGCCGCGGACCGGTTCCAAGGTCAGCCACCGGACACTCACGTCGGCAATGATCGACAGCCGCGATTTCCTTGTCGCCCGCCGCAAGGCCGAAGCCCAGGTGCTGCTGCCGACGGGGCCGAAGGTCGCCATCACCGGCGGGCTCGACTTCAGCGACTATCGGCTCATCTGGGATCGACTCGACAAGGTCCACGCCAAGCACCCAGACATGGTGCTCCTGCACGGTGGCTCACCGAAAGGCGCCGAACTCATCGCCGCCAAATTGGACCATCTTCTGCGCTCGATCGACCGTTTCGTCGAGCTCGACGGACTGCGACAGGAGCTGAGCGGCTTCTACAGCCACACGGGCCGGCCGTCGGTCGATCCGGAACTGATGCTGCGCATGCTGATCGTCGGCTACTGCTTCGGCATCCGCTCCGAGAGGCGGCTGTGCGACGAAGTCCACCTCAACCTGGCCTATCGGTGGTTTTGCCGCCTCGGTCTCGACGGCCGCGTTCCCGACCATTCGACGTTCTCCAAAAACCGGCATGGCCGCTTCCGCGACAGCAATCTGTTCCGCCGCCTGTTCGAGACGGTACTCGGCCGCTGCATCGACGAGGGTCTCGTCGGGGGCGAGGGATTTGCCGTCGACGGCAGCCTGATCAAGGCCGACGCCAATCGCCAGAACGGCATCGCCAGCGCAGAATGGTCGGCGACGGACCGAACCAGCCGGGCGGTCGAGGAGTATCTGACGGTGCTCGACGATGCCGCCTTCGACGCGGCGAGCGAGGTGACGCCGAAGTTCATCTCGCCGTCCGACCCGGCGGCGCGCTGGACGGGCGCCGACGGTGGCCTCGCCTTCTTTGCCTACGAGGCCAACTACCTGATCGACCTCGATAATGCGATCATCGTCGATGTCGAGGCGACAACCGCGATCCGTCAGGCCGAGGTGACGGCCGCTAAGCGGATGATCGAGCGCAGCCGCGACCGGTTCGACCTCTATCCGGCCCGTCTTGCCGGCGATAGCGGTTACGGCTCGGCCGAGATGCTGGGCTGGCTGGTGTACGATCAGGGCATCGAGCCGCACGTCAGCGTCTTCGACAAGTCGGCCCGGCAGGATGGTACCTTCTCGCGGTCGGACTTCACCTATGGCCGCGAGGGCGACGTCTACTTCTGTCCGGCGGGCAAGATGCTGGAGACCAAGGGGACGTTGGTGAACGATGGCGCTACCATCCAATACCGCGCCAGCAAATTCGATTGTGAGGTCTGTGCGCTGAAGCCGACCTGCTGTCCGAACGCCCCAGCGAGAAAGGTGTCGCGGTCCGTCTACGAGGGTGCGCGCGATATGGCCCGCGACATCGCGGCGAGCGAGGAGGGCAAGACCTCGCGGCGCCAGCGCAAGAAGGTGGAGATGCTGTTCGCCCACCTCAAACGCATCCTCAAGCTCGATCGCCTGCGGCTGAGGGGGCCGAATGGAGCCAAGGACGAATTCCACCCGGCGGCTGCCGTCCAGAACCTCCGGAAGTTGGCCAAGCTGATCCCCATGCCGATGCCGGCATGACGGCGACGCAGATAAGCAGCGCCGGGCGCGCCAGCCAAAATGCCGGCTCCAACTTCAGGCGCGAAAGGAAGTCGAGTTTCTCAACAGAATCGGCCCATTTCGGCCGTTCGCCGAGCCGCTGCTGGCTACCGCGCGCTATTCCGGGAGGCCCCCGCAGCCCCTTCGACAGGAGCCGCGGTCCGTATCCTGCGGACCGGTCAGGAACGGTCTGGCTGGATAGGCAGAAAACGGCCGGCAAAACTTGTGGACCTGTTTCGGCACATCTGTCTTCCTAGCGTGAAGCTAGAACCGCAATCCGCATCCAATCGCGATTTCGGGCAAGACTTATGGCCATCACGAAAGGAATTCCATGCATCCGGACACTGAACGCTCCGTCGCCCTCGTGACCGGATCGACTTCGGGGATCGGTGTGGCAATCGCTCGGCGCTTGGTCCGGGAAGGTTACGCGGTCGTCCTCCATTCACGCAATTCTGCGGATGCCGGGAACATCTTGGCATCGGAGCTCGGGCATGCCGCATATGTCCAGGCGGACCTGGCATTGGAGGATGATCGTGCCAGGCTCGTCCAGAAGGCGGCCGATCTTTGGGGCCGTCTGGATGTCCTCGTCAATAATGCAGGGATCAGCAGCGTGATCCCCCACGCTGATCTTGGGGCCGCCACATCAGGCATCTGGCACGAGTTGTACGAAGTCAACGTGATCGCTCCCTTTCGGCTCGTGGCGGAAGCGGAGCCCTTCCTGCGCACGGCCGCCCGGCGTGGCCGCTCCGCCGATCACCGGTGCATCATCCGGCCTCAGTCTGGAGATGACCAAACAGCTTCTGGCGCGCAGCGATACCGTGATCGGGGCAGTCCGGCGGCAAGGCGCTTTGGCAGACCTTCAGCGCGAGAAGGGTGCGAGGTTGGCGAAGACGCATCCTTGAACCACAACCATGTGCGCCTCGCCTGGATCAACCGTGGAAACGAAGACATGGGCAGATGACTAACCGCGCTTCGCTTACAAAATCGGGTCCGGCTATCGCCATCGCCTCAATCCATGACAGGCAGTGGTGCCGTCGCGGGCGCAACCAAGAAATCGACATGCGGCGCGAGCCCGTTTGAGCCTTGGGCTTGCCATGCTAGGCGGGATAGATCGTGTCGTACCCAATACACCATATTGCCAATACGCTCGTGGACTTAGCGCCCTGGATCCTCCGACCCACGTAACGTCCGATCCTCAATCCCTTCATGAGTTCGGGAATCACCGTCTTGCCTGACGCGCCCATGGAAGCACCGATGCCGCGATCGAAATTGCCATGACAGCATGCCGGAGCCGATGTGCCATGGGTGGCTTTGCTCGTGATTTGCGCATCGGTCGGCTCGTTCTTGTCTCGGTCGCTCAGCGTCTCTCCATTCCCAATCTTGGCGCCGTTTGAGCTCGAATTTAGGTCAACTATCTGCTAGCATTGACATTCTATATATTTCGATATATCGTAACTGCGCTGGTTTGGCATGGCGGGTTTCGCCTGCCGCCCGCTTTCAGACCCACATGGAGGAGTTCGATGCCGAAACCTCGGCCAGATAGCGGCTGCCCTGATAAAGAACACAGCACGAACACCCGGGCCGTAAGCAGCGAGGTCGAAGCCCCCGCCGCGACAAGATGCGGCCCGACTGCCGAGCGCCTGCGTGCACTCAACGATCGCCTGCGCCGCGACGGTATCGGCGGCCGCGTCATGGTCACACGCGGCATCGCCTGCCTCGGACCACAGCGCCAACATACCATCGTCGATGCGGTGCGGCGCTTCGACGACTTCGGCCCGAGGAACGACCCCTACGGCGAGCACGACTGCGCCGTGGTCGAAGTTGATGGCCTGTCGGTGAGAGGAGAGATTCACCAGATTCAACGCGGTGCTCCAGAGGGGCAACGCGCATGGAATCTCTCGATTGAAACACTTTGCTCTGCTGTTGCGACGCTCCCAATCCTGGATCGAGAACGCGCTTCACCACTTCGCCGATGAGGATATCTTCTAGCCGCCGCATTGGCATGCAGCAGTGACAGCCTCCGTCCGCCGGCTACCCACCGGCGGACGAGTAGTCGGCCTGGTCAGACATTCTGCGGAAACAGGGCGCGAAGTGCGACCTGATCGACAGTGGTGTCGCGACTGTGCCCGGCCTTCACAGTCAACGCGTGTGCCGCCGCGGGCCGCTCGGCGATCTCGGCCATCAGCCGGCTGACATGGGGATATTCGGCCAGCCCCTTGTCGCCAAAGATATAGCCCGCCGAGCTCGCCCATCCCCACATCGCCATGTCGGCAATCGTGTAGGCGTTGCCGGCCAGATAGCGTGTTGCCGCCAGACGCCCGTCCAGAATGCGATAATGCCGCTCCACTTCCTTCACGTAGCGGTTGATCGCGTAAGGGATCTTCTCTGGCGCATAGTGGAGGAAATGGATCGCCTGCCCAGAAAACGGCGATAGGCCGGTGGCGACGAACTGCAGCCACGACAGCGTCACAGCGCGCTCGGCCGGTCCCGACGGCAGGAACCGGGCATGCTTTTCCGCCAAGTACAGCAGGATCGCGTGCGAATCGAACACTGTCACGGCGCCGTCGACGAGGGCGGGAACCTTGGCATTCGGATTGATCGCGCGATACGCCTCGCTGTGTTGCTCACCTTTGAAGATATCGACGGACATGATGGTGTAGCTCTGACCGAGTTCTTCGAGCAGCAGCAGAACTTTCATCGAATTCGGGGTGGCGTGGAAGTAAAGCTCGGTCATGTTTCGCTCCAATGTGGAAAAATACCGGAGATTTCCGTCAGCAGACGGCTGGGTGGTTCGCTGAGCGGAGTTCAAACCGTCCAGCGCCATTCGGCGGGCGCCCAGCGATAGACGGTGCCATTGCGCAGCACGCGACCGAGGGCGGGGAACGGCAGGTGGTAGCTGGCGATCAGGGTGCGGTCGGACGCGCATCGGTCGAGGAATGCCGAGCGGGTTTTCGCCGCCTGCCCCTGATCCATGTCGAAGCCGATGCCCCAGCCGGGATGGCGGAAGCTCAGCGTGGCATTGGCGACAACATCGCCAGAGACCATCAGCGCATCGGAGCCGGAGGTGATCGCAACCGAGATATGCCCCGGCGTGTGGCCGGGCGTGTCCACGCTGGCGATGCCAGAGAAAATCTCCGCCCCGGACTTGATCCGCTTGAGCCGGCTCGCAATGGCCTTCAGGGCTAGCTGCGTCGCCTCGACCATCTGCCGCATGGCCGCCGGGACATGGCCGGGCAACGCCGCATCGGACCAGAAGGCGACTTCAGCCTCGCTGCAGACGTAGTCGGCGTTGGGGAATACCAGCGCGCTGCCGTTCGCCGATGTCGCGCCCCAAAGATGATCGGGATGCAGATGGGTGAAAATGACCGTATCGATCTGCTCGGGGCGGTAGCCGGCTGCCATCAGGTTGGTGACCAGTGTACCGCTCGACTGTTGGAACTTGCCGCCGGCACCAGTGTCGATCAGCACGAGTCTTTCGCCTGTATTGACGACCAGCGTGTTGAGCTGAAACGGCACGCTCCGAGTGTCGCGCCCCTCGGCGGCGAGCGTGTCGACGACGTCCTTCTGTGGTGCGTTCCACAGGCTCGGTTCGAAGGCGAGCGACCCGTCACTGATGACGGTGATTTCGAAGTCGCCGATCTTCAGGCGGTAGAACCCGACTGCCTGTTTGCCGACGACAGGGGCTCTGGCTTGAGCGGCGGTCGACGTGAAGCCGCCGGCCGCGGCGGCGATGACGGCGGCCGATCCCGCGCCCAGCATCATTCGGCGATCAATGGGTCTCATGGTCTTCTCCGTATCAGCCCCAGTACGGGGGTGAGGCTTGATAAACCCGGCAGAGACGACTAACAATTTGGCCAGGAGCCACTTCACTCGTGCAACGTATGCAGGAATTATCGACTGGCGACCGCCTGGAAGAAATGGAGACCTTCGTGGCCGTGGCTGATGCGGGGAGTTTTGCTGCGGCGTCGAAGCGGCTGGGGCGCGACCCGTCTGTGCTATCGCGAAGGATCACAGCGCTGGAGCGTCGGCTCGGGGTTCGGCTGCTCGCCCGGTCGACGCGGCATATCGGCTTGACCGAAGTGGGGGCCGAATATCTGACCCGGGTTCAAGTCGTATTGGCCGAACTGGCCGACGCCGATGCTGCCATCTCGCGCAGCGCTGCCGCGCCGCGCGGCACGTTGCGTCTGGCATTGCCGGCCGCCTTCGGGCGGCTGTGGATCGCGCCGTTGCTGCCGCAGTTTCTCGCCGCCCACCCAAGCATCCGCATCGAGGCGCAGTTTACCGACCGACTGGTGGACATCATCGCCGAACGCATTGATGTTGCGATCCGGCTAGGCACGCCGAAGCCAAGTGGGCTGACGGCTCGGCAATTGGCGCCGTTCGCGCGCGTGCTGTGTGCGTCGCCGGACTATCTGGAGCGGCGTGGCGCTCCTGCGACGCCAGCGGATCTGGCCGAGCATGCCGGCCTGGGGTTCCTGCAGCCGCGCAGTCGGCCTATCTGGCGTTTGCGCAACGGCGACGATCGCACCGAGATACAGATCGATGGGCTGATGTTGGCGGATGACGGCGAAGCCTTGCTGACGGCAGCGCTCGGCGGCAGCGGGATCCTGTTGGCGTCAGATTGGCTGGTTGGGCGCGAGCTTGCCGACGGCCGGCTGATCCGAGTGCTGCCCGACTGGTCGGCAAGCGATGGCGAGGCCGTCAATGCGGTCCTGCCGCCCGGTCGGCTGGTGCCGGCAAAGGCGCGTGCGTTCATCGATTGGGTCGCGACAATCCTCTCGCCCCGACCACCTTGGCGAGGATGACATCGGTCGTGGCTGACGAACAGGCTCCTCGAGGTCGTCGCAGCGGCAGCGACGGATCGACAGTTGACCGTCGCTTCCGGTGGGAAAACGTCGCCGGAGGATTTGGCCTCTGCAATATCGATCTCCGTCGATACCAGGGCCACCAGCGCTCCTTGGATACCGCCACCCTAGTGGTTCGCTGCTCAAGCTAGCGCGATGAGCTACTGAGCACGCCAATCTCCGTCAGAGGTTTGAAGGCGCGTCCGGCGTTTCCTCTCAGCCATAGCAAGACTTTTGAAGTTACC
>JARLIT010000083.1 GCA_031291575.1 Ancalomicrobiaceae bacterium
GCAAGTGCAAGTCGACCATCCGCTCGACCTACCAGATCCTGTCGCGCGGCACGCCGAACCTCGAAAACGAGACCTGGCTCGCCTCGGCCAACGTCTTGAACGGCACGGAGACCCCGGAAGCGGCGGGCAAGCGCCTGCAGGTCGGCCTCGACGCCTGGTACAAGCCGGCGAAGTGATCTGCTTCGATTAGGGCAAACCTTGAGTCCCTTCATGGTGAGGTGCGAGCGCAAGCGAGCCTCCAACCATGGAGGGATCGGGGCCCGCTCGCATTCCATCGCTCGGTTTGAGTCGGTCACCCTTCGTCCTTCGAGGCTCGGCTATCGCCTCGCTCCTCTAGGCATGAAGGGCTCCGTACCGGAAAATCCCTTCCCCGTCATTGCGAGCGAAGCGAAGCAATCCAGACATCACTCCTGGGCTTTCTGGATTGCTTCGCTTCGCTCGCAATGACGGAAAATTAGAAGCCTCGAGTAACGCCATGTCCGACGACGAAATCGCCGCAAGACCGCCGCGCCGCTGGCATATCGCCGTGTTTCTGGCGCCGGCGGTCGCCGTCTACACCGCGCTGATGATCGTCCCCCTCGTCGACACGCTGAGGCTGTCGCTGTTCACCACGGTCGACAACCAGTCGGTCTTCGTCGGCTTCACCAATTTCGTCACCCTGTTCGGCGATCTGCGCTGGTCGAAATCCTTCTGGAACGCGCTTCAGAACAACGTCGTCTTCTTCATCATTCATATGATGATCCAGAATCCCGTCGGCATCGCGCTCGCTGCCATGCTGTCGGTGCCGCGCCTCAAGGGCCGCACCTTCTACCGCACCGCCATCTTCCTGCCGACCATGCTGTCGTTCGTCATCGTCGGCTTCGTGTGGAAGCTGATCCTGTCGCCGATCTGGGGCGTGGCTCCCGGAATCCTCGGCGCCCTCGGGCTGAAGTTTCTGTTCGGGCCGTGGCTCGGCCTGGAATCGTCGGCGCTGATCACGCTTTCATTGATTTCGGTGTGGCAGTTCGTCGGCATCCCGATGATGCTGATCTATGCGGCGCTGCTAGCCATCCCCGAAGAGGTGATCGAAGCGGCCGAACTCGACGGCATCACCGGCGTCGGCCAGTTCTTCAAGATCAAGCTGCCGTTGGTGCTGCCGACCGTCGGCATCGTGTCGATCCTGACGTTCGTCGGCAACTTCAACGCCTTCGACCTCGTCTATACGGCGCAGGGGGCGATGGCCGGGCCGAACTTCTCGACCGATCTGTTGGGCACCTACCTCTACCGCACCTTCTTCGGCTTCCAGCTGCAATTGGGCGACCAGAACATGGGCGCCACCATCGCCACGATGATGTTCCTGATCATCCTCACCGGCGTGATGATCTACCTCTTCGCCATCCAGACGCGCATGCGCCGATACCAGCTGTGAGGTCAAACCCGTGACGACAGCCAAAGCCCGCACGTCGCTCATCCGCTCCGGCCTGATGCATCTGGCCCTGATCGCCTATACGGCGCTCTGCCTGGCGCCGGTGGTCCTCATTGTCATCAACTCGATGAAGAGCCGGGCGGCAATCTTCTCCTCGCCGATGTCGCTGCCCGGGCCGAAGACCTTCGATCTCATCGGTTTCACCACCGTCATCAACCAGGGCAACTTCGCCAGCTATTTCAGCAACAGCCTGATCGTCACGGGGACGTCGATCGTCGCGGTCCTCCTGTTCGGCGCCATGGCGGCTTTTGCGCTCAGCGAATACCGCTTCCGCGGCAATACGCTGATGGGGCTCTATCTGGCGCTTGGTATCATGATTCCGATCCGGCTCGGCACCATCGCCATATTGAATATCATGGTAGCGACCCGGCTGGTGAACACCCATCTGGCGCTGATCCTCGTCTACACCGCGCAAGGATTGCCGCTCGCCATCTTCATCCTGTCGGAATTCATGCACGCCGTCTCATCCGACCTGAAGAACGCCGCGCGCATCGACGGTCTTTCCGAATACGCCATCTTCTTCAAGCTGGTGCTGCCCTTGACCCGGCCGGCGATCGCCACCGTCGCCGTCTTCACCATGATCCCGATCTGGAACGATCTGTGGTTCCCGCTGATCCTGGCGCCGGGCGAGGCGACGAAGACCGTCACTCTCGGGGCGCAGTCCTTCATCGGCCAATATGTCACCAACTGGAACGCGGTCTTGGCGGCACTGACGCTGGCCATTCTCCCCGTTCTCGTCCTCTACCTCGCCTTCTCCCGGCAGTTGATCCGCGGGCTAACCGCCGGAGCCGTGAAATAGGCGGGGCGCGCACACAAGGGCAGATCTCATGCAGCCGCTCAGGACACTCGTCATCGGTTTGGGCCAGATGGGCCGCAGCCACGCGCTCGCCTATGCCCGCAATCCCGGCTTCGACGTCATCGGCCTCGTCAATCGGACCGAGGTGACGCTGCCGGAGGAAGTCAGCCGCTATCCTCGGCTCGACGGCCTCGAGGTGGGGTTGGCGCTGAAGCCGGATCTCGTCTCCATCGCCACCTACACCGACAGTCACGCCAATCTCGCCATAGCGGCGATGGAGGCGGGCGCCCATGTGTTTGTCGAAAAGCCGCTCGCCGCCAATGCGCTCGATGCCCGCCGTGTGGTCGATGCGGCGAAGGCGAACGGGCGCAAACTCGTCATCGGCTACATCCTGCGCCACCATCCATCGTGGATCGAATTCATCCGGCTGGCGCGCGAATTGGGCCCGCCGTTCGTCATGCGCATGAACCTCAATCAGCAGTCCTCCGGTCCGGCCTGGGAGATCCACAAGACGCTGATGGAGACGACGTCGCCGATCGTCGACTGCGGCGTGCACTATCTCGACGTCATGTGCCAGATCACCGATGCCCGCCCGACCCAGGTGCGCGGCATGGGGCTGAGGATGACCGACGAGATCGATCCGGCCCAAGTCAACTACGGCCATTTGCAGGTCCTGTTCGACGACGGTTCGGTCGGCTGGTACGAGGCCGGCTGGGGGCCGATGATGTCGGAGACGGCCTTCTTCGTGAAGGACGTGATGAGCCCGAACGGCTCGGTGTCGATCGTCATGCACGAAGGGGCAAAGTCGGCCGATGTCGACACCCACACCAAGACCTCGACCATCCGGCTGCATCACGCCGCGCTCGATGCCGCCGGGCAATTCGTCAAGGCCGACGAGCTGTTCTCCATGGCCGACGAACCCGGCCACCAGGATCTGTGCGAGCGCGAACAGGCCTTCGTGTTGAAGGCCATCCGCGAAGATCTCGACCTGACCAAACACATGGAGGATGCGGTCAAGTCGCTGGAGATCGCGCTGGCCGCCGACCGGTCCATGCGCGAGCGCCGTGCGATCGATCTCTAGCGCTTCCCGGCCGGCGCCAGGTGCGCTCTAACCGTTTGTTTCAACGCATAGTATGTTCCGGAAAGGGCTTGACGTTCCGGGAATATGCCTGAGAGGACCACCCATGGGATCCCTGCATCTCTCCGAGATCCGCAAGACGTTCGGCACCGTCGAGGTGCTGAAGGGCATCGACCTGTCGGTCGAGGACGGCGAGTTCGCCGTGTTCGTCGGCCCGTCCGGCTGCGGCAAATCGACGATGCTCAGGATCATCGCCGGGCTCGAGGAACAGACGAGTGGCCACGTCAGGATCGACGGCCACCTGGTCGATGCGATGCCACCGGCCAAGCGCGGCATCGCCATGGTGTTCCAAACCTACGCGCTTTACCCTCACCTGGATGTCAAGCGCAACATGGGGCTGGCGCTGGAGCAGGCGGGCGTCGCCAAGCCGGAGATCGTCGCCCGCGTCGGCGAGGCGGCGGCCATGCTGCGGCTGGAGGAACTGTTGGCCCGTCGCCCGGCGGAACTCTCCGGCGGCCAGCGGCAACGCGTCGCCATCGGCCGCGCCATCGTGCGCCAGCCGAGCTTGTTCCTGTTCGATGAGCCGTTGTCCAATCTCGATGCCGCTCTGCGCGTCGGTACCCGCATCGAGATCGCCAAACTGCACCGCAATCTCGGTGCCACGATGGTCTACGTGACGCATGATCAGGTCGAGGCCATGACGCTGGCCGACCGCATCATGGTGTTCAACGCTGGCGCGGTGGAACAGATCGGCAAGCCCTTGGAACTCTATCACAAGCCGGCCAACCTGTTCGTTGCCGGCTTCATCGGCTCGCCGAAGATGAACTTCATCGCCGGCGAGACGGCCGCTCGGCTGGGGGCCACGACCATCGGCGTCCGCCCCGAGCACCTCCTCATCCGCGATGACGGCGTCTGGGCCGGCACGGTGATCCACGCCGAGCACCTGGGGCCGGATACGATGTACTACCTGGAGA
>JARLIT010000374.1 GCA_031291575.1 Ancalomicrobiaceae bacterium
GCCGTTCGAGCCTGACGTGCACGCGCTGCTCGGCGGACCGCCCACCACATTTGTCGGCCACCCCTTCGTCAAGAAGCTCGAACGCGCCCGCAATCCGGACGGGCTCGGACCGGCTCCGCTCGACCTCGGTCGCCGCCCGCGCCTTCTGGTCATGCCCGGCAGCCGCCGGTCTGAGGTGACGCGGCTGCTCGGCCCCTTCGGCGCGGCGCTGAAGCTCGTCGAGGATCGCATCGGCCCGTTCGACCTGACGCTACCCGTCGTCGATCACGTCCGCCCGCTCGTCGAAGCTGGCATCGCCCAATGGCCGGTCAAGCCGGTGCTGGTCTCAGGTGAGGCGGCGAAGCTGGCCGCTTTCCGCCAGGCTGATGCGGCGCTCGCCGCCTCCGGCACGGCGACGCTGGAACTCGGCCTAGCCCATGTGCCGACGGTCGCTGCCTACCGGCTCGACTGGATCGGGCGCTGGGTCAAATACCTGCTGAGGCCACCGAAGGCACTCGCAGGCCGGCTGCCTGTCCGCTCGGCCCAGCTCACCAACGTCATCGTCGGCGAAAAGGTGATCCCGGAGTTCATCGACGGCGGCTGCACGCCGGCCGTTCTGGCCAAGGCGGTCGCCGCGCTTCTCTCCGATACGCCCGAGCGCCGGCGGCAGTTGGATGCCTTTGGGCGGCTCGATGCCGCCATGCTGCCTGAGCCCGGCTTCGATCCCGACGCGCATGCCGCCGAGGCGGTATGGCAGGCGATCGCCGACGCGGCGGCAAAAGGGTAGGGCGTCTGCCGCGTGGGCAGTCCTGGCCAGATCGCTCCCCGCCGGCGGACGCGCCCGCAGCCTACGAGACCCGTGCCGACAACGAAAAAGGGCGCCCCGGGGCGCCCTTCTGCGGTCTTGGCCGAAAGCCGGATCAGGCCCGGTTGGCGAGTTCGATATACTCGCGCTTCGGCGCGCCGGTGTAGAGCTGGCGCGGACGGCCGATCTTCTGGCCCGGATCTTCGATCATTTCCTTCCACTGCGCGATCCAGCCGACGGTGCGGGCCAGCGCGAACAGCACGGTGAACATCGAGGTCGGGAAGCCCATCGCCTTCAACGTGATGCCCGAGTAGAAGTCGATGTTCGGGTAGAGCTTCTTCTCGATGAAATACTCGTCGTGCAGCGCGATGCGCTCGAGTTCAAGCGCCACCTGCAGCAACGGGTCGTCACCATGGCCGAGCAGCTTCAGCACTTCGTGCGTCGTCTGCTGCATCAGCTTGGCGCGTGGATCGTAGTTCTTGTAGACGCGGTGGCCGAAGCCCATCAGGCGGAACGGATCGTTCTTGTCCTTGGCGCGGGCGACATACTGCGGGATGCGCTCGGGCGTGCCGATTTCCTCGAGCATGGCGAGCGCCGCCTCATTCGCGCCGCCGTGCGCCGGCCCCCACAGGCAGGCGATGCCGGCAGCGACGCAGGCGAACGGATTGGCTCCCGAAGAGCCGGCAAGGCGGACCGTCGAGGTCGACGCGTTCTGCTCGTGATCGGCATGCAGGATGAAGATACGGTCGAGCGCGCGCTCCAGGATGGGGTCCACGATATACTCCTCGCACGGGATCGAGAAGCACATCCGCAGGAAATTGGCAGTATAGCCCAGCTCGTTCTTCGGATAGACAAACGGCTGTCCGATCGAATACTTATAGGCCATCGATGCCATGGTTGGCATCTTGGCGATCATGCGGATCGACGAGACGAGCCGATGATGCGGATCGGTGATGTCCAAGCTGTCGTGGTAGAAGGCCGACATGGCGCCGACCAATGCCACCATGACCGCCATCGGATGGGCGTCGCGACGGAAGCCGGACAGGAACCGGCTCATCTGCTCGTGCACCATCGTGTGGCGGATGACGGTGTGGTCGAACTTGCTCTTTTCGGTGGGGTTGGGCAGCTCGCCGTACAGCAGGAGGTAGCAGGTCTCCAGGAAGTCGCCGTGCACCGCCAGTTGCTCGATCGGGTAGCCGCGATAGAGCAGCATGCCCTCGTCGCCGTCGATATACGTGATCTTCGACTCGCACGCCGCCGTTGACGTGAAGCCCGGATCGTACGTGAACATCTTCGTTCCGCCGTACAGCTTTGAGATGTCGATAACATCCGGCCCGATGCTCCCGGAGCGGATCGGGAATTCCCAAGCCTGGTTACCGATAGACAATTTCGCGAGTTTTTCTGTCATGCGCGTAGACCCCAAGGACGGACGGTTCGGCTGGAATTCCCTGCCGTCGGCTTGAATAAGCCGCCGGCGGATCGGCGGATCGGCGGTCGGCGGCGGGCCAGCCCCACGGGCAGCGCGGCTGATCGACTTCGGGTCCCATCCTGGCGAAGATGGAACGCCTGTGCCAAAGGTCAACCGCCCAACTACCGTGGGCTGGCTGCATGTTTCCACGCCCGCCGCCTGTGTGGCGGGCATAAGAGCGGCGAGCCGGCTGTGGCCATCGCCCGCACACCCGGCCCCGCAGCGGGTCTCGCCCGGGGCTTCGACGACTGCAGGCAGCCGGCGGCCGGATTGCCGTTGGCTGCGACGCTTCGACGGGTCGCACGCGTCATCCCCTAAACGACTGAGCAGCCTGCGGCAAGTTCGTCCAAGGGATGATGCAGCGCAGAAGAAATCACGAAATGACACTTGAACACAATGGGGGCCCGCCTTCGCAGCGCAAAATCATGCCCCGAGCCGATCGGCTATTCGCGCCAGGCATTCCTCGCGGCCGAGCACGCCGAGCACGTCGAAGATCGGCGGGGAGGTCGTGCGACCGGTAAGCGCGGCTCTGAGCGGTTGCGCCGCCTTGCCGAGCTTCAGACCAGCGGATTCGGCGAAATCGCGCACCGCCGTCTCGGTCGCCGCCACCGACCACTCGGGCAGCACGGCGAGTCGCGCATGCACTTCCTTCAGGACCGCGAGCGCGTCGGCATCGAGTACGCCGGCGGCCTTGTCGTCGAGCTTCAGCGGACGCTCGGCGAGCAGGTATCCGGCGCCGTCGATGAGTTCGAGGAGGGTGCGCGCCCGCTCCTTCAGGCCTGGCATGGCGGATGCAAGCTGGGCCTGCTTCTGCGGCGTCAGCTTCGCCAACAGCCCAGCGCCGTCGGGGAGGTAGGGCAGCAGCTCGAGAATCGAGGCGACCAGCCGCTCGTTGGTGGCCGAGCGGATGTAGATGGCGTTCAGGTGTTCGAGTTTGGCAAAGTCGAAACGCGCCGCGCCCTTGTTGACGTCGCCGATCTCGAACCAGTCGCTGGCCTGATCGGTTGAGAACAGTTCGTCATCGCCATGGCTCCAGCCGAGTCGGGCGAGATAGTTGAGGATCGCCTCCGGCAGATATCCCATGGCGCGATAGGCATCGACGCCGAGCGCACCGTGCCGCTTCGACAGTTTGGCACCGTCGGGACCGTGGATCAGAGGGATATGCGCCATCGCCGGCACCTGCCAGCCCATCGCTGTGTAGATCTGCGTCTGCCGGGCAGCGTTGGTCAGGTGATCGTCGCCACGGATGATGTGGGTGACGCCCATGTCGTGGTCGTCGACGACGACGGCGAGCATATAGGTGGGCGTGCCGTCCGAGCGCAACAGGATGAAATCGTCGAGCACGTCGTTGCGGAACACGACGTGGCCCTGCACCTGATCGTCGATCACCGTCTCGCCGGTCTGCGCTACCTTGATGCGGATGACCGGCTTGACGCCGGCCGGCGCCTCGGAGGGATCGCGGTCGCGCCAGCGGCCATCATAGCGCGGCGGCCTGCCTTCCTTGGCGGCAAGCTCGCGCATCTGGTCGAGCTCGGCCTGGCTGGCGTAGCAGTAATAGGCGTGACCCTGCTCGACCAGATGGCGCGCCACTTCGGCATGTCGCTCGGCGCGCGCGAACTGGAAGATCGGCTCGCCTTCCCAGCTGAGCCCGAGCCACCGCAAGCCATCGATGATCGCGGTGATCGCGGCGTCGGTCGAACGTTCCCGATCGGTGTCCTCGATCCTCAACAGCATCCGCCCGCCGGTATGGCGCGCGTAGAGCCAGTTGAATAGGGCGGTGCGGGCACCCCCGATGTGAAGATATCCGGTCGGCGAGGGGGCAAAACGGGTGACGACTGCGCTCATGGTGGGTTCGGAAGCCTTGGCTTGGATCGTGCCGGCGACGGTCTTGGCTGACGGTCGGCTCGCGGGCCGTTTCTGTAGCATGAGTGTGGCGAAATCCAAACGTGCGTGCGTCCACCGTGCCGAAGCGAACGAAATCGGCGCCCGCTGCGGCGGCGGAATGCCGATGCCGCGCACCCCGGCGGGCCGGCTTCACCCGCTGCGCAGCGCTGTTTGCGCCGGTTTCCGGGCCGTCTGCGGCCGGGCGGCGACAGCCACCGGATGGGAATGGCGAATTGCACGGCAAGAAACGGGATGCAGCCCCGCAGCCGGCTGCCTAGTCCTTGTCCCGTCAACGAGGAGGTTGCCATGTCGTTTCGCATTCGCGGGCTTGATCCCGCGCCGTTCCAGCCGCTGTTCGGTCTATCGGACGAAGACCTCTCGCGCCACGCCGCCCGGCGGTACCGGGTCGATCGGACTCCGGGCGTGCCGGATCGCATTGAGCTGCGCGACCTTCTGCCCGGCGAGACGGCCATCCTGGTGAACTATCTGCAC
This sequence comes from Ancalomicrobiaceae bacterium, assembly GCA_031291575.1. Classification (GTDB taxonomy): domain Bacteria; phylum Pseudomonadota; class Alphaproteobacteria; order Rhizobiales; family Ancalomicrobiaceae; genus CAIYYN01. The sequence continues at coordinate 4,629 of JARLIT010000374.1, forward strand.
CAGCCGGCCAACACGCCCTACCGCGCCAGCCATGCGATCTTCGTGCGCGAGGGCGCCGAGGCCGCGGTCGAAGTTGCCGACGCCATCCCTGAGGTCCTGCGAAGCCGTACGATCTCGCTGCGGGCGTTTTCCGGCGATGGCGAGATGCTCGAGGCAGATCTCGCCGAAGGGCGAGATCTGGCGCCGCTGATCGAGCGCTTCTTCCAGATCGCCGATGTAGCCTACCTGCATGCACATTTTGCCAAACGCGGCTGTTTCGCGGCGCGTATCGACCGGGGTTGAGCCAATTTCGGTCAAAATGTCCCGTCGAGGGTGTGTTCCGTCAAACCACATCCTGTTCTAGTATCTCTCGCGCAAAGTCCCGGCCACGCGGACCCTTCGGACGGTCGCCTCAGGCCCCGTCTGTTGCTGGTGGCCGGGGAACGGCCGACCGGGGCGACGGCGCGATGCGCGAAGGGGGCACAGGCGGGGCGGAGCGCGGGGAGGGCGGCAGAGCCGCATTCCCCCGGGCGCCTCGACCCGTCGCAGCACCCGGTCCCGCGGCGGCGCCCCGATCCTTCGGTCTCGTCGCGCCCGGATACCTCGTCCGCCTCAGTGCCCACGCCGGCCGGTTCCGGGACTGGCTCGCCCAGTCGCTCGGCGACGAACTCAATGCCGGGGGCGGCTTTGCCTGGGCGATCGTTGCCTTCGCCGTGGGAGCCGCGATCTATCTGGGCCTGCCGCACGAGCCCTCGTTCGTCGCGCTCACCGGCCTTGCCGCGGCTGCCCTGGCCACGCTGATCTATCGCCGCCGCCGTGCCGAACATGCCTTCGGCACGCTCGTTGCCGTGATGGCGATCCTCGGCGTGTGGTTCGGCTCGCTGGAATCGATCCGCTCGGCCGGGCCACGGCTCGACCGCGAGCGCATCGTCACGGTTACCGGCCGGATCGTCGGCGAGGAGACCGTGCTGAAGGGGGCGACGCGCGCCAGCGTCGCGGTCGTCGACATGACGGCGAAGCGGCTGGAGAAATCCGCCGTGCCGGCGCTGATCACCGTTACCTTCCGCGCCGGCCCGGCAACGCCGCGAAACGGCGAGGCTGTGCGGTTCCTCGCCAAAATGCGGCCGCTGCAAGGCCCGGTGATGCCTGGCGGCTACGATTTCGCCCGCCGCGCCTTCTTCGACGGCCGCGGCGCCACGGGCTTCGCCATGGGCAAGATCACCAGGGTCGATCTGGGCCCCGCGCCCTTCGCCATGGCGGCTCTCGCTGCCGTCGCCGACCTGCGCCATACGATCGCCGAGCGGATCCGCGCCAGCCTGCCCGGCGCCTCCGGCGCCATCGCCGCCGCCATGATCGTCGGCGAGCAGCGCGGCATCCCGGACGCCGAGAACGATGCGCTCAGGATGTCCGGCCTGTCGCACATCATTTCGATTTCCGGCCTGCACATGAGTCTTGTCGCCTCGGGCGTGTTTCTTGTCGTGCGCTTCCTCCTTGCTCTGATCCCGCCGATCGCGCTGCGCTTTCCCATCAAGAAATGGGCAGCCGGCGCCGCGCTGTTCGCCATCTCGTTCTACATGATGCTGGCAGGCGATCAGGTGGCGGCCGAGCGTTCCTACGTGATGTGCGCCATCATGCTGTTCGCCATCCTCATTGGCCGGCCGGCCCTGTCGATGCGCAATGTCGCCCTCTCCGCGCTCCTGCTTCTGGCGCGCGATCCGGCGCAGGTGGTCGAGCCGAGCTTCCTGATGTCCTATCTTGCCGTCATCGCGCTGATCGGCTCCTATCAGGCTTGGCGGCAATTCCGCCTCAGCCACCCGCAGTCGGCGGTTGCCCGCGACGTCGGGCCGATCGCCCATGTCTTGCGCTCCGCCGCCGGCTATGCCGCAGCGGCCATGGTCTCCTCGCTGATCGCCACCGTTGCAACCGCGTCCGTCATCGCCGACCAGTTCTTCCGCGGCACGCCCTACGGCATGCTGTCGAACCTCGTCGTGCTGCCCGTGATTGATCTGATCGCCATGCCCATGGCGGTCCTCGCCTGTCTGGTCATGCCGTTTGGGCTGGAGGCCTATCCGCTGTCCGTCATGGGGCTGGCAATCGACTACATGGACGCGATCGGCGCCTTCGCCGCGGGCTTGCCCGGCGGAGCGGGGCTCATCGGCCGCATCCATCCGTGGTCCAATGCCCTTGCCATCGCCGGCCTTCTCTGGCTCTGCCTGTGGCAGCGACCGTGGCGCCTCCTCGGGATCTCGCCGATGCTCGTCGCGCTCGCCCTTGCGCCATTCGCCGAACGGCCCGACGTACTCGTCGCCGATGAGGGTCTGCCGATCGCGGTGCGCGGCGCCGACGGCGAACTGCATGTCCTCGGCGCCAAATCGAACCGCTTCGTCACCGCCAACTGGCTGACCGCCGATGCCGCACCTTCGACGCCGGCAGATGCGCGGGCAAAGCTCGATCCCAGCCTTGCCGCGGGCTGGCGCTGCGATCCTCTCGGCTGCGTCTACCGCGATCCCGGCGCGCTGCGGCTGCCGGCGCGCGGCATCGTCTATGTCACCGATCCCAAGGCCTTCGAAGAGGACTGCCGGCTCGCCGCCGTCGTCATCACCCGGCTCACGGCACCGGAGGACTGCCGTTCGACCGCACTCGTCATCGACCGCGCAAGCCTTGCCCGCTCCGGCGCTGTCGCCATCCGCTTCAGGAGCGAGGCGCTCGCCGACCGCTCCGACGGCCTGCACATCGCCACCACCACAAACCCGTCGTCGATCGCCCCGGACGAATCGCTGCCGCTGGTGGCGGAGGACGCCGATCCTGATCCCCCCTTGGCGCGCGTTGCCGTGTCGCTCGCCGACGCATCGCGGCCATGGATCAACCGGCCGCCGGAAACACCGCGACCGCCGGCCAAGGCACCGCCCGCGGTATCACCGGCCGAGCCGCAGCACCCGACCACCCCCGTGCAACCCGACGCGCCGCAGAAGGCCGGGCCCGACGCTACGAACGAACCGGCAGCCGATGTGCCGCAACCTTCCACAGAAGCTCTGCTGCCGTCCCCGACAGCCGAGGTCCCGGCTTCAGCCGTCCAACCGACGGCAGACCCAACCACTGCCGAGCCACGCCGTCCCGCACTAACAGGTCCGGTGCTGAAGGCAAAAAAGGCCAAACCGGCAATTGCCGCCGACCGCCTGCCGCTCGACCCGACCGCGGCTCCCGATGCCGACAGCCCGCCGGCCGAATGACCGATCCTTGCCAGCCCACGCTTCCTCAACCGTGCGCATGCCGACCGCATGCCCGCAAATGCCGGCGCGGGAGGCTCGCGCACCAAATGGAATAACTGGGATTTCAACCGCTTATGCGAACGCACCCGCCACTCGCCCCATCCGTCCGGTCGGGTTGCCTCGTCCAAAGCGCCAAACCGATGCCGGCGCAACGGTCAAGCCGGCCCGTCCCAACCGTCCGACGCGCAGCAGTTCAGTACCGCCGGATCAGCCCGATCAGCTTACCCTGTACCTTCACCCGGTCGGGCCCGAAGATGCGGGTCTCATAGGCCGGATTGGCGGCTTCCAGGGCGATCGAGGCGCCGCGCTTCCTGAGGCGCTTCAAGGTCGCCTCCTCGTCGTCGACCAGCGCCACCACGATGTCGCCGGTATCGGCGCTGTCGGAGCGTTTGATCACCACCGTGTCGCCGTCGAGGATGCCTGCGTCGATCATCGAATCGCCGCGCACCTCGAGGGCAAAATGGTCACCGCTCGACAACAGGTCGATAGGTACCGGGATCGAGTGCGTGTAGGTCTGGATCGCGGCGATCGGCGTGCCGGCGGCGATCCGGCCCATGACCGGGACTGAAATGACCTGAGCGCGCTCTTCGGCCGGCGGCACCGGCCGCATCTTGCCGAGGCTGCCCTCAATGACGGCGGGAGCGAACCCCTTGTTGCCGGTGCCGGCGCGCGATTGGGCGGCAAGCCCGGGCGTCACCGAATCCGGCAGGCGTAGCACCTCGAGCGCCCGCGCCCGGTTGGGCAGGCGACGGATGAAGCCGCGTTCTTCGAGCGCCGTGATCAGCCGATGGATGCCCGACTTCGACCGGAGATCGAGCGCGTCCTTCATCTCGTCGAACGAGGGCGGAATGCCCGTCTCCTTCAGGCGCTCGTGCACGAACATCAGAAGCTCATATTGTTTGCGAGTCAGCATGACGCTGCCGTTCCTTCCTGAGGCCGTAGACGCTGCCGGTCCCCGGAGGGCGCCCGGCGCAAACGTAATCGACGAACTTCCAACGCGTTCCCGCCCCAGTCAGACGCTCGCAAAAGGCGGCGGCGAGGTGAATCGAATCTGGGACAAAACCGGAACCACGTCTACACGTTCCCTTGATGTTCCGCAATGGTTAATATTTGCTGAAGACATATCGGGAACCTGCGCGCGTGCGCCAAATGACGGCACAGGCTCAGCACTTACAGGCAGATGGTGGCGGTTCTGGTCGCTACAGCCGAACGATGCGGCAGCTGTCGCCGGCGTCGGCCGGCGGTGCATGCGGTTCGCGCAGGATCAGGCAGTCGGCGGCGACGAAGCGGCTGAGCATGGCCGAATCCTGCCGCTCGAATGCGGTGGCGATCGGCAGTCCCGTGGCGAGCGGAGCGAGCGTGGCGCGCAGGAAATCGGCGCGGCCGTCATTCTCTTTCAGAGCGGCACCGAGAATGGCCGGCTCCGTCGCCGGCTCGCCCGTCACGTCGCGGCCGAGGAGCGCACCGATCAGCGGTCCGAGGAACAGCACCGCCCCGACCATGCTGGACACCGGATTGCCGGGCATGCCGAGGATGCGCGTGGCGCCGATCCGGGCCGACATCAAAGGCTTGCCGGGCCTGAGCGCCACCTTCCAGAAGTTGACGTCCGCGCCTGCGGTGACGAGGGCCTGATGGACGAGGTCGTGATCGCCAACGGATGCGCCGCCGAAGGTGACCAGCACGTCGACACCGAGCGCCAGCCCGTGCCGGATCCGCTCGACGGTCTGGCCGAGATCGTCGGGCACGATGCCGATGTCGATCGCCTCGCCGCCCTGGGCCTGGGTAAATGCGGCGACGGCAAAGGAATTGGAGGCGACGATCTGCGCCGCCCCTGGCGTTGCGCCGGGTCGCACGAGTTCGTCGCCTGTCGCGAGGATGGCGACGCGCGGCCGCCGCGTGACCTTGACACTCGGATGGTTCATGGCGGCGGCGATCGCCACGTCACGCCATGACAGCCGATGCCCGCGCCGCAGCAGGACGTCCCCCGCGGTGAAATCGAGCCCGGCGCGACGGACGTTGCGGCCCTCGGCGACCGGCTCGAGCGCGGTGACGCGACCTTCGCCGGAAATGGCCGTATTCTCCTGAATCAGCACCGCGTCGGCGCCCGCGGGCATGGGCGCGCCGGTGAAGATGCGGACTGCCTGGCCCGGTCCGACGCTGCCGTCGAACGCGTAGCCGGCCGGCACGGCCCCGATCACGGCGAGGTCCGCCGGGCAATGTGCGACATCGACGGCCCTGACCGCATAGCCGTCCATGGCGGAGACGTCGAAGGGCGGCTGCGTGCGCCGGGCAGCGAGATCCTCGGCGAGCGTGCGCCCGTTCGCCGCCATCAGCTCGACCTCTTCCCCGGCGAGCGCGACCACGCGATCGAGCACCCGCGCCCGGGCCTCTTCGAGCGAGAGCAGTGCCATTCCTAGTCTCCCCGCCAGTCGCCCGACTTGCCGCCGGCCTTGTGGATAAGCCTGATGCAGCCGATCTTCATGCCGCGATCGACTGCTTTGGCCATGTCGTAGATGGTGAGGCAGGCGACCGAGACGGCGGTCAGCGCCTCCATCTCGACGCCGGTCTGGCCGGCGACCTTGCAGGTCGCGGTAACGGTGAGGCCGGGCAGGGCGTCGTCGGCCACGATGTCGACGTTGACGCTGGTCAGCGCGATCGGATGGCAGAGCGGGATCAGTTCGGACGTGCGCTTGGCCGCCATGATGCCGGCGATGCGGGCCGTGGCGATCACGTCGCCCTTCTTGGCCAGACCATTGCGGATCATGTCGAGGGTTTCGGTCCGCATCGACACCTCTCCGGCAGCCGTCGCTGTCCGTGCCGTCGTCGCCTTGTCGCCGACGTCGACCATATGGGCGGCGCCGGTCTCGTCGAGATGGGTCAATCCGGTCATGGAAGCCTCGTTGCGGGCGTCAGCCGATGAGGGCGCGCGTGGCGGCGGTGACGTCGTCCTGCCGCATCAGGCTCTCCCCGACAAGGAACGTATTGATACCGACGGCGGCCAGCCGGGTGAGATCGGCGGAGGTGAAGATGCCGCTTTCGCCGACGATCAGGCGGTCCGCCGGAACCTGTGGGGCGAGCCGCTCGGATGTTGCGAGCGTCACTTCGAAGGTTTTCAGATTTCGGTTGTTGATGCCGAGGAGGGGCGAAGAGAGTTTCAGAGCACGGCCAAGTTCCGCCTCATCGTGAACCTCTATCAGCACGTCCATACCGAGGCTTAGAGCCGTTTCTTCAAGCGCTTTAGCATCGTCGTCGGACAGGCTTGCCATGATGATCAGGATGCAGTCGGCACCCCAGGCGCGCGCCTCGTAGACCTGATAGGGGGTAAACAGGAAGTCCTTCCTCAGCGCCGGCAGATCGACGGCGGCGCGCGCCGCCTTCAGGTAGTCCGGACTGCCCTGGAACGACGGAGCATCGGTCAGCACCGACAGGCAGGCCGCACCGCCTTCAGCATAAGCCCGGGCGAGGGCAGGCGGATCGAAATCGGCGCGGATCAGACCCTTCGACGGGCTGGCCTTCTTGATCTCGGCGATGAGCGCCGGTTTGCCTTGCGCGATTTTGGTCTTGAGCGCGGACAGAAACCCACGCGGACGGGGTTGATCGGCCGCCAGTGCCTTCACCTCGGCGAGCGGCAGCGCGGCCTCAGCCGCGGCGATCTCCGCCCGCTTGTAGATCTCGATCTTCGCCAAGATGTCGCTCATGCGTTCGACACCTCGATCAATCGGACGAGCCGGGCCCGCGCTGCGCCCGAATCGATCGACTGGGCGGCCAGCGCCACGCCCTCGATCAGCGTCTCGGCCCTGCCGGCGACGACAAATCCGGCTCCGGCGTTCATCAACACGATGTCCCGGTAACCCGACGCCTCGCCGTCGAGCACCAGCCTGAGCGCTGCGGCATTGTGGTTGGCATCGCCGCCCTTCACCGCGGCCGGTTCGTGCCGTTTGAGCCCGACCTCCTCCGGTGTCACGCTGAAAGTCGAAATCCGTCCGTCCTTCAGTTCGGCCACCTCGGTCGGTCCGGTGACTGTGATCTCGTCGAGACCGTCGGACCCATGCACGACCCAGACCCGTTCCGATCCCAGATTGGCCAGAACCCGCGCGACCGGTTCGACCCAGGCAGACGCGTAGACGCCGGTCATCTGCCGCTTCACTCCGGCTGGATTGGAAAGGGGGCCGAGGAGATTGAAGGCGGTGCGGGTGCCGAGTTCGACGCGCGCCGGCCCGACGTGCTTCATCGCGGCGTGATGGGCCGGGGCGAACATGAAGCCGACGTTCGCCTCGCGCACGCAAGCCGCGATATGCGCCGGATCGATGTCGATCTTGACACCGAGGGCGACGAGCGTGTCGGCCGCACCGGAGCGCGACGACAGCGCCCGGTTGCCGTGTTTGGCGACGGCGACGCCGCCGCCGGCCAGCACGAAGGCGCTCGCCGTCGAGACGTTGTAGCTGCCCAACCCGTCGCCGCCGGTGCCGACGATATCGATGGCATCGTCCGGCGCTTGGACGCGCAGCATCTTCTCGCGCATCACTTCGACGGCGCCGGTGATCTCGTCAACGGTCTCGCCGCGCACGCGCAGCGCCATCAGGAAGCCGCCAATCTGCGCCGGCGTGGCATCGCCCGACATCATGATGTCGAAGGCGCGCCGGGCTTCCTCGCGGGTCAGCGCCTGGCCTGCCGCTGCCTTGCCGATGAGGGTTCTCAGGTCTGTCATGATCCGCTCTCCTCTCCCGTCCTCACGCCGCGCTCGGCCGGGCGCGCCGGGTGGCATTCCACTCGGCGGCCAGATCGAGGAAGTTGCGGATCAGGCGATGGCCGTTCTCGGAAGCGATCGATTCCGGGTGGAACTGCACGCCATGCACCGGATGGTCGCGATGGGCGAGCCCCATCACCAGACCGTCCGCCGTCTCGGCGACGATATCGAGGGCGGACGGCATGGTCGAACGCTCGACGATCAGCGAGTGGTAGCGCGCGCCGGAGAAATCGCCGTTGATGCCGCGAAACACGCCGCGGCCGGTATGGCGGATCTCGCTCACCTTGCCGTGCATCAGCTTCGGCGCGCGCATCACCACGCCGCCATAGGCTTGGCCGATCGCCTGATGGCCGAGGCAGACGCCGAAGATCGGGATCCTCGCGCCCAGCCGCCCGATCAGGTCGAGGCAGATGCCCGCCTCGTTCGGCGTGCAGGGGCCGGGCGAGAGGATGATGGCTTCCGGATCGAGCGCTTCGACCTCGTCGACGCTGATCTTGTCGTTGCGGATGACTTTGGGCGCAGCGCCCTCGTCACCGAGGAAATGATAGAGGTTGTAGGTGAAACTGTCGTAGTTATCGATGAGCAGATACATCGTCGGGGTTCCGGGATCTGGATCGGCCGACAACCGGGTCGCGAGCAATGCGGACCTCAGGCTCGACAGGCACGATCGGGACAGGGGCGCCTCTGAACAACAGGCATAGGCACAACGGCGCGGTTTGTCACTGCCAGCTCAGCTGGCGACGCCATCGTTCGCTCTTGTCGCCCCTCGTCGCCATCACTGCCCCCGCCGTGCCTGATTGGCGAAGCGGACCGCCTCTTCCGCCGCCCGGAACAACGCGCCGGCCTTGTTGCCGCATTCGGCCTGTTCGGAGGCGGGCACCGAATCCGCCACGACGCCGGCGCCGGCCTGGGCGTAGATGGTGCCGTCCTTCACCAGAGCCGTCCTGAGGCAGATACAGGTATCCATTGCCCCATCGGCGGAGAAATAGCCGACGCAGCCGGCATAGAGCCCGCGCTTTTCCGTCTCCAGTTCGTCGATGATCTCCATCGCCCGAACCTTCGGCGCGCCCGACACAGTGCCGGCGGGAAAGCCGGCGGCGAGCGCGTCCAGAACATCCTTGTCGGAGGCCAGCCGGCCGACGACGTTGGAGACGATGTGCATGACATGGCTGTAGTATTCGAGGAAGAATTTCTCAGTGACCTTCACGCTGCCGATCTCGGAGACGCGGCCGACATCGTTGCGACCGAGGTCGAGGAGCATCAGGTGCTCGGCCAGTTCCTTCGGATCGGCCAGGAGGTCGCTGGCATTGGCCTTGTCCTCGTCCGCCGTCTTGCCCCGCGGTCTTGTGCCGGCGATCGGCCTGATCGTCACTTCGCCGTCGCGCACGCGAACGAGAATTTCCGGCGACGAGCCGGCGATCGAATAGCTGCCGAAATCGAGGAAATACAGGAACGGCGAGGGGTTCACCCGCCTGAGCGCCCGGTAGAGCGAGAACGGCGGTAGTGTGAACGGCGCCTCGAAGCGCTGCGACAAGACCACCTGGAAGATGTCGCCGGCGGCGATGTAATCCTTCGCCGTCTCAACCATCCGCATGTAGTCGTCGGGCGTCGTGTTCGACTTGACCGGAACGTGCAGCGACAGATCAGCCGGTTCCAGCGACTTGTCGACCGCGCGATCGAGATCATCGACGACAGCCGTCAGCCGGTCGACGGCGCGGGCATAGGCGTCTTCGGCCGAGATGCCGGCCTCGGGGCGGACCTGGGTAACGATGGTGATCTCGTCTTTGACCGAATCGAACACCAAGACAGTGCGCGGCCGCACCAGGACCGCATCGGCAAGCCCGATCGGATCGGGATTGGGAGCGCCCAACTGCTCCATCTGCCGGACCATATCGTAGCCGAGATAGCCGAAGATGCCCGCCGACATCGGTGGCAGGCCGGCCGGCAGCGAAAATTGGCTGTCGTGGATGAGTTTCTTCAGAGCATCGAAGGCGCGGCCCTCGACCGGCTCGAAGGCTTGCCTGTCCGCGGCGAAGCGGCGGTTGATTAAGCCCTTCTCGCCTTCGGCGCGGAAGACCAGATCCGGATCGAAGCCGATGACCGAGTAGCGTCCGCGTGTGGCGCCGCCTTCGACGGATTCCAGCAGCAGCGAATGATCCCGCGTCCCGCACAGCTTCATGTAGGCCGCGACCGGCGTCTCCAGATCGGCGACGGCCGTCGTCCACACCACCGTCGGCCGGCCGGACTGGTAAACCTCCTTGAAGCCGTCGCCGGTGGGTTCGATGCGCATGGTGTCGATATCCGTCAGTTGTTCAGCGATTCGGTCTGGCCGATGATCTGAGAGACGATCTTCTGGTTGGCTCTGATGCCGATGTCGCTCTGCATCTGCCGAAGGTACTGGTTCTGCACCGAAACGCGCAACGACGCGGAGAAGTCCGCCGCCGGCTTCTGCAGGCTTTCGGCTTCGGCAAAGAACGGCGGCTGGTTGACGCTCTTGACCTTCAGGATGATGCGGCCGTCGTTTTCGCCAAGTGACGTGGTGACCGAGCCTTCGCCGAACCCGAACGCTGCGGCGACGGCGGCCGGGGTGAGACCGGGCGGCGTGTCTGAGCGCTTGAACGGCTCGGTGGTCTTCAGCTCCAACCCGGCCGCCTTGGCGACGTCCTCGAAGGATTCGCCCTTTTCCAGACGGGCGGCGAGGATGGTCGTCTTCAGGCCGAGCCCGGCGCGCACCCGCTCGTCCTTCCAGCGGGTGATGAGATCGCCCTTGACTTCCTCAAGGGTGCGATCGTGCGGCGGTTTGACTTCGACGACGTCGTAGAACAGAAAGCCGCCGTTGCCGAGCACTAGCGCCTCGTTCTGGTTGCCGACGTCGGAATCGAACGCCACCTTGGCGAGCTTGTCGACCTCGGGAAGGCCGACGATCGGCTTGCCGGCCCCATCCTTGCCATCGCGGTCGATGGCGTCGACGATCTTCACCTCGAGTTTCAGCTTCTGGGCGATTTCGGCGAAGCTCTGGCGCTCGTCGCGCAGGGATTCGACCTGCTTCAGCATGGCCCGCATCGCCGGCTCGGCCCGATCTGCAGCAATCTGCTGCTTGATGGCGACCTTCGCCTCGTCGAACGGCGTCTTTTGACCCGGCAGGATCTCCTTGACGGTGACGATCACGTTGCGGAACTTGCCCGCGACCACACCGGAGACGTCGCCGGGTTTGGCGAGCTTGAAGGCCGCTTCGGCAACCGTCGGATCGAGGATGGACGCCTGATCGACTGTGCCCAGGTCGATGTCTTCTGGCTTCAACTTCAGGTCTGCGGCGAGCGCGTCGAACGTCGCCCCCTCGGCGATCCGCTTGGCGGCGGCATCGGCGGCTTCCTTGGTATCGAACGGCAGCTGCAGCACGTGGCGCCTTTCTGCCGTCGTATAGCGGGCCCCATCTTGATCGTACACCGCCTTGGCGTCGGCATCGGGAACGTCTTCAGCCTTCGACACTGTCGACGGATCGATGAGGAGCACCTGCAGCTTGCGAGATTCTGGCGCCTTGAAGGCCGCCTTGCGCTCCTCGAAGAATTTGGCCAGTTCGGCCTGATCCGGATCGGCAAGGGTCGACAGCGCGGCCGGTGCGACCGAGACGAACTGCACGACGCGTTCTTCCAGCGCGTATTGGTTCAGCATCTCGAGCATCACGGTCGGCGGCTTCAGTCCGGCGACAAGCGCGTTCTGCAATTGCTGGCGCAGCGCCTGAGCCATGCGCTCGGCGACATAGCCATCCTCGGTCCAATTGTTGCGCGACAGGACCAGGCGCAGATAGTTGCGGTCGTACTGGCCGTTCGGTCCCTTGAAGGCGGGATCGTTGATGATCAGCTTTCTGACCGCCTCGTCGGAAACGCCGAGGCCGAGCCGCCGGGCGGATTCGGTCAGCGTCGCCGAGCCGACGATGTCGGACAGGATCTGGGCGGTGAGCCCGAAGCTGGCGGCCTCCTGCCGGGTGAGCGGATGCCCAGCCTGTTGGCTGTACATGTCCAACTCGCGGCGGAAGCGCATATCCAGCTCGCCCGCGGACACTTCGGTCGAGCCGATCACGATGGCACTGTCGGCCCCGGATCCGCTCGTCAGTTTCGTCGTGATGCCGAATGCCACGAAGCTGAGGATGATGAGACCGAGAACGAACTTGGAGGCCCAGCTGTGGGCGCCGCGGCGCAGGACGTCGAGCATATACGTGCAACCAATGTTCTTGGGCGGAAGCCGCTCCGCCACGGACACAAAGCATCGGCGGGCCCGGCTCCAGGTCGGTCCGCTGACGAGGCGCGGATCATAGGAATGCTCGAGGGCAAGAGCAAGCGTTACGCGAAACGAGCGGAATTCTGCTGGCCCGAAGTGCGCGCGCCGGTCGAAATGCGCTGGCAACGTAGCCTATCTGGCCTTGTTGTCGCTCATCTGAGGACTGTGAACCGTAACCGAAGGTCGCTTCGTCCGATCCGTCTGACGTCTGGGCGAAGCGGGCAGGGGATGCAGCAACGACAATCGGCCGCAGATCGATCGATCTGGCTCGATCCCGTCGCCATTGCCCAAAGGGGCGCGCTGTGGCATCAGCGTGCCGACATCTGCCGCAAGGCCGTTCGGCCGCCCCATCGGGAGGATCCCTGCACGGATCCATGTCAAATCCCTGGCGGCCCGAACACACTATGGAGAGGCGACCGTTTGTCTGCCGCCGGCCTGACGCCGAGGCGTCGTTGGCGGACGGCAGTACGCTAGCTCGGCCGCCCCATTTTCGACCTTACAGGTCCTAGAACGAGAGATGACTGCGATGAAACCACTGGTCGCCGGCAACTGGAAAATGAATGGCGTCGCCGCCTCGCTGCAGGAATTCGAGGCGATCGCCGCTGGTTACGATGCGGGCTTGAAGGCCAAGGCTGATCTGATGATCTGCCCGCCGGCGACCCTCGTTGCGCGCGTGGCGGCAAAGGCTGCCGGTACCGGCGTTGCCGTCGGCGGCCAGGACTGCCACGCCAAGGTCTCCGGCGCCCACACCGGCGACATTTCCGCCGAGATGTTGAAGGATGCCGGCGCCACCGCCGTCATCGTTGGCCACTCCGAGCGCCGCGCCGACCACGGCGAGACCGATGCGATCGTCGCTGCCAAGGCGAAGGCTGCTGCCCGCGCCGGGCTGACCGCCATCATCTGCGTCGGCGAGACGGCTGACGAGCGCAAGTCCGGCAAGACGCTCGACGTGGTGACGACCCAGATCGCCGGTTCGGTACCGTCCGATCTCGACACCGCCGGCATCGTCATCGCCTACGAGCCGGTCTGGGCCATCGGCACCGGACTGACGCCGACCGTTGCCGACGTCGCCGAGGTGCACGCCCTCGTCCGCGCGCGCCTGGTTGAGAAGTTTGGCGAGGCCGGCAAGGGCATCCGTATCCTCTACGGAGGCTCGGTGAAGCCGTCGAACGCCAAGGAGCTTCTCTCGGTCGCCGAGGTCGCCGGCGCGCTCGTCGGCGGCGCCAGCCTGAAGGCGGTCGACTTCCTGGGCATCGCCGCGGCCTATCGCTGATACCGGCCGTTTCGGCCTAAGGTCCCGGCAGATCACGCCGATCTGCCGGCACTCACGACCATTTGCCGGCAAGGGGTGGCGTCCACCGCGGCAATCGTGTAAGACGCGGCTCGACTTCGCTGGATTGCCCAGTTCCGGCGCCGACATTCGGCTTCGGGCGGTCAATCCCAGCGGCGGCCGACCCTTCGGCAGCGCCTTTGTGCGCGGCCCTCTGGAACCGGCCGGCAAAAAACCCATCTGAGCATTGCGGCGCGCGCCTTGAGGCGAGCGTCGCGATGCTCCGTGTCATATCAACCCTTCGCTTCGGTGGGCGGGCGTGAGCGCTCGCCGGCTGCGGTCTATCCGGGACGGATCGATGGAAACCGTCGTCATCGTCATTCATCTGATGGTCGTCTTGGCGCTCGTCGGCGTTGTGTTGCTGCAGCGCTCCGAAGGCGGCGCGCTCGGCATGGGCGGCGGCGGCGGCTTCATGTCGTCGCGCGGCACGGCCAACGTGCTGACGCGCACCACCGCCATCCTGGCGGCGATCTTCTTTGCCACGTCGATCCTGCTGGCGATCCTGGCGCGCACCAATGCGGAGCGCCCCGGCGCGATCCTTGACAGCGCTCCGGTCCCGGCAACCCAGCAGCAGTCGAACCAGCCGACTGAAGCACCGAAGGGGCTGGGCATCCTCGATCAGCTGCAAAAGCAGAACCGGCCGGCCCCGGCGCCGACCGCGCCTGCTCCGGCTCCGTCCACGCCGGCTCCCGCGGCCCAGGCTCCGGCGCCCGACGCTCCGAAGGTCGATGCTCCGAAGGTTGAGGCTCCGGCCCCGTCCGCTCCGGTACAGACCGCTCCCGAGGCTCCGAAGGTTGAGACTGCGCCGGCTCCGGCCCCTGCAGCCGTGACGCCCGAGGCACCGAAGGCTGAAGCTCCGGCCGTCACGACCCCGACCCCGGCCCCGGCTGCGGCCGAGGCCCCGCAGGTCGATGCGCCAGTCGCTCCTGCGGCATCCGCGCCTGCCGACGCGCCCAAGGTTGAGGCTCCGGCTGCGCCCGATGCGCAGAAGCCCGCCGACCCGACGCCTGCCGTACCGGTTCCGGCCGCCCCGGCGCAGTAAGGCGGTGCCGGTCCGATCGTGCGGCCGTCGGGGCAGGTGCCCATGGTCGCCGATCCACTGACAGTCCCTCGGCCGTCCGGCCAGCGACGGCGGCCAAGCGTTCACGCGGTGGCGAACCGACCGTCCCGATCGGTTGCGCTGCCGGGAGAACCGGAAATTCGCTGACCTTTCAATGGGTCCGTTTTCGCATGCCGATCAGGCGAGGAACGGGCCCGTTTCATTTGTGGCTTCGGCCAAAACCGTGGCGCGAATCGCTCGGCGCTCTGATAAGGTGGGGTTCCATGGCTCGGTACGTTTTCATCACCGGTGGCGTGGTCTCTTCGCTCGGAAAAGGCATTGCCTCGGCGTCCCTTGGGGCGCTGTTGCAGGCGCGCGGCTACAGGGTGCGCTTGCGCAAGCTCGACCCCTATTTGAACGTCGATCCGGGCACCATGTCGCCGTATCAGCACGGCGAATGCTTCGTCACCGATGACGGCGCCGAAACCGACCTCGATCTCGGTCATTATGAGCGGTTCACCGGTCGCCCTGCCAACCGCCAAGACAACATCACGTCCGGCCGCATCTACTCCGACATCATCAACCGCGAGCGTAAGGGTGACTATCTGGGCGGCACCGTGCAGGTGATCCCGCACGTCACCGACGCGATCAAGGAGTTCGTCCTCTCCGGTAACGATGACACGGATTTCGTGCTCGTCGAGATCGGCGGCACGGTCGGCGATATCGAGGGGCTGCCGTTCTTCGAGGCGATCCGACAGCTTGGCAATGAGCTTTCGCCCGGTGGCGCCGTCTACATTCACCTGACGCTGATGCCCTACATCCCGAGCGCCGGGGAACTGAAGACCAAGCCGACGCAGCATTCGGTTAAGGAGCTGCGCTCCATCGGCATCCAGCCGGACCTCTTGCTGGTCCGCGCCGACCGGCCGATCCCGGAGGCGGAACGCAAGAAGCTGTCGCTGTTCTGCAACGTGCCGCCCTCGGCGGTGATCCAGGCGCTCGACGTCGCCTCCATCTACGACGTGCCGGCTGCCTATCACGCCGAAGGCTTCGATACCGAGGTGCTGAAGGCCTTTGGTATCGACGATGCGCGCGAGCCCGACCTCGGCCTCTGGCAGGAGATCTCGCGCCGGATCAAGAACCCGGAAGGCGAGGTGACGATCGCCGTTGTCGGCAAGTACACCGAATTGAAGGACGCGTATAAATCGCTGATCGAGGCCCTCGTCCACGGCGGCATCGCCAACAAGGTCAAGGTCAAGATCGACTGGATCGGCTCGGAGACATTCGAGAAGGAGGATCCGGCGCCCTTCCTCGAACATGTGCACGGCATTCTCGTCCCCGGCGGCTTCGGCATGCGCGGCACCGAGGGCATGATTGCCGCCGCAGGCTATGCCAGACGGCGCAAGATCCCCTATTTCGGCATCTGCTTCGGCATGCAGATGGCGGTGATCGAGGCGACGCGCAATCTCGCCGGCGTGGCCAAGGCCGGCTCAACCGAGTTCGGCCCCTGCGAGGAGCCGGTCGTCGGCCTGTTGACCGAATGGATTAAGGGCAACGAATTGCACCGACGCCAGATTGGCGGCGACATGGGCGGCACCATGCGCCTGGGGGCCTATCGCGCGCTGTTGACGCCCGGCAGCCGCATCGCCGAGATCTACGGCAAGACCGAGATCGAGGAGCGCCACCGCCACCGCTACGAGGTGAACGTCGCCTACCGCGAACGCCTGGAAGCCAAGGGCCTGCGCTTTGCCGGCATTTCGCCCGACGGCGTGCTGCCGGAGACGGTCGAGATGCTCGACCACCCGTGGTTCATCGGCGTGCAGTACCATCCAGAACTGAAGAGCCGGCCGTTCGAGCCGCATCCCTTGTTCCGCAGCTTCATCGCTGCGGCAATGGTGCAGAGCCGGCTGGTGTGAGAGGCCGCCGGACGCGCTCGAACTTCGCTGACAGGCTTACCCCACCATTTTCTCCAGCATCGCCAAGGCCTGCTCGACCGATGCCAGCCTGACGCCAGCGCGGCCGAGGTCGCCGAAGCGGCGTTCGACGAGGAGCCGCTCGCCATCCTTCTGCGCTGCGGCGAAGTGGACGAGGCCGACCGGCTTTTCCTCCGTGCCGCCACCGGGACCGGCGATGCCGGTGATGGCGACAGCCACGTCGGCGCGGGACTTGTCGATCGCCCCCAAAGCCATGGCGAGTGCGACTTCGCCCGAGACCGCACCGTTCTCTGCGATGAGGTCAGCCGGGACCTTCAGCATCTCGGTCTTCGCTTCGTTTGAATAGGTGACGAAGCCGCGCTCGACCACGTCGGAGGAACCGGGGATCTCGGTCAACAGCGCCGCCACCAGACCGCCGGTGCAGGATTCGGCGGTGGCAATCTTCAGGCCGCTTAAGCGCGCACGGGCCAGGAGCGCTACGGCACGGGGCAGGAGAGGGGCAAGATCGGTCATGGCGTAACGTCCTGATCAGAGGCGAGCGGCAGGCGGACCGTCGCGGTGGCGATCGCGGCGAGCCCTTCCCGGCGGCCGACGAAGCCAAGTTTCTCGTTGGTGGTGGCTTTCAGCCCGACCCGGTCGAGCGACAGTCCGAGGATCGCCGCGACGCGGGCGCGCATGGCGTCCCGGTGCGGCCCGATCTTCGGCGCCTCCGCGATGATGGAAATATCGACATGGGCGATTCGGCCGCCGCGCGCTGCGATGCGTCTGGCCGCGTCTTCGACGAACAGCGCCGAATCCTGGCCGCGCCAGCGATCGTCCGACGGCGGGAAGTGCTGGCCGATATCGCCGTCGCCGATGGTCCCCAGGAGCGCATCGGTCAGCGCATGCAACGGAACGTCCGCATCCGAATGGCCGGAAAGCGCGTGCGAATGGGGGATCTTCACCCCGCACAGCGTCACGTGGTCGCCGGCGGTGAAGGCATGCACGTCGTAGCCTGTTGCGACGCGGACATCGGCGAGCGCGGCGAACGTCTCCATCCACATCCTCCGGTCGGCCGTGGCAAGATCCGCGACAGTCGTGACCTTCACATTGTCTGGCGGGCCGGCGACCAGCTTGACCGCCATTCCTGCCCATTCGGCAACGGCGGCGTCGTCGGTGAAATTGGTTCGCCCCTCAGCCGCCGCCCGCTCGTGCGCAGCGAGAATCGCGGCAAATTCGAACCCTTGCGGCGTCTGTGCCGCCCACAATCCGTCGCGCGATACCGTCTCGGTCACCGTGCCGGCCTGATCGCCGCGTTTCAACGTGTCGACGATCGGGCTTGCCACCAGCGCTGCCGGCGACACGGCGAGGGCGGCGATCGTCGCGGCGACCGTCTCGCGCCTGAGGAACGGCCGGGCGGCATCATGGATCAGCACCAGATCGGGCGGATCGTTGGTAAGCGCCCTGAGGCCCGCCAGCACCGAGGCTTGCCGCGTCGCCCCACCGATGACCGCCTCCCTGAGGCGTGCCGCATTTGGGTGCAATCCGACTGTCGCAGCGCGGTAAGTGTCTATATGATCGCGACGAACGACCGGTACGACGTGGGTGATGGCGGGATCGGAGAGGAATATGTCGAGGGTCGCCACCAGCATCGGGCGGCCTCCGATCGAGTGGTATTGTTTCGGCAGGGCTGTGGCACCGCTCGCCCGGCTGCCGTTGCCGGCTGCGACGACGATGACGGCGACCTTGGGAACAGGCGGCATGGGCTGGAGGCTCGGCGGACGGGATTGTCGCCCCGCTGTCTACCATGTTCGCAGGAAAAGCGAAGCCGGAGCCGCCGTCGAACGATGTAGCGCTTGCTCTCTCCGAAATTTGTGCCAAATATGTAGTCACCCGAGATGAATGCACATTGAATGAGCAGCGCTAACATCCAGAAGGTCCCACACCTGGTTCGGCTTGGTCGTTTCACCTTCGACCGGCCGGTCGTACTCGCGCCGATGTCCGGCGTCACCGACCTGCCGTTCCGCCGGCTAGCCGCCTCCTTCGGTGCCGACATGGTCGTCACCGAGATGGTGGCGAGCGAATCATGGCTCGACGGCGATGCCGAGATGGCGCTTCGCTCGGCCGGTGTGGGGCTGTCGCCGCACGTGGTGCAATTGGCCGGACGTGAGGCGCGCTGGATGGGCGAAGCCGCGCGCGCAGCCGAAGCCAATGGCGCCGATATCATCGATATCAACATGGGCTGCCCGGCCCGGCGGGTGACGACGGGATGGTCGGGCGCGGCCTTGATGCGCGATCTCGATCACGCGCTCGGGCTGATCGAAGCGGTCGTCGGTGCCGTCTCCGTGCCGGTGACGCTGAAGATGCGGCTCGGTTGGGATCGTGCCTCGGTTAACGCGCCGGAGCTCGCCCGTCGGGCGGAAGCCGTTGGCGTGGCGATGGTCACCGTGCATGGCCGTACCCGCGACCAGTTCTACGAGGGCAGGGCGGATTGGGCGGCGATCGCCCGGGTGCGCGAGGCTATTTCCATTCCGCTGATCGCCAATGGCGACGTCGCCGATTTTGCCGATGCCGACGCCATCCTCGCTTCGAGCGGCGCGGATGGTCTGATGATCGGCCGGGGCGCCTGCGGGCGACCGTGGCTGCCGGCGGCGATTGCGCGCTATTTCCACGACGGCGAATGCTGGCAGGGGCCGACGGGCGAAGCGCTGGCCGACGTCGTGATCGCCCACCATCGGGCGCTCCGCGAGCACTACGGCCCGTTCAAAGGCGTTCTTGCCGCTCGCAAGCATCTCGGCTGGTACATTGACGCGGCGCTCGCCAGCGCTGGCGGGACAGCACCCGGAGACGCTACCGAGATCGCCACGTTGCGCAGAGATATCTTGCGCGCCACCGATGCGACGACGATCGAAGCGGGCGTTGGCGCGCTTCTGGGTCTGATCGAAGCCTCGGGCCGCGCCGCCGCGTCGCTGCACGCCGCGACCGACCGATCGATCCGAGCGGGGAGAGCCGCATGAAAGCCGTCACGTCGAAGATCGCCGCCGAACCAGCAGGAGATGCCGCCGTGTCCGACCCATCGCCCCAGCTTCAAGCGGTCATGTTGAATGCTCTGCCTCATCCGGTCATCCTGATCGGATCGGACGATCGCATTCTCGATGCCAACGATGCCGCCGAACATTTCTTCCAGTCCTCGGCCGCCTACATGCGCCGTCATTCGCTGGAGCATTTCATTCCGTTCGGCAGCCCGATGCTGGAACTGATCGAGCAGGTGCGCGAGCGCCAGTCGGCGGTCTCCGAATACCGCGTCGACGTTTCGACCCCCCGCATCGGCACCGACAAGATCGTCGACATCTACGCCAGCCCGTTGCCGGAGCGCACCGGCCACCTGCCGGGCGGCGTGGTCATCATGCTGCAGGAGCGTTCGATGGCCGATAAGATCGACCGTCAGCTCACTCATCGCTCGGCTGCCCGCACGGTGACGGGCCTCGCCGCTATGCTGGCGCACGAGATCAAGAACCCGTTGTCCGGTATCCGCGGCGCGGCGCAGCTCCTGGAACAGTCCGCCGGCAGCGAGGACCGGGCGCTGACCCGCCTCATCTGCGACGAGGCCGATCGCATCGTGAAGCTCGTCGACCGCATGGAGGTGTTCTCCGACGAGCGGCCCGTAGAGCGCACCGGCGTCAATATCCACACCGTGCTCGATCACGTGAAGCGGCTGGCCGAATCGGGCTTCGGCCGCGATATCCGTTTCGTCGCCGAATACGATCCGTCGCTGCCGCAGGTGCTGGCCAACCGCGACCAGCTGGTGCAGGTGTTCCTGAACCTCGTCAAGAATGCCGCCGAGGCGTTGAAAGGATCGCCGGACGCCGAGATCGTGCTGTCGACGGCCTATCGACCGGGGGTCAGACTGTCCGTGCAGGGCTCGCGCAACAAGGTGACGCTGCCGATGGAATTCTGCGTGCGTGACAACGGCCCCGGCGTGCCGGAAGACCTGCTGCCGCACCTGTTCGATCCCTTCGTCACCACCAAGACCAACGGGTCCGGACTGGGGCTCGCACTGGTCGCCAAGATTGTGCGCGACCACGGCGGCGTGGTCGAATGCGAATCGCAACCGCGCCGGACGGTGTTCCGCGTGCTGATGCCGGCCGCCCCGATCGATCTCAGCGCAGCGGCGAAGCGAGGCAACTGAAGGCGCGGGCGCGGCGCCTGCCCGCGCCTGTGAGTTGGACGACAAGCCGGCCACGGTGGCTCGACCTGAACGACCGTCTGGCCAGCAGGATTGAAATCGATAGCGGGTCTTCGGCGGTCTCAGGACGACCGCCGCGCCCCGCCAATGAGGGAAGCGAAGATGCCATCCGGCAACATCCTGGTAGCGGACGACGACGCCGCGGTCCGTACCGTCCTCAACCAAGCGCTGTCGCGCGCCGGCTACGAGGTGCGCCTGACGTCGAACGCGGCGACCCTTTGGCGCTGGGTGGCGCAGGGCGAGGGCGATCTCGTCATCACCGACGTGATCATGCCGGACGAGAACGCCTTCGATCTTCTGCCGCGCATCAAGAAGCTCAGGCCGGACCTGCCGGTCATCGTCATGAGCGCGCAGAACACCTTCATGACGGCGATCCGCGCCTCCGAGCGCGGCGCCTACGAGTATCTGCCCAAGCCCTTCGATCTGAAGGAGCTGATCACCATCGTCGGTCGCGCGCTGAACGAGCCGAAGACCAAGCGCGTCAGCGAAGTCGACGCCAACGCGGAGGACATCCCGCTGGTCGGCCGTTCGCCGGCGATGCAGGACATCTACCGTGTGCTCGCCCGGCTGATGCAGACCGACCTGACCGTGATGATCACCGGCGAATCCGGTACCGGCAAGGAACTCGTCGCCCGCGCGCTGCACGACTACGGCAAGCGCCGCAACGGGCCATTTGTTGCCATCAACATGGCGGCGATCCCGCGCGACCTGATCGAATCCGAACTGTTCGGGCACGAGAAGGGGGCGTTCACCGGCGCCGCCTCGCGGTCGGCCGGCCGCTTCGAGCAGGCCGAGGGCGGCACTCTGTTCCTCGACGAGATCGGCGACATGCCGATGGATGCGCAGACGCGGCTGTTACGCGTGCTGCAGCAGGGCGAATATACGACGGTCGGCGGCCGCACCCCGATCAAGACCGATGTCCGCATCGTGGCCGCCACCAACAAGGATCTGCGCCAGCTCATCAACCAGGGTCTGTTCCGCGAGGACCTGTACTTCCGCCTGAACGTCGTGCCGCTGAGGCTGCCGCCGTTGCGCGAGCGCTCCGAGGACGTGCCGGATCTGGTGCGGCATTTCTTTGCCATCGCCGAGAAGGAGGGGCTGCCGTCGAAGCAGATCGAGCAGGCGGCGCTCGAACGGCTGCGCCGCTATCGCTGGCCGGGCAACATCCGCGAACTGGAAAACCTCATCCGCCGCTTGGCCGCGCTTTATCCGCAGGATGTGATCACCGCGAGCGTCATCGACGCCGAACTGAGCCAGCCGACGGCCAGCCAGCCGGTCGAAGAACGGGCCGGCGACGAAGGCCTGACGCATTCAGTCGAAAAGCATTTGGCCAATTATTTCGGTGCCTTCGGCGACAATCTTCCACCGCCCGGGCTGTATCACCGGATCCTGCGCGAGGTCGAATATCCGCTGATCTCGGTGGCGCTCGCCGCCACACGCGGCAACCAGATCAAGGCAGCCGAACTTCTCGGCGTCAACCGCAACACGCTTCGAAAGAAGATCCGCGATCTCGACATCCAGGTGATCCGCTCGTCACGGTAAGGCGAGCGGGCCGGATTGGCTGCAGGAGGTGACCGGTCCCGTGTCCGACGAACCATGTCGGGCCGGCATGGCGCTGTGGCTCCCGGCTCGGTGGGAGGGACAAGGGCTGCCCGTTCCAAACCCGGCCACGGCAGCGGCGTGCGGCAGCCGCAATTGTCCGTGCCGCGCGACGCCCCCCACCCGCGAAGATCCAACCTGACGGCGCTGCGCCGACCGGACGCCCGTAGGTTTGGTATTTTTCCGAGGATCCACGCAGTTAAACTGAACGGAATTTCAAATACATGAAACTACTCCATGATGCTGACCTGCAACATTTCAGATGAATAGCCGACATTGGTGAATTGGTAACCATTACACATGCTCTGCCGCCTATTCTGACGCAATCAGAATTTTCGGGGGCGAATCACCATGATCAACAGGGCAATTGCCACAATGATTGTTGGAGCCGCGGCGTTGCTGCTGCCGGCTGCCGGATTGTCCAGCGGAGTCTTGGCGGCCGATGTCTCGGCACCGTCAAAGCCCGTCGCGCCGGACTGGAGTTGGACCGGGTTTTACGCTGGCGCTCACGTCGGCTCCGCTCGTATCCTGTCCCATTACAATAATCCGGCCGCGGATCGCTATGGGCCCGGATATTACGCCTACGGCAATGTTGTCGACGCGGCGGCGGCGCTGATCGGCATTCAGGGCGGCTATAATTGGCAGATGCCGAAGTCGAACTGGGTTCTCGGCATCGAAGCGGACCTGAGTCTCCTTGATTCGCGCGGCTCCCACTCCTGTCTGACGGCCGATTCCCTGATCGATTCCGCCAACTGCACGACCCGCGCGCATGCGATGGGATCGCTTGCGGCGCGGCTCGGTGTGGCCGTCGGTGCCGACAATCGAACCCTGCTGTACAGCAAACTCGGCGTCGGACTGGTCAACTCCGCCAACACCGAAACGAAGAATTACGACAACTTCTATCGATATCCATATGGGTCGAGCTCGACGTCCGTCGGGGCACTGCTCGGGATCGGTGTCGAATATGCTCTCTCAAACAGCTTGAGTGCCAAACTCGAATATGCCCATACGTTTCTTGGAAGCGGCTATACACAGCAGACGGAAGAGCTGCTCAATGGCAATCCGGTGTCCCTGCGGGGACACCAGGCCTTCGACGCGGTCGAGTTCGGCATCAACTATCATTTTGGCGCAACCGATGCCGCACCCTGGACGACACCCAGAGTGGCGGCGCCGAATTTGGCCGATAGCGGCTGGGAAATCGAAGCCGGCACACGCTATTGGTATTCGATGGGCAAGTTCCAAAAGGATCTCGGCCTAAGCGGTCCTGCGGCTGTCGAGCAACTGGTCTCCCGGCTGACTTATTCGAACACCGGGCATGTCGGCGAGATCTTCGGTCGTATCGACTCGCCCTTCGGCGTCTTCATGAAAGGCAACATCGGCATCGGCGGCCTTACCAACATCACCATGCATGACGAAGACTGGCTCGCCGACCCGCTCTATTCCAATACGCGTCACTCCGGCAGCGGCTCCATCGGCTACGCGACCATCGATCTCGGCTATGATGTCATCCACGATCACGACAACAGGCTCGGCGGCTTCATCGGCTACAGTTATTTGTTCGAAAAGCAGAACGCTTACGGATGCATGCAGATGACGGTCAATCCGGCGATCTGCGGGCCGGGTCAGGTCACTTCCTCGACGCTGACGATTACAGAGACCGACCGCTGGAATTCGCTGCGCTTGGGCCTTTCCGGACAGTTCGAGGTGTTCGATCGTCTGAGACTCGGTGTCGACGCCGCCTATCTGCCGTATGTGTCGTTGAGCGGTCGCGATGACCATTGGCTGCGGACGTTGGTGATCGACGAATCGGGCAACGGCCAGGGAATGCAGCTGGAGGCCTCGCTGTCCTATGCGATCAGCCGCGAGTTCTCCGTGGCTGCCGGCGCCCGCTACTGGGCGCTGTGGGTCGATACGGGCTCGGACCTGTTCAACGGCGTGTCGACTGCGCGGAATGTGACCTACAGGACCGAGCGCGCGGGCGTGTTTCTGCAGGCGTCGTACAAGTTCGGCCTGCCGGGCACGTCCCGGTAGCCCGGGAAGGACTGCCGCGCGGCCTGACAGTTGCCCGATCCCGCTCCAATCGGTGCCCTTCCTGCGAGAACCGGGATGAGATCGCAAATTGGCGGATGGACAGATGGAAGGATGATTGGCATCGGCCGTCTTTCGCACAGCCCAGTGCGATGAGGCCGGTCCGCGAGTTGGCGATGAACATGACGCCGACCGGCGTTCATGCAGCGATCGGCAATCTCGATCGCCGCACGAACGCCGCGCCTTGCGGGAACGTTGCAGCCGGGTTGATCGGGAAGGCATAGCCAACGTACATTCGTGCTGACGATCGCGATCGACATCTGCACGATCGGCGGCACCAATGTGGTCGCAGCGCGCCAGGGAGCCCAGGCAATGTCCATGTTGGTGATCGCACCCATTGTGGCCGGCGTCGTCTATGTGGTGACACCCGGTCCGGCGACGCTGGCAGTCGTAGGGCTGACCGCCGAAAGAGGCCGGGCCATTGCCGCACGCTTCTACCTCGGCCATCTGGTTGGCGACGTCGCCTGGGCGATTCTGGCGCTCGCCGCCATCGTTGGAGCATCCAAGCTCGGTCCAGATCTCTTTGCCTGCCTTGGGCTTGCCTGCGGCCTCTATCTTGCCTGGCTCGGGTTGAAGGCGCTGCTCGCGCATGGCTCGAGCGGTGCGGCCGTGGCGGTCGGTGCCGCAGCGCCGCTGAGGACCGGCCTTGTGTTCGGGCTGACCAATCCGAAAGCCTACCCGTTCTCACTCGCCATGTTCACCGCGCTGGCCGTCGATGCCGCGCGCGACTTCGGCCTGGCCGACGGCGCCGTACTGCTCTTCGGCGTCGTGATCGGCTTCGTCATCGGCGACGTGATCACGCTGGCCTGGGCCGGGCTGCCGCCCGTGCGCGCCGGCTATGCCCGCTTCCGCCCGTTCATCGTCCGGCTGATGGGCGTGCTGTTCGTGGCATTCGGAGTGAAGACCGTCTGGGACGCTTGCGCCATCTGGCGGGCGCGGTAGGCCGCCGCCCACCGGAGTGCTTCAGCCAAGCTGCCAGCCTTGACGTCGTCGTCGGCCTTAGGATCAGGGTTTGGTCGGGGCAGCAGGATTCGAACCTGCGACCTGTAGTACCCAAAACTACCGCGCTACCAGGCTGCGCTATGCCCCGCCGATGCGACGCCGCCGATGGCGCCATCGCTGCAACAACAACCACCGCCGACCTTCAGCCCGA
>JARLIT010000084.1 GCA_031291575.1 Ancalomicrobiaceae bacterium
CTGACGATTGCCGCCAACGCGCAGACGAAGGTCTACGGCACCTCCGACCCGACGCTGACCTACGCCTATGCCGGGCTGGTCAACGGCGACCAGGCCTCGGTCATCACCGGCGCGCTCACCCGCACCTCGGGCGAGAATGTCGGCAGCTACGCCATCGCCCAGGGCACGCTGGCGGCCGGCGGCAACTACACCATCGCCTACACCGGCTCGAGCCTCGCCATCACCCCGGCGTCGCTGACGATTGCCGCCAACGCGCAGACGAAGGTCTACGGCACCTCCGACCCGACGCTGACCTACGCCTATGCCGGGCTCGTCAACGGTGACCAGGCCTCGGTCATCACCGGCGCGCTCACCCGCACCTCGGGCGAGAATGTCGGTTCCTACGCCATCGGCCAGGGCACGCTGGCGGCCGGCGGCAACTACACCATCGCCTACACCGGCGCCAATCTCGCCATCACCCCGGCGTCGCTGACGATCGCCGCCCAGGATGCGACTGTCGCCTATGGGAGTGCACTGCCGCCACTTACCGTCGGCTACACCGGCTTCGTCGCCGGGGATTCGGCAGCAAGCCTGACGGTGACGCCGACGGTCTCCTCGTCGATTTCGACAATCGCCGGGACTGGGACCTTCGCTGGCGTGCTCAACGCCTCCGGTGCGGTCGCATCGAACTACGACATCCGTTATGTGGCTGGCGCGCTCACCATTACGGCCTCGACCGCAAGCGTCTCGTCCGCGACGGTGCTGTCGAACGTCTATGCCGACGCCCAGTCGCGCACAGCGCCCACCCAGCCGACCTCGCTCAGTTACAGCTTCAGGCAAACTCTGACGACGACAACCTCCTCGCCTGCCGCCCCCGCAGTCGCGCCGAGCGAAACCGGCGATATCGCGACCTTCGCGGTGTCGCCGGATGCTCAGCCGGCAGCGACGCCGACCCAGACGACGACCTCGACCACGATCGAGGGGACAATCAGCTTCGCCCCCGGCAGTTTCGATGTCATTGCCGCGTCGGGCGGCTCGCTTAAGCAGCAGGCTGACGCCACTTCGGCGTGCCCGGCAGGCGTCGCAGTAACGGCACTTGCCGGGGTTCCCTATTCTTGCAATGTGCCGATCAGCAGGTAGCGTATGGCTTCGCGTATGAATCTGACAACCATGCAATCGGCGCTAATTGTCGGTACGCTCCTGCATGTGGGGACGGCGGAACCGGTGCTCGCCCAGGCAGCGATCGAGCGTCACCCGGTGCCGGTCGAAACGCCGAGTGGTCCGGCACTTAGGCTGAACCAGCCGAGCTATTCCTCCGACGACGCACGCCCCTATGGGGTCGATCTGACGGGCGTCTTGATCCTCGGCGAGACCGACGCGGTGTCGCCGCAGCCACCCCGCGGTATCGCCCCGGCTGCGGCGCCGCTGCCGACCGGCGCGGCGTCGGATGTGAGCGGCATTCATGCTGCGCTGCGACAAGTGCTGGCGAACTCCGTCGGACAACCACTTTCGCCCAAGGTGGTGGCAATGCTGCAGGCCGCCGTCGCCGGCGTCTATCGTACCCGGGGGTTTCCGTTCGTCTCGGTCACCGTGCCGCCACAGGAGATTACCAGCGGCGTGGTGCAGCTGCGCGTCATCCTGTTCCGTACCGGTCGCATCGGTGTCTCTGTCACCGGCGATGCCGCCACCGGCGAAGCGGACAAGAACAATGTACTGTCCGGCGTGCGGCAGACGCTGGGCGAGACGATCGACGCCAGGCGCCTCAGCGAGGATATCGATTGGCTGAACCGCACGCCGTATCGCCACGTCACGGGCACGTTCTCGCCGGGCGAGGCGACGGCCCTGTCCAACCTGACGCTGGAACTCTCCGCAGATAAGCCTTGGTCGATCGAAAGTGGCTGGTCGAACAGCGGATCGACGGCCACCGGCATCGACCGGTATTCGCTCGGCGCCGGCGTGTTTCTGCCTGGGCTCGCAGGCGCAACTGCGTCCTATCTCGTCACCGGCGACACCAAATATTGGGCGGACCCTGGCCTCATTCGGCTCGAGCCCGGCGAATATCCTCGCTATTTGAGCCAGTCCGCCCGCATCGTCGTACCGACCTTCGGTCGTCAACAGCTGGAATTCGCGCCCGACGTGGTCACGCAGCGTCAGGTCGTCGACGCCAACACAACCGTCGAGAACAGCGTCGTCGAATTGCCGATCATCTACCGCTCGGCCGTCTCCAATCTGTTTCCTGGCACGTATTGGGGTAACATATACGGCGGCGTCGAACTGAAATACCTGGAGCGGCGGATCTATTTTGTCGGAATGGAGTTTGTCCGCGGCGATGCCGAGCTGATGCAGCTGGCCTTCGGCTGGTCAAATACCATCACCGATCCCCTCGGGCAGACGGCGTTCGATGTGAAGCTGGAAGTCTCTCCGGGCAACACACTTGCCTATTCGAGCAATGCCGCGTGGTCGAGCTACACCAACGGCCGTGTCACCCGATCCGACTACGCTTACAGCATCGTCAACATCAATCGCCACACCGATCTACCCGTCAGTTTTGCCTGGGTGAGCGGGCTCACAGCAGTCATTGCCGGCACGGCACTGCCCGATACGGAACGCCTGTCGCTCGGTGGTAGCGCAGGGTCGCGCGCCTATAGTTTTTCCGACGTTTCTGTCGACCGTGGCGCCGTCTGGCGCAACGAACTCCGCCTGCCGCCGATCGCCTCACAGCGTGCGGTCAAGTCCTTGCCGATCGACCTCGTTCTGGCACCCTACCTGTTCGCCGATGCGGCCTGGGGTCAGGACATCGCCACCAGGAAGACCTACTGGTTGACGTCGCTGGGTAGCGGGCTCGATCTGTCGCTCGCCAATCACGTTACCGGCGGCGTCACGCTCGGTCGCGCCATGACCGCCACGCCCACGGCCCCCGTCGGCTCATGGACCCTGCTGGCCAGCGTCAGCGTCAAATTCTGATTTCCGCCATCTAGCCCGTCAAACGACCGAAAGGAACGCCTATGCACGTCCCAACTCTGTCTGCAACTGTCCGCCCCGCCGTCCTCGCCGCAGCGGCGATGTTGTTCTGTACAACAGTTGCCGCGGCAGCCGGGCCGACGCCGGCAGAGGCCACGCCGCAGGCCACGACGGCCATCTATCACGATTGGCAATTGCACTGCGTCACTGGTAATCCGGCCGACAAGACCGCTCCCGCCAAGAGCTGCGAAGTGGCGGGCGTGGCTCTGGCCGGCGACGGCAAAGGCATTGCCGCTCGAATTGTGTTCGGCAAACCGCTCGCCGACAAGCCGATGCAACTCGTCATCCAGCTCGCGCCAGGCATCTGGCTACCGACCGGTGCCACATTCACCGTCCCCGGCGTTGCTCCGGTCAAAGCCGAGTTCAAGCAATGCGTCCAGGTCTGCTTTGCGCAGGCCGAAGTCGATGCCGCCTTTGTGGCCGCGATGAGGACAGCGGACAAGCCTGCGACGATCGGCTTCCAGGACGCCGGGCGTCAGGCAGTGACGTTGCCGGTATCCCTCAATGGTTTCGCGGCCGCGGAAGATGCGAGCAAGCAGTAGCAATCGCGGTCGGACAACCGGTCCTGTCCGTTTCAGAGCGAGCGCTGATGGGTGTTGTCAACCTGCGGCAGCACCCAGGACTGCGGGTTGTCGACCGACTGCACCCGGTTGAAGCGATAGCCCGTGCGGTCCCAGGCGACGATGGCGCGACGCAGGTTGTCGAGCACGTAATCGCCACGATCGGTGCGAACGGTCAGCACCAGATGGCCGACACCGCGGCGGGTCAACACCACCGAAAGCGACAAGGCCGAGGCGGGCAAACCACGATCGATCAATGCCTTGCGCTTCTGCACGGCGTAGTCGTTGCAGTTACCGCTCGCCGCGACGAGCGACCAGTCGTAGGCCCCCTTCGTCGGGTCGGGCGTGATCCGGGTGTTGACTGCCCGATTGACCTCGCGGATGAGCTGCCAGGTTTCCGCTGTCAATTGAATGCGACCATGAGCGCCGTTCGGTGCGCACTGATCGGAATTGTTGACGCAGAAGCTCACATAGGCGCGCGGAGCGGCTTGTGGGAGGGTTTCGCGCATCAGTGCGGCAGCGGCCGGCAACTCAGATTTAGGCAGTGATCTCGGGACGAATCCAGCGCTAGCCGGAGCGGTAGATACGAGTATTGATGCAAAGAGAGTGACCCATTTACTCGCCAGTGCGCACATCTCGATTGCCCTCCACGCTCAAGCCGAACTGGTGATACATCAAATAGATGGAACGATCGCTCAAAATGAGCGTCGGATTTTGGCGATTGCCTTAGGAACTCGTTTACTTTGCGCTAGTCGTGTATGGGGTCGATGCAGTCCAGTCACCATCCTTGTCTCTGGTCGATTGGCCAACAGGCAGACGAACGCCTCGTATTGTGCCCGTAGGGAGTTGACCGCAGAGCGCGCGTCACGAATAAATCGGACATCTCGGGAAATCAGGCCGGATAACATCTGAGAAATCTATCCTTGGCATTCCGAGCTCGCGACCCAGGACATCATATGCTCAAGAAAATATATTATATATATGCGATATATTCCGCCATTATTATCGCGGTGGGCGTGCTGGTTCGATTTGGTCTTGGCAGAGACGTCTTCTTGGCAGTAGTCCAAACAGTGTTATTCGATGCTCCTTTTATCGCCATTTTGTTTTTTCTGGCATTTGTGATCAAGAACTCGGACATCACGGTCTCATTGACGACCACGGTTGCCATCATTGTTGGTTCGGCTGCTCTTGGTATTTTCTATAGCTTGGTGTTCATCAAGCCGCTTCTGCTGCCAATGCTGACAACAATTCTCCATGCCGTCGAGATTCCGCTATATCCAGCGGCATCCGTTGCGCTCTATTACGGGATGATTGCGTTGATCTGGACGATGACATTCGTCTGGATGACGAATATACAGAGATCATCCCAGAATGAAATCGCAGCTATTAACGCAAGAAACGACTCAGAAAAGCGTACAATACTCGTTGAACTAAGGCGATTGCGCGAACAGATGGATCCGCATCTTGTTTTCAATAGTCTCAATACGGCGATTGCAGACGCCCGTGAAGACCCTCAGCAAGCCGTAGCGATGCTGCAGGCCCTGAGCACTTTCTTGCGTTACTCGCTCGACATGGGCGACCAGGAGTTCGCTTCGGTTGCGGCCGAAGTCGATACGATCGATTCCTATCTGCGGGTCCAGAGGATGCGTTTCGGTAGAAGCTTGGACGCCAACATCGAACTGGCGCCGGAGGCGGGGCATCATCTTGTTCCAACCCTGCTGTTCCAGACGCTGGTTGAAAACGCGTTGAAGCACGGGTTGCCCGACGCGTCCGGCGTGCTGAGAGTTGGGGTCAACATCAGTGCCGAAGGCGACTCCTTGACGATCGAAGTGCGAAACTCTGGTAGACTGGGTCCGGCGGAGAGAAGCGAGCGCGGTGCGAATATCGGACTGAGTAATATGCGGTCGCGGCTGCAACTGCATTACGGTGAACGTGCCACGTTCCAGCTCAACCAAGTGGACGACTTTGTCGTCGCTGTGGTGCATTTGACGGGGGAGCCGCAGTGAGGTTGATCATCGTCGATGACGAGCCGCCGGCGCGCCATGCCGTCCGCCTCGCGTGCCAGGAGCACGCCGAGGTCGAGATCGTCGGCGAGGCGAGTTCCGTCGCGGAGGCGCTGCCGCTGATCAAGGCACAGCGACCGGATGCCGTGATTCTGGACCTCGTGATGCCCGGAGAGGAGGGATTCCGTCTCATCCGGCAGCTGGAAGCAGCTCCGCCCGTTGTCATCTATACCGGTCACACGCACCGCGCCTTGGAAGCATTCGAGGCGGAAGCTTTTGATTTCCTGCTCAAGCCATTGGATCCAATCCGCTTTTCACGCATTCTGGCGCGTCTGCGGCGAACCGTGGACCAACGCAAGCCTCTCGCGGATGATCGTCTGAAGCCCAGAGGCATGGCGCCGCTCAGGGTCAGCGACCTTCGCGGCAGCCGCATGCTACAACCGGATTCCATCTTGGCGGTGGAGGCTGAAAAGGACTTCAGTCGTATCTTGCTGGCGAACGGCGAGATCTTCTTTTCCTCGCAGTCGATTGGGGACATGCAGGAAAAGCTGGTAAGCCCGCCGTTCCTCCGGCTCGGGCGATCGCTGATCGTCAACTGCAGCCAGGTTGACCGCATCGAGCCGCTCGTCAATGGCCGCGGCACCATTCGATTTCGCCAAAGCACGCTATGGCTGAACGTCGGCCGGGCTGCTCTGTCGGTGTTGAAACGGGCCCTTTAGGTGCGGCGAATTGGGGGGCACGTCGGGTCGATCGGCGGGCAACCGACATCGCCGCAGAGAGGCCGCAGATTAACGAGACGATCGGTGTCGCGAGCGGTGGGCGCGACTGAAGAGTCCGAAGATGGTGATGCTTTCCAAGAAGGCGGCGGCGCAGCGGTCTGTCTCGATGCTATCGGCGCTGGCGGCGATCGTTTCCAGCGTCATGTAACGGGAGCGCTGGACGGCCCATGCGTCGTTCTGTTCCAGGGGGGGCGCCCCGACGAGGCGGACGATGGCATTCGTTGGGAAAGACGCTGACCACTTCGGTGCAGCGCTTGATCTCGCAGTTGAGCCGTTCGAGCGGATTGGTGCTGTGCAGCTTCGCCCGATGCTGGGCGGGAAAGCTCATGTCGGCGTGCTCGGACATCGGTTGTTCCTCGGTCGGGTCGGTTCTCGCAACTCCGACCATACCGGGGACTGTCGGGAATTTCGTGTGCGGGCGTGCGGTTGAACATCGCTTACGCCCGTGCGGCCTGGAAGCGATCCGCGAAGAGAATGGCGAACTGGCTCTTGGCGATGGCCCATTCCCTCGGCGCCATCGGGAATGCGGGTCAATCCGCCGGGCCAACGCAAGCCACAGGAAATGGTTGCGGGAGACCGGTCGGCATTGCGCGCCCGCTCCAGGGTGGCCTGAAACGCGGACCGTTTACGCCGAGCGGCATTCCTTGGGGTCAATGTCAGATGCTCATGCAGAGATATTTCACCTCCAGAAACTCATCGATTCCGTATTTGGAACCCTCGCGGCCCAAACCTGACGACTTGATGCCGCCGAACGGCGCTTCAGCGGTCGAGATCAGGCCGGTGTTGATGCCGACCATGCCGTATTCCAGTGCTTCGGCGACGCGCCAGACCCGGCTGAGATCACGCGAGAAAAGGTAGGAGGCCAGCCCGAACTCGGTGTCGTTGGCAAGCCGGACCGCCTCTGCTTCAGTGTCGAAGGTGACGAGCGGGGCGACGGGACCGAAGGTCTCCTCGGTCAGGATCTTCATGCCGGGGCCGACCCCAATCAGCACGGTCGGCTCGTAGAACTGGCCACCCAGGGCGGAGCGCTTGCCGCCGGTCAGGATTTTAGCGCCCTTGGCAAGCGCGTCGGTGACGTGATCCTCGACCTTGGCGAGGCCTTCGGCGTCGATGAGCGGGCCGATGGAGACGCCTGCCGTGGCGCCGTCTCCGACGGTCAGGGCTGCGGTTGCTGCGGCGAGGCGCTCGGAGAAGGCTTCGACGATGCCGCGCTGTACATAGATTCGATTGGCGCAAACGCAGGTCTGGCCGGAATTGCGGTATTTGGCGATGAGAGCGCCGTCGACAGCCTTGTCGATGTCAGCGTCGTCGAAGACGAGGAAGGGGGCATTGCCGCCGAGTTCCAGCGACAGTTTCTTGATGTCGTGGGCGCATTGCCGCATCAGAATGCGGCCGACCTCGGTCGAGCCGGTGAAGGTGAGCTTGCGCACCTTCGGATTGGTGCAGAGTTCGAGCCCCATGCCATGTGCGTC
>JARLIT010000085.1 GCA_031291575.1 Ancalomicrobiaceae bacterium
ATCCGCACGGCCGAGCTCAACCGGGCCAATACCGAGATCCGCGCTCCGTTTTCCGGCCGGCTCGGTCGCTCGATCGCCTCGATCGGCACGCTGGTCGGATCGACTGGCACCGCGCTCAACACGCTGGTCAAGCTCGACCCGGTCTATGTCACCTTCAATCCGAGCGAGACGGAGCTCGGCAAGATCCTGGCCGCCCGCGCCAACGGCGACATCGCGGCCGAGGCCACCGTACCCGGCACCAATGGCGAACCGCGCAAGGGGACGCTCAGCTTCATCGACAACGGCGTCGACAAGTCGACCGGCACCATCGTGGCCCGGGCGACCATCCCGAACGCCACGGCAGGGCTCATCCCCGGCCAATACGTCCGGCTTCGGCTGGCGATCGGCGTCGAGCCGGATGTGCTGATGGTGCCGCAAGTGGCGCTCGGCTCGAGCCAGCTGGGCAAATACGTCTATGTCGTCGGCGAAGGCAGCCGGGTGGAAATGCGTCCGGTGACCATCGGTCGCACCGACGGCACCTTCGTCGCCATTGTCGCCGGCCTCAAGGAAACCGATCAGGTCATCGCCGGAAACCTGCAGAAAATCGGGCCGGGCCTGCCAGTGCAGCCCTTGCCGCAGAAGGTCGCGGCGAACTGATTTGATACCGAGGCCCTTCCGCGCGACCCGTCCGTCCAGTGGGGTGTCATCCCGGCGAAAGCCGGGATCCAATGCCGGCGCGGCGGGCAGGCCGGCGAAGCAAGACCAGCCGTTACCGCACCAGCTTTGCTTGCAGATAGGCGCGTGGATCCCGGCTTTCGCCGGGATGACATCAGTTATGGCGAGATCAGTCGACGATCGTGGCCATTGATATGACGCGCTCAAATGGCGATGTTGATCGCGATAATGATCGCCATTGCGTGCGAAGCGAAGCAATCCGGTCAAACGAGCATTTGTCGCTCCCGCTCTTCTGGATTGCTTCGCTTCGCTCGCAATGACAACTGCTTTGTCTGGCGCGGTCGGGCGGACTCGTGCCATATCCCAGGCAGGACATTCGATCCTGGCTGGCGCCCTTCATCCTGAGGCGCGAGGCGATAGCCGAGCCTCGAAGGACGATCCGTTTCCGAGCGATCAGTGCCCGCTCACGCTGCGGTGCGCAGCCCGCCGACCTCGACGGTCGCCAGCAGTTGCCGGCAATAGTCCGGCTCGACGTCGCGGTCGCGGAACAGGATGTGGTAGACGATCGGTGCGATCACCCGGTCGATCACCAGCCCGATATCGATCCCGGGTTCGCCGCGGGCGACGGCCCGCCCGGCGATGACTTCGAGATGATCATAGGTGAACCGGCAACATTTCGTCGCCGAGGTTTCGTTCTCGGCGTCGGCGAGCACGTCGCGCAACAGCCGCCGGCCGACCGCCGACGACATTTCCTCGGCATATTGCACGACGAACGCCTCGAGATCGCCCATCGTGGCGCCGGTGTCGTCCGGATCGGCGATCGGTCTGAGCCGCTCGACCGCGACGTCGGCGAGCAGTTGGGAGAGATCGCCCCAGCGCCGATAAATCGTCGATGGCGGCACGCCGGCACGCTCCGCGATCATCGGCACGGTCAATTCGCTGCGATCGGTCACCTCCAGCAAGGCGCGCGTTGCGGCGTGGACCTCATTCTGGATGCGGGCAGACCGCCCGCCATGACGGATCATTTCACGGGCCATTCCGGCCTCCTCGCCGTTCGGGACTGCCGATCACGAAAACGCTAACGCAAATAATTTGCACTTAGGCAATCCGAGCGCTATGTCCCTCTAACGCGAATAGTTAGCGTTTGGAGGGTCCAATGTCCATGCTTGCTCCGTTCACGATTGCGAGGCCGCGCCTGTCGCTTCCGGCGACCACGGCCTATGCCGCAGCGGCAGCCATCACCTTCGCCGCAACAGCCGCCGCCCCGACGCCGCTCTACCGCCTGTATCAGGAAGCATTCGGTCTCACGGCGTTTGAGATCACTCTGATCTTCGCCACTTACGCGGTATCGATCGTCGCCTCCTTCCTCACCCTCGGCCGCCTGTCCGACCATGTCGGGCGCCGGCCGATGATCCTGGCAGCACTTCTCCTCAACGCCGCCGCGCTTCTCGGCTTCATCTCCGCCACCGGCGTCGTGTCGCTGATTGCCGCCCGGTTCGTGCAGGGTTTCGGCACCGGCATCGCCTTGACGACGCTCGGCGCCACCATCGCCGACACCGACCCGAAGAACGCACCGACGCTGAATGGCGTCACCGCCTTTGCCGGGTTGACGCTCGGCGCGCTGATCGCCGGCCTCCTGGTGAGTTATGCGCCGATGCCGCGCCAGCTCGTCTACGCCGTGCTGCTCGCTGCCAGCCTCGCCGAAATCGCGCTCCTCGCCGTGGTGCCGGAGACAACGGCCCGCCGGCCCGGCGCCTGGTCGGTGCTGGTACCCCGCCTGAGCGTGCCGACCGCAGCGCGTGCCGCCATGCTCCGGCTGACTCCGCTCAACGTGGCGAGCTGGGCACTTGGCGGCTTCTATCTGTCACTGATGCCGTCGCTGGTCGCCGCCGCCACCGGCACGCGCTCCGTGCTGATCGGCGCTGCCGTCGTCACCGCCCTGATGCTGACCGGTACGATCGTCGTCGTGGCACTGCGTCAGGTCGCCGCCGACCGGCTGGTGCGGCTCGGCGCTGGCGGTCTCGGCCTCGGCGTCGCGGTGACTTTCGCCTCGGTGCAGGCGCAGTCGGCCGCCGGAATGTTCATTGGCACCGTGGTCGCCGGCGTCGGCTTCGGCGCCGCCTATGCCGGCAACTTGCGCACCCTTCTGCCGCTCGCCGGACCCGACGAGCGCGCCCGCCTGCTCGCCGCCTACTTCGTCGCCAGCTACACATCGTTTGCACTTCCGGCCGTTATCGCCGGCCTTATCGCCCCGCGCTTCGGCCTTGTCGCTACCTCGACCGGCTATGGCGTGGTGCTCGTCCTGCTGACGCTCGCCTCGATCGTCGCCGAACTGTGGCAGGGCAGCCGCCGACCGGCCGAGGCGCCAGCCGTCGTGCCGGTTGTCGCGCTCGCCGCCGAGACCGAGGAGGCATCCTGCGCCGCCGAATAGGGGCACAAACTGTGAACCGAAGCGGCCGCCGAATACGGTGGCCGCTTCGGTTCAAAATGCGTCCCATGCCGGCCGGTCGCCGAACCGGCCGGCGAGGAAGTCGATGAGGAGCCGCGACTTGGCGGCGAGATAGCGGTTCGGCGCATAGAGCGCGAAGATCCCGAGTTCGCTTGGCGGATGATCGCCCAGCACCGGCACGAGCCGCCCGGCCGCAATTTCCGATCCGACAAGGAACGTCGGCAGGAGCGTGATACCCTGTCCCAGCAGCGCCGCCGCTTTCAGGATGTCGCCGTTGTTCGAACACAGGACGGCATGGATCGGCACCTGGATCGCTTCGCCGTCGCGGCTCAAACTCCAACGCTGCAGCGCGGTCGTGTGGCCATAAGCGAGGCAGCGGTGGTCGCCAAGGTCCTCCGGCGTTGACGGCATGCCAAACCGTTCGAGATAGGCCGGCGCCGCGACCAGCACCCGCCGTGCCGGGGCCAAGCGCCGCGCGATCAGGCTCGAATCCGGCAATACGCCGATACGGATCGTCACGTCGACGCCTTCCTCGATCGGATCGACGAAGCGGTCGTTCAGCGTCAGTTCGATCTTCAGCGCCGGATAGGCCTCCATGAACGCGGCGATCGCCGGCCCGAGACAGAGAACGCCGAAGGAGACCGGCGCGTTGATCTTCAAGACCCCGCGCGGCTCGTCGTGCAGCCGGGCGACCTGCATCTCGGTTTCCTCGACGCGCGCGACGATATCGGCCGAGGCTTCGTAATAGGCGAGCCCGGCTTCCGTGGCACTGACCCGCCGCGTCGTCCGGTCGAGGAGGCGGGCGCCGAGGAGCTGTTCCAATTCCATCACCGCCTTGGAGACGGCTGAGCGCGTGATCCCGAGCGCGCGCCCGGCTTCGGCGTAGGAGCCGAGGGAGACGACTTTGACGAAGGCATTCATCGCGTCGAGCTTGTCCATGGACGATTGTCGCCGTTTCGGATGCAGACTGAGTGGATATTAGGTGATTGCCCTGATCCCCGTCCATCACTAGCTTTCACCCACACAGTCCGATCCACTCTTTCCCAGACGGGAGACACGCCATGACACTCGCCATCCGCAAATCCGAAGACCGCGGTCGCGCCGACTTCGGCTGGCTCGACAGCCGCCACACCTTCTCCTTCGGCCACTATTACGACCCCAACCACATTGGCTTCGGCCCCTTACGCGTCATCAACGACGACCGCGTCGCCCCCGGCGGCGGCTTCCCGACCCATCCGCACCGCGACATGGAGATCATCTCCTACGTTCTCGAGGGCGGACTGGAGCACAAGGACAGCCTCGGCACCGGCTCCGTCATCCATCCCGGCGATGTGCAACGGATGAGCGCCGGCACCGGCGTCCGCCACTCCGAATTCAACGCCTCGAAGTCGGATCCTGTCCACTTCCTACAAATCTGGATCCTGCCGGAAAAGGACGGGATGAAGCCCGGCTACGAACAAAAGACCTTCTCGGATACCGACAAGCGCAACCAACTGAAACTGATCGGTTCGCACGACGGCCGCGACGGTTCGGTGACGATCCATCAGGACGTCGACCTCTACGCCGCGCTTCTCGCCGACGGGGCGAGCGTCGCCCACGAGATCGCTGGCGGTCGCGGCGCCTGGGTGCAGGTCGCCAAAGGGTCGGTGCGGCTCAACGACACCGAACTCGGCGAAGGTGACGGTGTCGCCATCGCCGCCTCCGGCATTCTGACGCTGACTGGCGTCGGCGAGACCGAAGTGCTGCTGTTCGACATGGGCCCCTGATCCTTCCGTGGAACCGGCCGATGGCGCGCGCCCATTGCCCTCCTGTGGGCGCGCGCCAATTCCCCCGTACCGCCCCCTCGCGCGGCCGGTACCCGGGCTGGCGCGAAGGAGCCTCACCTTGGGACCGCCGCGCCGGACTGCCTTGACCCGCCCCGATCGAAAGGATCGCCCGATGAGCGACATCTCCATTGCCCGCGAAGACACGCCCGCCGGTGGCCGCTACATCGGCCACGTCGCCGGCAACCCCGATGCAGCCGAACTCGTCTACACCCGCCCGGAACCGGCGCTCGTCGTCGCCATCCGCACCTTCGCCCCGGACAGCATGCGCGGGTCGGGCGTCGCGCTCGCTCTCGTCGAGCGGCTGGTTGCCGATGCCCGCACGGACGGGTTTCGCATCGTGCCGCAGTGCCCCTACGTGAAGGTTCAGAGCCGTCGACATCCCGAATGGGCCGACGTGATCGTGCCGGAGTAGGCGCGGCCCAGCGGGCGGAATATGCAGTTCAACGCAATTGTGACCGACTGACCATTGCCTCGCTCCGGGCAACCCCGCTACGGTCGCCGACGTCGACGCGCCCGGCGTATCGACCCATTTTCACGGCCAACGGATTGCGGATGAGAGACAGTGCTCACGCCCTGCCGGACCACCCGTCCTATGCGGATGCGTCCGACGCTTCATTCCATCAGATTTGGACGCTCATAAACGACAAAGGCGCAGCGGCGCTCCACCTGCCTCAGGTGGCGCATCATCGGCTGACCGCCGCCTACCTGCCGTTCATCCTCGCCGACAGGTCTCGCTCCCTGGTGGTCGGTCAGCTCGGCCAATCGCTCGACGGCCGGATTGCCACGCCGAGCGGCGCGTCCCGCGGCATTTCCGGCGACGCCGCGCTCGATCACCTGCACCGCATCCGCGCCCTGGTCGACGCGGTCATCGTCGGCGCCGGTACCGTCGTCGCGGATAATCCGCGCCTGACCACCCGACGGATCGCCGGCCGCAGCCCGGCGAGGGTGCTGATCGATCCGAACGGCCGATCCTCGCGGCAGGCCCACTGGCTGACGAGTGGCGACGTCGCGCGCATCGTGTTCTCCGACTGTGGCGACGGCTGGCCGACGGACGTCATCCGCATCCCCTCACCCGACGGCGACGGCCGCTTCCCGCCCGCCATGATCATCGAGACGCTCGGATTGCTCGGCTGGAAGAAGCTCCTGGTCGAGGGCGGCGCCAGGACGGTGTCACAGTTCCTCGATGCCGGGGCCCTGCACCGGCTGCACATCACCGTCGCGCCGGTGATCCTCGGTTCCGGACCGGCAGGATTGGACCTGCACCCCATCGACCTGCTGAACGAAGCCCGGCGGCCACGGGTCGGCCTCCACATCCTCGGCGACGGCAACGTGCTCTACGATTGCGACCTGAGCGCCAACTGAAGCGCCGCAACGATCGTCCGGGCGGTAGCGCTCCAGCGTGGCAGCGTCTTGGCGGCGGCCCAGGCGGCATCGGCCATCGCCCGACGCCTGACGGAATCGGTCAGGACCGCTCTCAACGCCGCAGCAAGCGCGTCCGCCTCGCCGGGCGGCACTAGGAGACCGGCCGCCGACGGCACGGTTTCCGGAATGGCGCCGGCATTGGAGGCCACGATCGGCACCCCGTGTGCCAGGGCTTCCGCCAATGCCATGCCATAGCCCTCGTGATAGGCTGGATGGACGAAGAGATCGGCGCTGGCAAACGCCGCTTCCAGCCGTGCGCCGGCGAGCGTTCCCACCAAGTCGACGCGAGATGCGAGGCCATGCGCCGCGATTCTCCCCCGGACCCGCGCGGGCTCGGCAGTGTCGGCGTCGGTCGCCCCGACGATGCGACACTTCCACGGCAGGTCGGCGATCGCCGCCAGCGCCTCGACCAGCACCGGATAGGCTTTGCGCGGCACGACCGAGCCGACGGCCAGGATCTGCGGATCGCGGGCCGAGCCGACTGCGCGGGAAACCGGATCAATGCCGGGCTCGGCAACACTGAGGCGGATCGGATCGACGCCATAGTCTGCGACCAGCGAGCGTGCCGTGGTTGTGCTCGTCGCGACGACGGCGTCGGCCTGGCCGAGCGCTGCCCGTTCGCTCAGCTCGAGCCGTGCGGCCATCTCTGCCGCGAGGCCGGTTTCGAGCGCCAGGGGGTGATGCACCAGTGCGACGAAGCGGCGACGGGCCCGCGAGATGAGAGTTTCCGGCAACACGGCGAAGGCGAGCCCGTCGACCAGGATCGGCACCTCGGGCGCGACCCGGGCAAAGGCCGCCGCAGCTGCATCGAGACTCGTTGCCGACGGTGCCGGGAAATCACCCGCCAGCGCCAGATGCTCGACGTCAATCCCGACGGCGCGGCATTCGGCGATGACGCGACGGTCGTAGCCGTAGCCGCCGGTCAGGCGATCGAGGTCGCCGGGGATGGCGAAGGCGAAGTGCCTCACCTGAGCGGCCCTTCGTAACTCGCCCGCGCCAGGTCGGTCTCGGCGAGCGTCACCTTGAGCTTCGACAGCGCCTTGCCGTCCTCGCCGAGCGCATTCGCCGAGATCGCCTGGGCCAGACAGTCGAAAATATAGCGGCAGAGGAACTCGGTCGTGGTCAGCTCCCCCTCGAACCCCGGATTGTCGTCGAGGTTTGAATAGGCCAGCGGCTGCAGCACCTCGGCGAGCAGCTGCAGCGCCGCGCCGATATCGACGACGACGTTCTTGTCGTTGAGCTTGTCGCGGAAGAAGGCGACATCGACGATGAAAGTGGCCCCGTGCAGCCCGGCCGCCGGACCGAAGAACGCATCGGGAAGCGAATGGGCGATCATGATCCGGTCGCGCACCTCGACGGAATACATGGCGTCTCCTGCGGTTGGCCGGCCTTGCCGGCGATTGCGGGCTCAGGGGTAGGCGATGACGATGCCGAGCGCAGCCGGGTCGGTCAGCAGACCCGGCAGCCGTGCGGGCACCTCGGCAAATGGGATCGTGTGGGTGATCAGCTGATCGAAGCGAGGATCGTCGACGAGTTGGAGCGCCTTGCCGAGCCTGCGGGCAGGATCCCAGCGCGGCCGGCGCGAGGCCGACACGCGCCCGACCTGCGAGGCGATCAGCGACAGCCGCCGGCTGTGGAAGCGACCGCCAAGCGGCACGGTGACCTGTCCCTCGCCGTACCAGGAGAGTTCGACGATTCGGGCCTCCATCCCGGCG
>JARLIT010000375.1 GCA_031291575.1 Ancalomicrobiaceae bacterium
AATTGCCTCGGCTGCTGCTGGGCGCTGATGCTCGTCATGTTCGCCGCCGGCGTCATGAACATCCTGTGGATCGCCGTGCTCGGTGCCGTCATGGCGCTGGAAAAGCTGGCGTCCGGCCCCTGGCCGAGCCGTATCATCGGGCTCGCCCTCATCGTCGCCGGTGTGGCGCTCATCGGCTTTTCGCCGACCGGCGCGCGGCTGTTGCACCTCTTCCTCGCCCGCTGAACTCGGGCAAGCCCGAAGGGGGCTTTTCGCGGCCGGCTTGTCCGCCTATCTAGGGTGATCACGCGGCGGTGAAGGCGAGGGACCGATTTGTTCAATTGGCTGATGGATCCGGACGTCTGGGCGAGCCTCCTCACCCTGACCGCGCTTGAAATCGTGCTCGGCATCGACAACGTCGTATTCCTGTCGGTGGCGACATCATCGCTGCCGGAGAAGGTTGCCGCGCGCGCCCGCCGGCTCGGCCTCGGCTTGGCGTTGCTGTTCCGCATTCTGCTGTTGACCGCCATTGCGGCGATCATCGCGCTCGACGCCAAGGTCGTGGCGCTGTTCGGCGTCGCCCTGTCGTGGAAGGACATGATCCTGCTGGCCGGTGGCGCCTTCCTCATCTACAAGGCGGTCGTCCATCTGCACGAGGAAGTCGAGGATCATGCCGCGCCGGAACCGATTGGCGGAGCGCTCGTCCATTTCGGCCGCGTCGTCGGCCAGATCGTGCTGATCGACTTGGTGTTTTCCATCGATTCGATCATCACTGCGGTCGGCCTCGTGCGTCAGGTGCCGGTGATGATCGCCGCCGTGATCCTCGCCGTCGCGGTGATGTATGTCGCCTCGGGCCCTGTGGCCGGTTTCATCTCCCGCCATCCGACGACGAAGGTGCTGGCGCTCGCCTTCCTCCTCCTCATCGGCGTGGCGCTCGTCGCCGACGGCCTCGGCTTCCACATCCCGCGCGAATACATCTATTCGGCCATGGCGTTTGCCTCGCTCGTCGAAGC
Organism: Ancalomicrobiaceae bacterium; assembly: GCA_031291575.1. Taxonomy (GTDB): domain Bacteria; phylum Pseudomonadota; class Alphaproteobacteria; order Rhizobiales; family Ancalomicrobiaceae; genus CAIYYN01. Next base: position 993 of record JARLIT010000375.1, read on the forward strand.
GATCAACGTTGCCGCCTCCTCGGCCCGCCGTCGCCGACGCGCTGCAGTGGCGGCGCTGGAGGCGCGCGACCCGCCGGCCGCCGGGCGCGATCTGCATTGAGGCCGGCAGCCGGTCGCTATCCGGCTTTTTCCATGCGCGAGCGCGTCTTCAGCACGTAGGAGATGATCTCGGCGACGGCACGATAGAGTTCGATCGGGATCTCGGCGTCGAGTTCGACGTGCGACAGCGCCTCGGCGAGGTACGGGTTCTCCTCCACGAGCACACCGTTCTCCTTGGCCGTGGAGATGATCTTCTCCGCAAGCGCCCCCTTGCCTTTGGCCACGACCTTCGGCGCGCTGGTGCCATCGTACCTGACCGCCAGCGCAAGCCGTTGTTTGGGTGTCTGGTCGGGGGAGGGTGTGTCGGGCACGGGGCGCCTCGGCGGTTGGGTGTTGCTGGCGTCAGGCGTTGCGATCGATGAAGCCTCCGGCACGCGCCGGCGGTCCGGACGGCGGTGGGCCGGCGACGAAACGGATCTCGTCGACGCTCAGCCCTGCCTCCTCGAGCGCCTGGCGCAATTGGCCGGTCTCGCGCGACAGGGCGAACGCCGAGGCTGGTTTTTCAGCCCAGATGGCGACCGCGAGGTGGCTGCCGCCGAGCACCACCCGCCCGTACACCGGGCCGAGCGGCGCCACGTCGACGGCGAATTTCACCCGCCAGTTCGGCCCTTCCGATGCGGCCGCGGTCTTGTCCTGAGCATCACGATCGATCTCGAACTGCGCCACGCTGACGCCGGATTTCAGCGCGATCGGCACCTCGAACAGCCAGGAACTGCCGGCCTCATGCGACCGCGATGCGCGCGCTTCCGCGGTTTCCGCCTCCGGCAGCGACGCATATTGGCCGAGCGTCAGCCGGGCGATGGCGTCGCCGGTTTTGCGCGACAGGGTCTTGGCAACGTCGAGGCTCGTCCCGCCGTCACCGGGCGTCGTCGCGATGGCGGCCTGACCTTTGAGCGGCAGGCCGCGTTTGGGTGGCGGCGGCCGCTGTATGCTCTTGGCGTCAGGCGCGTCGGCATCGCGCGCCGACGATGCTTGCGAGACGCCTTTGCCAGTCCGCGCCGCGTTGCGCTGGCCATCCGGCGCCGTTGTCTGCAACCATTCGCCGAGCGCCGCCATGGCGGCAAGATCCGGCCGCGTCGCCAGGATGCCGGAGGCCGATGCCGAGCCGGGCATGACCGTCTGTCCGCCGGCGCCTGTCGCCGCGGCTATCGGAGGCTGTGCTGCAAGGCTGCCGGGCGGAGGGCGCAATACGGTCATCAGCGCTTCGGTATCGAGCGTCGCGGCGAGCGGACGGGCGGTCGGCTGCGCTGCCGATGCCGCTGCTGTCATGGTGGCCGGGGCCGCTGGTTCAACTGACTGTGGGGCGGACGGGCCCGCCGGCTGCAAGCCGATCCACTGGTCGAGCGCGGCCTTCAGACCGAACAGCGCGGCCTTCAGATCGCCCGCCGCCAGGGAGCCGGAGGCCGGCGTGGTGCCACTGGCGAGCCGTGCTTCGAAGAACAGGCCGGAGGAGGTCAGCGCCGACTTCACCGTCTCGGGCGCGACGCTAGTCTCGCCCGGCATCGCCAGGGCGCCGATCTGCGCCATTGCCGTCGTCACGCTGGCCGGAAGCGTGGCACCGGCTCCCGACAATTGCGACATCAGCGAATAGACCGGCGCAAGCCCATCCTGGCGCGCCGCCGCGTTGGCGACCTCACCGGCGATGATCGGTGCCGGATCGAGCGCGCGTTCGGCATCGGTCGTCTGCAGCGGATTGGCGAGGTTTCCGGTCAGCGCCGGCGTCTCGAGGCCGACGACCTTCAGCGCCATGCGGCCGCTGGTGTCGTCCTTTGCCCCGACCGCGAGTTTCAGCGTCGTCCCGATGAGGGTGGCGAGATCGTCTGCTGCCACCGTCTGCGCCAGGGCCTGGCCGCCGTCGCCGAGGAGCGCATCGGCTGAGAGGTCGATCGTGCCGTAGCGGGTGGCAAGACGCAACGTGTTGTCAGCATTGACGGCGAGCACGCGCGCATCGAACGTCAGCCCTTCGCGCAGGCCCGCATCGCTGAACGCGCCGGCAGCGCTTACGGTCTGGACTGTCCGCGATGAAACCTGGTCGACCGCCATTCCGTTCGACCTCGCAACTTGAATCTGGTTCGCGCACCAATGCCGGCAGCCCGGGCTGGAACGCGCCGACACTCGCCGTGGCAAACTAACGTATACGGCATTTTCCGAAGCGCAACTGCGCCGCTGCCCCGGCATGGGCCGCGTCTTGGCACGCATGCCGGGTACCGTCGCCACGCAGAACGCCTAAAGGCAAGTATCCGTGATTCGCCGTCGCTGCAAAGGCTCGATTCGTCGAATTTTCATGTTGCGGAGGGATCGCAACGGACCCCGGCGGAATTCGCGTCGGATTGTGGCTCAGCCCATGTCAAGCGGAACAGTGAGCGATTAGCCGATCGAGGAAGCCGACGCACTTCGACAGTTCGGCGATCTCGATGAATTCGTCTTCGGCATGGGCCTGCGCGATCGAGCCCGGACCGATCACCACCGATGGGATTCCCGCCTCCCAGACGAACAGGCCGGCCTCGGTGCCATAGGCGACCTTGGCGTGGTCGTTGCGTCCGGCTAGCCGCTTGGCGAGCGTGACCGCCTCGGAATCGATCGCCGTGTCGAAGCCAGGCACGCCGTTGTCGAGCACGAACTCGATGCCGGCATCCAGGTCGATCGCCTGCATGCGCGGCTCCAGTTCGTCGCGGGCAAGAGCCACGACTTCGGCCAGCCAGGGTTCGTGGTCGACGCCCGGCAGCGGCCGGAACTCGAAGTCGAAAGAGCAATGTTCCGGCACGATGTTGACCGCCGTGCCGCCAGAGATGAGACCGGTATGGGCGGTCGAGAACGGCACGTCGTAGAGATCGTCGGTTCCCCCTTCGGCGACGAGGCGGCGGCCGATATCGCGGATCTTCAGGATCAGTTCGGCGGCATAGTCGATGGCGTTGACGCCGTCTGGCGCGCGCGATGAATGACAGGGCTTGCCCGTCACCGAGCCGCGATAGACGTAGCGGCCCTTGTGCGCGACGACGACCTGCATGTTGGTCGGCTCGCCGACGAAACAGGCGATCGGCGGCGTCGGGGCGAGGCGGCCGATCTCCGGCATCAGATGGCGGGCGCCGATGAGGCCGATCTCCTCGTCGTAGGAAAAGGCGATGTGCAGCGGCCGGACGAGGTTGGCCGCCGCCATTGCCGGCACCCGCGACAAGACGCAGGCAAGAAACCCCTTCATGTCGGCGGCGCCGCGACCGTAGAGGCGGCCGTCGCGCTCGCTCAGGGTGAAGGGATCGGAGGCCCAGACCTGTTCGTCGACCGGCACCGTATCCGTATGGCCCGAGAGGACATAGCCCGGCACGTCCTTCGGTCCGATGGTCGCCCAGAGATTGGCCTTGCCGCCGTCCGGCGAGGTGACGCGGGTCGAGGCAACGCCGGAGCGGGCGAGGAAGGCCTCGACCCATTCGATGAGGTGAAGGTTGGAATTGCGGCTGGTGGTGTCGAAGGCGACCAACTCAGAGAGGATTTCGCGGGGCTCGCTGATCATGAGTTGGATGCGCCTTTCGATGGGTTGAAATGACAATTCGGCCCGCGCCCGGCACTGCCGTCGCGCCAACAGCCTCGTCTTTTCCCAAAGCTAGAGTGGGACAGACGAAAGGGAAACCCGATTCTTGCAATAGGTGCCCGACGCCGTCCGAGTGGCCGACGTGGCGAGGCCGATGCGGGAGCGCGGCGGGCTGGCCTCAGTTCGGCCGTCTGCCGGCATCACCGGAGCCGAGCGGCGCGCCGTTGGCCCCGAGCGCCTCGCCGAGCGCCATCGCTTCCTTCGGCGGCAGGACAAAGGCAAGCCAACCGAAGCGTGCATCGCGCAGCTGCATCAGCGTGTCGCCGCTGACGCTGTCGCGCCCAGTGATCCAGCGCGGATCGACGCACGCACCGCGCAATGTCGTCGCCGGCCATTCTCCCGGCTGGGCGTCCGGCATCTGGGCGCGATAGTAGCCGAGCCGTTCGATCATCATCACCACTTCCTCCGCGTCGATCTTCAAATGCACCGGCGGATCGGTCGGAAACGAGATGGTGACCCATTTGCGGTCGTCGCTGAGGATGAAGCTCAAGCCCGCCATCGGATCCTCCCCGGACAGAGTTCCGGTTCGATGTAACGCCAGGAACGTGGCCGATGGCAAGGCGGAAGTCGGAGCGCGTGCGACGGGCGCGCCGGACGGATCGAAGCTTGACAAATCGTGCATAAACGTGCATAATTAGGTTGAATAGTGCAGATCCAGTCGGAAGTGTCGATGACCAGTGCCCCCCTTCTTCCCGGCGAACGGCAGAAGATCATTCTTGATCGCATCGAGCGGAAGGGGCGCGTCATCGCGGCCGATCTCGCTGCTGAATTCGAGACGTCGGAGGACACGATCCGCCGCGACCTGCGCGATCTGGCCGCCGCCGGCCTCGTTCGCCGCGTCTATGGCGGAGCGCTGCCCCTGTCGCCAGCCTCCGGCACGCTCGCCGAACGCTCGGCCGAAGCGCCGGAACGCAAGGCCGCGCTCGGGCTCGCCACGGCGCAACTGGTGGAAGCGGGTCAGGTCGTCTTCATCGACGCCGGCTCGACCAACCTTGCCGTCGCCCGTGCGCTGCCAGCTGGTCTCGGCATCACGGTCGTCACCAATGCCCCCTCGATCGCCGCCGAACTGACCGGACGAGCCGGCATCGAACTGATGCTGATCGGCGGGCGCGTCGATCCTCGCACCGGTTCGGCGATCGGCGCGCGGGCACTGCGCGATTTGGCCGACATGCGCGTCGATCTTGCCTGTCTCGGTGCCTGCGCCGTCGATGCCGAGGATGGCGTCGCGACGTTCTGTCCGGAGGAGGCCGAGCTGAAGCGTGCCGTCGCCGAGCGGGCCCGCGCGGTCGTCATCGCCATGACGACGGAAAAGTTGGCGACGACGGCGCCGTTCTTCGTGCTGCCGATCGACAGACTGACGCATCTCGTCGTCGAGGCCGACGCGCCCGACGCAGAACTGGAGCGCATCAGCGCAGCGGGCACCGATATCCACCGCGCCCGGATTGTGCCCGGACCATGAAGGAGATCTCCGCATGACCGCCGTCGCCACCGGCGCCGATCCGAAAACCTGGGTCGAACGGCTTGCCCTAAGTGCCATTTTCGTCGGCTGCGGCATCGGCATCGGCGTTTGGGCTGCGTCGATCCCCCTGCTCAAGGCCGGACTGCAGCTCTCTGACGGCGAGTTGGGCATCGGCCTGTTCGGGTTTGCCGCTGGATCGGTCGCCTCCATGCAGGTGGCGGCCTATCTCGCCCGCCTCCTCGGCACGGCGGCGGCAACGCGGCTGTCGGCGATCGCCTTCGCCCTGGCGCTCATCCTGCCCGCGCTGGCCGCCGATCTCGTCTCCTTCACCGCAATGACTTTCATCGTCGGGGCTGCCACCGGCCTCGTCGACGTGGCGATGAATGTCTATGCGAGCGAATTGGAACGGCGCTGGGGCGCGGCGATCATGTCGTCCTTCCACGCTGGTTTCTCCGGTGGTGGCCTTCTCGGCGCTGGGCTCGGCGCCGCTCTGACCTTCGCCGGCCCGACGGTCATGCTCGCCGGCGGAGCGCTGGTGATTGCCGCTCTCGCCGCTGCGGCGTGGCGGTCCCTGCGCGAGGCCGGAGCCCACACCGACGCCCATGCCGGGAGCCCGCGGCGGATCGGCATCGTGTTGGTGGCGCTCTGCGTCGCCGCCTTCCTCTGCTTCATGTGCGAAGGTGCGATGGCGGACTGGACCGCAGTCTACCTGATGAACGTCGCCGGTGTCTCGGCGAGCGCCGCGGCGAGCGGCTTTGCCGCCTTCTCGCTCACCATGCTCATCGGCCGGCTGGTCGGCGATGCCTGTGTGCGCAAATTGGGCCGCGCCCGCGTCGTCGGTCTCGGCGGTGCGCTGGCGGCGACGGGGCTCGCACTGGCCGTGGCCGAACCGACGCTGCTCGCTGCCTCGATCGGCTTTGCCCTCGTCGGCATCGGCCTGTCGAATGTGGTTCCGGTGGTGTTCAGCACTTCGTCGAATTACGGCTCGTCGCCCGCCGCCGGCCTGGCCACGACGGCGACCGCAGGCTACGCTGGCTTCCTCATCGGGCCGGTGGTCATCGGCTTCCTCGCCCAGGACTTCGGCCTGAGAACCGCCATTGCGCTGTTGATCGTCTGTGCCGCCACGGTGGCGCTGTCGGCACTCACGCTCAGGTCGACGGCGACACGGTGACGGCAGCGGACGGCCTTTGCGCAACGCTGGCGGCCCGCCAGTCCCCGGTCGGTTGGCGCGGGAGTTGCTCGTCATTTGCCGGACATCAGGATTGCGCAGTGGGCGGGCCGAGTTGATCGGTCCGCTTTCGCCGTCTGAATGATCGGCGCTATGACGGCGCTTTCGCATCATCCTCCGGAGGATACATGATCATAGGGATTACAGCGCTCCTGGTCTGCCAGCTCATCGGCGAGATAACCGTGCGCTCCCTCGGCCTGCCGTTGCCGGGCCCCGTCGTCGGCATGATGCTACTCGTCGTGGCGATTGCCCTGCGCAGCGCCCTTGCTCGCAAGGATGCGATCGCGACCCACGGCAATCCGGTCGCCCATGTGGCCGATGCGCTCCTTGGCAATCTCGGCCTCCTGTTCGTGCCGGCCGGCGTCGGAGTGGTGCAATATCTCGATCTGATCGCCGCCAATGGCGCCGCGATCGGCGCTTCGATCCTCGGCTCGACGGTGCTGGCGCTGCTCGCCACCGTCGGCACCTTCCGGCTGGTCAAGCGCCTCACCGGCGACAACGACGCGGAGGATCGCCCATGAACCCCTTCGCGCTCTGGGTCTACCTGTCGACCAGCCCGCTGATGTGGCTGACGGCCACGCTCATCGCCTGGCTTGCCGCTGCCCGCGTCGCCGCCCTGAGCGGCCGCCATCCCCTCGTCAATCCCGTGCTTCTCGCCATCGCCTTCGTCGCTGTGGCCCTGAAGCTGACCGCCATCGACTACAAGACCTATTTCGACGGCGCCCAGTTCGTGCACTTCCTGTTGGGGCCGGCGACGGTGGCACTCGCCGTGCCGCTGTGGCGCAACCGCGGGCTGGTCACCAGAAGCCTTGTGCCGATGCTGGCGGCGCTGATGGTCGGTTCGGTCGTCGCCGTCGGCTCGACCATCGCCATTGCCAAGCTGTTCGGCGCGCCGTTCGACGTCATCGCCTCGCTGGCGCCGAAGTCGGTGACCGCCCCCGTCGCCATGGCGGTGAGCGAGCGCACCGGCGGTCTGCCGTCGCTGACCGCTGCCGTCGTCGTCACCACCGGCATTCTCGGAGCGATGATCGTCACGCCGTTGATGAACCGGCTGGGCATCCGGGATTGGGCGGCGCGCGGCTTTGCCGTCGGGCTCGCCTCGCACGGGATTGGCACGGCCCGCGCCTTCCTCGTGCATCCGGTGGCCGGCGCCTTCTCCGGCCTTGCCATGGCGCTCTCGGCCGTGGTCACGCCGATCCTGGTGCCGATCGTGCTGGCACTGTGGAGGTGAGTTGGCTGCGCCGCCGCACCTCGGCGACGTACATCACTTGCGGCGTTACGCCGCTTCGACCGATTCCAGGAACGTATCGATCTCCTGGCCGAACACCTCGCCCTGCTGGCTGAGGTTCGTCGCCATCCGTTCGACGTCGGTGGCGACACTCGAGGCCGAGGCCGCTGCCGTCGCCGCGCCATTGATCGCCTCAGCGACGTTCTGCGATTCGACCGATGCCCTGTGCATGCCCTCGGCGATGGAGGTCACGGCGGAATTCTGCTCAGCCATCGCCTCGGCGATCGACTGGGCGATTGCTGCCATCTGATTGATGGTGGCGTCGACCTCGTGGATGGCCCCGACCGCCTCTTCGGAGACGGACTGGATGCCGTCGACCTGACTGGCGATCTCCTCCGTCGCTTTGGCCGTCTGGCCGGCCAGCGCCTTCACCTCACTGGCGACGACGGCGAAGCCGCGGCCGGCTTCCCCGGCGCGCGCCGCCTCGATGGTGGCGTTGAGGGCGAGAAGATTGGTCTGGCCGGCGATGTCGCGGATGAGCCCGACCACGTCGCCGATGCGGCGCGCCATGGCGGCGAAGTCGCCGAGCTTTTCAGCGGTGCGCCGCGTCTGGTCGACCGCCTTCTGCGCCACCTGACTGGACGACAGCGTCCGTGCCGTGATGTCGGCGATGGAGGCCACCAGTTCTTCCGTCGCGCTGCCGGCGGCGGCGATGTCGCGACCGGCGTTGGCGACTGCGGCGAGCGCCCGTTCGGTGCCGCTGCCGACGGTGGCCGCCGTCTTGTCGAGTTCGGAAGCCGACTGGCCGAGCGCCTCGGCACTCGAACGGATGCGCTGCAGGTTCGAAGAGGCCGTTGCCTCGAAATGCCGGGCCGCCGAGCCGACGTGTTCGGAGTGCCGGCTGCGCACCTCCGCTTCCTCGACCTGGGAACGCATCAGCCGTTCGCGTTCGTGGCCGCGGTCTCGGAACACTTCGAGCGCGCGCGCCATGTCGCCGATCTCGTCGTTGCGCTCGGTGTCGGAGATCCGGGTGTCGTGGCCGCCGCCGGCGACCGCCGCCATCGCCGCCTTCAGTCGGGCGAGTGGCTTCAGGATCGACCGGGCAGTCAGCACCGACAGGATGATTGACGTGAGGAGCGTGAGCACCATGGTGATCATCGCCGCCGACTGCATGGTGGCGCGTGCGTCGGCGAGCGCATCGTCGACCGCCCTGAGGCCGGCCTCCGCGTCGGCGCCGATCGCCTGGAACACCGGATCGGTCAGGTCGAAGGAGCCGATGATGTGGTCGCGGTCGACCGTGATTTCGGCGTTCGCCTGCACCCAGGCCTGGATCTCCTCGACATGAGTAGCGAGCGCCGCCTTCAACTTGTCGGTGACGTCGGCTTCGAGCCCGGCCTGGCCGATGGACCGCTGAACGCGGGCGGCCGTCTGATCGATGCCGCCGATGGTCTCCTGGTCGTGCGTGGCACCGAACTGCCATTCAACCGCCCTCAGCGTCGCAAAAGCGTAGGCGAGACGGAATACCGCCTCGCCGCCCTCGCTCAGCGTGGCGGCGCGGATCGGGCTCTCCAGAGCAGTGGCCGAGGCCGCCAGTTTGGCGGTGAGCCCTTCGGCGGGCGTAAAGCCGATGCGGGCGAGGGCCGCCCTCATCGGTGCGAACTGCTCGTCGGCGGCATCGAGGAGACGCGACAGCTCGCCGGTATTCTTCGCTAGGCCGTCGGCCAGCGGCAGGCTGCTCAGACGCTTCAGGTCGTCGCGGGCTTTCGTCATCTCCTGGCCGAAGCGGTCGGCGAGAAGCTGGTTGTGCTCGGCCACCAGTTCGATCGTGGTGGAGCGCACCTTCTGCACGTCGGCGCGGACATCGTGCAGCGCCCCGGACAGGGCAGCATAGGCGTCGCGATCGCGGATCGCCCGCTCGAGACTGCGGTTGCCGAGGAAGACCGAGGCGCCGAGCGCTAGCAGGCCAATGACGGCGACGAGCGCCAAGGCCCAGATCCGCATCCGGATCGAAAGAGTCATCCAGGTCATGGAACGTCGATCAGATGCCATTGTCCAAACTCCGGGAATTGCGCCGGTGTCTATCGATGGATCGTATATCTGAGCGTGTCGGGTTAAGGTTTCGTGTATTTGTGCTGATACGGCTCGGACAGTGCCGGCACGATGAAATAGTCCGGACCGACGTTAGCCGTCTATTGGCTTGATATCGTTGATGGGCGGGATATAGGCCCAGTAAGCGCTCAAGAATGGGCCAGATTGATCAGAAAATAGGCGGATAGTTGTACGAATATACAAATGCAGATGTCGTAGTTGCCGAGGATCGACGGGAGTGGGGAGGGGCGGCTGCCGCGCGACTCCGGAACGGCAACCGCTTGCGATCGTTCAA
>JARLIT010000376.1 GCA_031291575.1 Ancalomicrobiaceae bacterium
CTACGTCGGGCCGCGGGCCGGACTGCCGGCGGGCGAGGCGGGACGCATCGTCGATTGCGACGGGCGTTGGATCACGCCGGGCCTCGTCGACTGCCATACCCATCTGGTGTTTGCCGGCAATCGGGCGGACGAGTTCGAGCGACGGCTGAGCGGTGCCACCTATCAGGAGATCGCGGCTGCCGGCGGCGGCATTGCCGCGACGGTCAGGGCGACCAGGGGCGCGAGCGAGGATGATCTCGTCGCCGCGACGCTGCCACGTCTCGACCGGCTCCTCGCCGACGGGGTCACCACAGTGGAGATCAAGTCCGGCTACGGACTCGACTTCGCCAGCGAGCGCGCCTCGCTCCGGGTCGCGCGCCGGCTCGGAGAAATCCGCGATGTGGCGGTGTCGACGACGTTTCTCGGCGCGCACGCGCTGCCGCCGGAGGCGATGGGCGATCGTGACGCCCATATCGATGCGGTCATCGCCATGCTGCCGGCTCTGGCTGCGGAAGGGCTCGTCGATGCGGTCGATGCCTTCTGCGAGGGGATCGCCTTCTCGCCCGATCAGGTCGCGCGGGTATTCGAGGCGGCGCGCAAGCTTGGGCTGCCGGTGAAGTTGCATGCCGACCAACTCTCCGACCTTCGTGGCGCCGAACTGGCCGCGCGCTTTTCGGCGCTCTCCGCCGATCACCTCGAATGGACCAATGAGGCCGGCGCTGCGGCGATGGCCAAATCCGGAACGGTGGCGGTGCTGCTGCCCGGAGCGTTCTATTTCCTGCGCGAGACCCGGCTGCCGCCGATCGCCCGGTTCCGGGCGAACGGCGTTCCGATGGCCGTTTCCACCGACTGCAATCCCGGCACATCGCCGATGACGTCGCTCACCCTCGCCATGAACATGGCGGCGACTTGCTTCCGCTTGACCGTCGAGGAATGCCTTCTCGGCGTCACCCGGCATGCTGCCGCAGCGCTCGGGCGCCTCGCCGAGATCGGTACGCTCGAGGTGGGAAAGCGCTGCGATCTCGCCATCTGGTCGGTCGCAACGCCTGCCGAACTCGTCTGGGCGCTGGGCGCCACTCCTCTTCACAGCCGAATCCGGGGCGGTAAATGACTGACAAGGTAAGATTGACTCCGGGCGCCGCGGCGCTTGTCGACTGGGCCAGGATCCTTGCCGGGGCCGAGGTCGAGCTGGCGGCGTCGGCGATCCCGGCGATCGAAGCGGGCGCGGCGGCGGTTGCGGCCATCGTCGCAAAAGGCGAGCCGGTCTACGGCATCAACACCGGCTTCGGCAAATTGGCCTCCGTTCGCATCGCCGATGCGGACCTCGCCAGGCTGCAGCACAATCTCGTCATTTCGCACGCCTCGGGCGTCGGCGAACCGCTTCCTGCCGCGATCACCCGGCTGATGATGGCCTTGAAGCTCGCCAATCTCGGGCAGGGGGCGTCGGGCGTGCGGCTTGAGACGGCGCGGCTGCTCGAAGCGATGCTTGCCCGCGACGTCGTGCCGGTCGTCCCCGTTCAGGGGTCGGTCGGGGCGTCGGGCGATCTCGCTCCCTTGTCGCACATGACGGCGGCGATGATCGGCGTCGGCGAGGCGGTTTACGCCGGCGAGCGGATGCCGGCACTGGCGGCGCTGGAAAAGGCGGGGCTTGCCCCGGCTGTGCTTGGACCCAAGGAGGGGCTGGCGCTGTTGAACGGCACGCAGTTCTCCACCGCCAACGCGCTTGCCGGCTTCTTCACCGCCGAACGGCTGCTGCGGGTCGGGCTCATCGCCGGGGCCTTGACCACCGATGCGGCAAAGGGCTCGGACGGACCGTTCGACAGCCGCATCCATCAACTTCGCCGCCATCCCGGCCAGATTGCCACCGCCGCTGCGCTCAGGGACCTGATGGACGGTTCGGCTATCCGGGCGAGCCATGTCGCCGGCGACGACCGCATCCAGGACCCCTATTGCCTCAGATGTCAGCCGCAGGTGATGGGCGCCGCGCTCGATATCCTCAAGTCTGTTGCCGCGACGCTCGAAACAGAAGCCAATGGCGTCACCGATAATCCCTTGATCTTCGCCGGAGCCAACGGCACACATGAGGCGATTTCCGGTGGCAACTTCCACGCCGAACCGGTTGCCTTCGCCGCCGACATCACGGCGCTGGCTCTCTGCGAGATCGGCTCCATCGCAGAACGACGCATCTCGCTCCTGGTCGATCCCGTGCTGTCGCGCCTGCCGGCGTTCCTGACCCCAAAACCCGGCCTCAACTCCGGCTTCATGATCCCGCAGGTCACCGCTGCCGCGCTGGTTTCCGAAAACAAGCAGATGGCGCACCCGGCCAGCGTCGATTCGATCCCAACCTCCGCCAACCAGGAGGACCACGTTTCCATGGCCGCGCATGGCGCCTATCGGCTGCACCGGATGGCCAGGAACGTCGCGCATGTGCTGGCGATCGAGCTCTTGGCCGCGGCGCAAGGCTGCGACTTCCTCAAGCCGCTCTCCTCCTCGCCGGCGCTGGAACGGGTCAGAGCGGCGATCCGGGCCGAGGTGCCGACCTTGACCGACGATCGCTTCTTTTCCCCCGACATCGCCGTTGTGGCCGAACTCGTCACATCGGGCGCCATCGAGGCGGCGGTGCGGCCGCTTGCCTTGCCGAGCCTGACGGAGGTTGCCGCATGAGCCCGAAGCCGGACGATTTCGTGGTGGTGGAGCGCGGCGAGGCACCGTTGATTCTCTCCATGCCGCATGTCGGAGTGGGTCTGCCGGCAGGCTTCGAGACCCGTTTCGTTTCGCCCTGGCTCGCCCGCCGCGATGCCGACTGGCATGTCGACAAGCTCTACGCCTTCGCCCGCGACCTCGGCGCCACCATCGTCCGAACCACGGTGTCGCGCTCGGTAATCGACCTGAACCGCGATCCGTCCGGCCAATCGCTCTATCCAGGGCAGGCGACGACCGGGCTGTGTCCGGTGGAAAGCTTCGACGGCGAGCCACTCTACCGCCCGGGCGAGGAGCCCGATGCGGATGAGATCGCGGCCCGCCGCGAGGCTTGGTTCGGCCCCTACCATTGGGCGCTGACGATGGAGATCGAGCGGCTGAAGGCGGCGCACGCCAAGGTCGTTGTCTACGACTGCCATTCGATCCGCTCGATCATCCCGCGGCTGTTTCCCGGTGAACTGCCGCAGTTCAACATCGGCACCAATTCGGGCGCGGCCTGCGCGTTCGAGTTGCGCGCTGCGGTCGAGGCGCCATGCGCTGCAAGCGGCCTCGGCTACGTGGTCGACGATCGCTTCAAGGGCGGCTGGATCACCCGCCACTATGGCCGACCGGAGGAGGGCGTTCACGCCATCCAGATGGAGCTGGCCATCCGTGGCTATTTGCCTGAGCCGGAGATCGTCGATGAGGGCAACTGGCCGGTCGCCTTCGATCGCCGCTATGCCGAACCGGTGACAAATGTGCTGCGCCAGGCGCTCGAAGGGGCGCTTTCCTTCGCCCGTTCCAGTTGACCGACAAAACATGCGACTGGCCCCTGCTGATCGAGCTCTGGCAACGGTGTCGTCCCGGAGAAAGCCGGGATCCAATCCAGCGAACGACAGCACGAGGTTTGCGAATATCGGAATATCTTCCACCTGCGGCGCGGCGCGTGGATCCCGGCATTCTCCGGGATGACACCGGACCGAAGCTCAAAGGCCTGATTGCAAACGCTTCCTGGAGCTTCCCATGACCCGCATCGACAATGAACGCATCGTGCGCGCCCCGCGCGGCACCGAAATCTCGGCTCAGAGTTGGCTGACCGAGGCGCCCTTGCGCATGTTGATGAACAACCTCGATCCCGACGTTGCCGAACGGCCGGGCGAACTGGTCGTCTACGGCGGCATCGGCCGGGCGGCGCGCGACTGGGAGAGTTTCGACCGGATCGTCGCGACGCTGCGCCGGCTCAAGGCCGACGAGACGCTGCTCGTGCAGTCTGGCAAGCCGGTCGGCGTATTCAGGACCCACGCCGACGCGCCGCGGGTGCTGATCGCCAATTCCAACTTGGTGCCGCATTGGGCGACCTGGGATCACTTCAACGAACTCGATCGCAAGGGCCTGATGATGTACGGCCAGATGACGGCCGGCTCGTGGATCTACATCGGCGCGCAGGGCATCGTGCAGGGCACCTACGAAACCTTCGCCGAGGCCGGGCGCCGCCACTTCGGCGGTGTGACCAAGGGCAAGTGGATCCTGACCGGCGGCCTCGGCGGCATGGGCGGGGCGCAGACGTTGGCCGCCACCATGGCCGGCTATTCCTGCATCGCCGTCGAATGCCAGCCGAGCCGCATCGATTTCCGCCTCAGGACCGGCTACGTCGACGTCCGCGCCGACACCATCGACGAGGCGATGGCCATCATCGACAAGTCGCTGAAGGACGGCAAACCGGTGTCGGTCGGGCTGCTCGGCAATTGTGCGGAGATCCTTCCGGAGATGCGCCGGCGCGGCATACGACCGGATTTCCTCACCGACCAGACCTCTGCGCACGACCCGGTCAACGGCTATCTGCCGGCGGGATGGACGCTCGACCAATGGGTGTCGCGGCGCGAGACCGATCCGAAGGGCGTCGCCCGCGCCGCCCGCGCCTCGATGGCGGTGCATGTTCAGGCCATGCTCGACTGGTTCCACGAAGGCGTGCCGACGACCGATTACGGCAACAACATCCGCCAGATGGCCTTCGACGAAGGGGTCAAGGATGCCTTCGACTTCCCCGGCTTCGTGCCGGCCTATATCCGGCCGCTGTTCTGCCGTGGCGTCGGACCGTTCCGCTGGGCGGCACTGTCGGGCGACCCTGAGGACATTTACAAGACCGACGCCAAGGTGAAGGAGCTGATCCCAGATGATGCGCACCTCCACAACTGGCTCGACATGGCGCGCGAGCGTATCCATTTCCAGGGCCTGCCGGCGCGCATCTGCTGGGTCGGTCTCGGCGACCGCCATCGCCTGGGTCTTGCCTTCAACGAGATGGTGGCATCGGGCGAATTGAAGGCGCCGATCGTCATCGGCCGCGATCACCTCGATTCGGGCTCGGTCGCAAGCCCCAACCGCGAGACGGAATCGATGATGGACGGATCGGACGCGGTCTCCGACTGGCCGCTCTTGAATGCCCTTCTCAACTGCGCCTCGGGCGCCACCTGGGTGTCGCTGCACCACGGCGGCGGCGTCGGCATGGGCTATTCGCAGCACGCCGGCATGGTGATCGTCGCCGACGGCACGGACGCCGCAGCGCGACGGCTCGAACGGGTGTTGTGGAACGACCCGGCCACCGGCGTGATGCGTCATGCCGACGCCGGCTACGACATCGCCCGGACCCACGCGCTCAAGAAGGGGCTGGATCTGCCGAGCCTGTGAGTTGCCCGATGCGCATCATCCGCCTTGGCGAGCTGCCGTCCCGGCCGTGGAAAAACGGCGGCGGGGTGACGGTGGAATACATCGTCTCGCCCGAAGGCGCTGACCTGGAGACGTTCGACTGGCGGGTCAGTCGGGCCGAGGTGGCGACCGACGGGCCGTTTTCGCTGTTTGCCGGGATCGACCGCACGCTGACGATCACGGACGGCACCGGCATCGATCTCGTCTTCGCCGATGGCGCAGTGCGGCTCCTGCCGGGGTCCGCGCCGTTCGCCTTTTCAGGCGATGTATCGGTCGAGGGACGGCTCGTCGCCGGACCGATTCATGATCTGAATGTCATGAGCCGGCGCAGCCGGTTCGCGCACCGAGTCGAGCGGATGGCCTTGCCGGCCGAGATTGCGCCGCCGATGCCGGGTGCGGTGCGGTTCGTCGTGGTGTTGGGGTCGGTTGCCGCGAGAAGTGACGGTCGAACGGAGACACTCGCGGCAGGCGACATGATTTTTGTCGGCGAAGAACGGGTCGCACTCGAGGCTTCGACCAGCGGCGAAGCGCTCATGATCGAAATGCTCCAGATTCAATAACTTCAGCGTGTTCTTATCGTTCGGATCGCTTCTATCCGAACGGGACACGCTCCAGGTCTGCTGGAGCTAACCGCAATGGCTGCCGGACCGATTGCAGCCGGGGTGTCATCCCAGTATCAGACGTTCCGTAAGCTCCTAGCTCCGCGGTCCGATCCGGCTCCTTCATGGCTCGAGGCTCGCGTTCGTTCGTGCCTCGCCATGAAGGAACCCAATCAGGCCTTAGTCGAACTTCGGCACGAGCCTGACCGCGCCCTTGGCCGCGCTCGTCGCCATCGAGGCATAGGCGCGCAGTGCGGCGGAGACGGCACGCTTCCTCGGCGTGGCCGGCTTCCAGCCGAACGCATCCTGTTCGGCGCGGCGCCTGTCGAGTTCGGCCGCATCGACCGCCAGATGGATGGAGCGGTTGGGGATGTCGATCTCGATCCGGTCGCCCTCGCGCACCAGGCCGATCAGCCCACCTTCGGCCGCTTCCGGCGAGACGTGGCCGATGGAGAGGCCCGAGGTGCCGCCCGAAAACCGACCGTCGGTCAGAAGCGCACACGCCTTGCCCAGCCCCTTCGACTTCAGGTAGCTGGTCGGATAGAGCATTTCCTGCATGCCCGGACCGCCGCGCGGGCCCTCGTAGCGGATCACCACGACGTCGCCGGCAACGACCTTGCCGCTCAAGATGCCGCCGACCGCCGCATCCTGGCTCTCGAATACCCGCGCCGGGCCGGAGAATGTCAGATTTGAGGCATCGACGCCGGCGGTCTTCACGATCGAGCCGTCGACGGCGATGTTGCCATAGAGCACGGCGAGCCCGCCGTCCTTGGAGAAGGCATTCTCGACCGAACGGATGACACCCTTGCGGCGGTCGAGGTCGAGCTCGTCGTAGCGTTTGTCCTGCGAAAAGGCCTCGGTGGTGCGCACGCCGCCCGGCCCGGCGCGATAGAACGTGCGCACGCTCTCGGAATTGGTGCGCGTGACGTCCCAATGGTCGATCGCGTCCTTCAGCGTCGCCGCATGGACCGTCGGCAAGTCGGTCGTCAACAGGCCGCCGCGTTCCAACTCGCCGAGGATGCCAAAGATGCCGCCTGCCCGATGCACGTCCTCCATGTGCACGTCGTAGATCGCCGGTGCGACTTTGCAGATGCACGGCACGCGGCGGCTGAGACGGTCGATGTCAGCCATGGTGAAGTCGACTTCGGCTTCCTGAGCCGCAGCCAGAAGATGCAGCACGGTGTTGGTCGAGCCGCCCATGGCGATGTCGAGCGTCATGGCGTTTTCGAAGGCCGCGAAACGCGCGATCGAACGCGGCAGCACGCTCGCGTCGTCCTGTTCGTAATACCGGCGGGCAAGATCGACGATGACGTGCCCCGCCTCGACGAACAGGCGGCGCCGTTCCGCGTGGGTGGCCACTGTCGAACCATTGCCGGGCAGCGACAGGCCAAGGGCTTCGGTCAGGCAGTTCATCGAATTGGCCGTGAACATGCCTGAGCACGAACCGCAAGTCGGGCAGGAATTCTGTTCATAGGTCATGACGTCGGCATCGGAAACGGCGTCGTCGGCGGCGGCAACCATGGCGTCGATGAGGTCGACTGAGCGCGCCTTTCCGGACGTGAGCGTCACCTTGCCCGCCTCCATCGGTCCGCCGGAGACGAAGACGGCCGGGATGTTGAGCCGCAGCGCAGCCATCAGCATGCCGGGCGTGATCTTGTCGCAGTTGGAGATGCACACCATCGCGTCGGCGCAATGGGCATTCACCATGTACTCGACGCTGTCGGCGATGAGTTCCCGGGAGGGCAGGGAATACAGCATGCCGTCGTGGCCCATGGCGATGCCGTCATCGACGGCGATCGTGTTGAATTCCTTGGCGACGCCGCCGGCCTTTTCGATCTCGCGGGCGACCAGCTGGCCGAGGTCTTTCAGATGCACGTGGCCGGGTACGAACTGCGTGAAGGAGTTGACGACCGCGATGATCGGCTTGCCGAAATCGCCGTCCTTCATGCCCGTCGCGCGCCACAGTCCACGGGCGCCGGCCATGTTGCGGCCGTGAGTCGTCGTGCGGGAGCGATAGGAAGGCATTGGTCTGACCTCTGACGTTGAGCCGGCGCCCCATGTGGCTTGCGAGGAGGGGCGCCCGGATGAGATGAGAAAGCCGATTACGGCGCCGAGGGCAAGTGCCCGTTCTCGACGAATTGGCCGTCCGACAGCATATAGATTTGC
The DNA here is from genome assembly GCA_031291575.1 of Ancalomicrobiaceae bacterium. Lineage (GTDB taxonomy): Bacteria > Pseudomonadota > Alphaproteobacteria > Rhizobiales > Ancalomicrobiaceae > CAIYYN01. The sequence goes on from JARLIT010000376.1 coordinate 8,127, forward strand.
CGACCGGCACGACCAGTGGAACCGGCGCATTGCCGAGCATGCGGATCTGCGCCGCTTCGCCGCGGCCACGCCCCTCCCGTCACCCGCTGGCGGTGCGACATTGACGGCACTAGGAAATCGCCCGTGGCACGGGCATGCTCGACCGGCACCGAGCTCTGCCACGGCCTCATCTCCGACAGCGGCGCCGAGATCAGGCGTGGCGCCGATCGCCGCCCCTCCCCGACGAAAATTTAGCTACTAAACTTCGAAGGCGCGGATTTCAGCGAATTTGCGCTTGAAACCCTTACGCACTTCAGCTTATAACTAAACAAATAACTAAATAAACGAGCGCCTCGCCGTAGGGGAGGAGCGCAGCAGATCATGCCCCGACCACGAACCCTTCGTGGACGGACCAGACGCGTGTGTCCTGGCGGAACGGCGCCAGATCATCCAAGGAGGGAACCCATGCGGAAATTTCTCGCAGTCAGTGCTTTTGCGATCGCGGCAGCCGCCGGGATCGCGGCGTCATCGGCGGCAAGCGCGACCACGCTGACCCTGTGCTGGGCCGCCTGGGACCCGGCCAACGCGCTCGTCGAACTGTCGAAGGACTTTACCGCCAAGTCGGGCATCGACATGAAGTTCGAGTTCGTGCCGTGGACGAACTACGCTGACCGCTTCCTCAACGAGCTGAACAGCCATTCCAAGCTGTGCGACCTGATCATCGGCGACAGCCAATGGGTCGGCGGTTCGGCCGAGAACGGCCATTACGTCAAATTGAACGACTTCTTCGACAAGGAGGGCATCAAGATGTCCGACTTCGTCGATGCCACCGTCGTCGGCTATTCCGAATGGCCGAAGAACTCGCCCAACTACTGGGCGCTGCCGGCCATGGCCGACGCGGTCGGCTGGACCTACCGCAAGGACTGGTTCTCAAAGCCTGAGCTGCAGGCCGAGTTCAAGCAGAAATACGGCCACGATCTGGCACCGCCTAAGACCTACGAAGAGCTGATGCAGATCGGCAAGTTCTTCCAGGGCCGCAACGTCGACGGCAAGACCGTTTACGGCGCCTACATCTTCACCGAGCGCGGCTCCGAAGGCATAACCATGGGCGTCACCAACGTCCTTTACGACTACGGCTTCGAATACGACAACCCGAAGAAGCCGTACCAGATGGAAGGCTTCGTCAATTCGGACGGCGCGGTGAAGGGCCTCGAGTTCTACAAGGAACTCTACAAGTGCTGCACCGCCCCCGGCATGACCAACGCCTACATGACGGAAGGGCTGGACGCCTTCAAGTCCGGTCAGGTGGCGATGCAGATGAACTGGTTTGCCTTCTTCCCCGGCCTTTTCAAGGATCCCAACGTCGGCGGCGACAAGATCGGCTTCTTCCCCAATCCGGCGGTCGGCAAGACGCAGTTCTCGCAATTGGGCGGCCAGGGCATCTCGGTCGTCTCCTATTCCGAGCACCGGGCCGAGGCGCTGCAGTACATCAAGTGGTTCGCCAATCCGGCCGTGCAGCAGAAGTGGTGGGATATCGGCGGCTACTCGGCCCTCAAAGCCGTCGTTGAGGCGCCCGGCTTCCCCAAGAGCGCGCCGTTTGCCCCCGACTTCCTAAAGACCATGGGCTTCGTCAAGGATTTCTGGGCCGAGCCCTCCTACGCCCAGCTCCTCCTCGCCATGCAGAAGCGCGTGCATGACTACGTCGTCGCCGACAAGGGCACCGCCAAGGAAGCGCTCGATCTGATCGTCAAGGATTGGACCAAGGTGTTCAAGGACGACGGCAAGATCTGACGACTACATCTAGGTTTGTCATCCCCGGCAAGATTGGCGAAGCCAATCGAGGGGTGAGGGCTAAGCCCGAACGCCCGACCCATCGGGAGGGCTGGCGGGGATCCGGGATCGACATCGCTCAAACAGCCGATCTGGATTCCCTTCCCCTCAGGCCTTCGGCCCTCGGCCGGGGATGACAGCGAGCCGATAGCAGCGACCCTTCTACTCGCCCCATCCGCCAAGGCGGGTGTCATCCCGGCGAAAGCCTGGATGACACCGATTGTGGCGAGATCGACGCCAAAACCCGACGAAGGCATCATGGCTGATCTAGGAGTGCCCAACCTCGCCGACCGGCTGGCCGCCGCCACGCCCGAGACGATCGCAAAGCCCATTCGCGGCCTGTCGGATCGCGCGCTGGCCTGGCTGTTCATCGCCCCATCGATCGTGCTTCTCCTGGCGATCAACATCTTTCCCTTGATCTGGACGATCTACCTGTCGTTCACCAACTATCGCGCCAACCGGCCGAATGCGCCGATCAAGGGCGTTGGCATCGACAATTACGTGTCGATCCTGACTGATGCCGACGTCTGGCAGCCAATGCAGGCCACCGCGCATTTCGTCCTGTGGACCATCCTGATCGAGACGGTCTTAGGCTTCGGCCTCGCCTTCCTGATCGACCGGAAATTCCGAGGCCACGGGCTTTGGACCACCATCATCCTCATTCCGATGATGCTGTCGCCGGCCGTCGTCGGCAATTTCTGGAAATTCATCTACCAGCCGCAAACCGGCCTGTTCAATTACCTCATCGGCATGCTGACCGGCCAGTCGGCCTCGTCGTTCGAGATGATCGGCTCGGTCCGCCTCGCCCCCTGGTCGATCATCATCGTCGATGTCTGGATGTGGACGCCCTACGTGGTGCTGATCTGCCTGGCCGGCCTCAGGTCGATCCCCGACTACATCTACGAGGCGGCCGAGGTCGACCGCGCGTCGAAGTGGCGCCAGTTCTGGACCATCACCCTGCCGATGGCCCTGCCCTTCATCATGCTGGCGGTGCTGTTTCGCGGCATCGAGAACTTCAAGATGTTCGACATGGTCAACCTCTTGACCTCCGGCGGGCCGGGCTCGACCACCGAAGTCGCTTCGATCACCTTGAAGCGTGAGGCGTTCGAAAGCTGGCGCACCGGCTATTCCTCAGCCTTCGCCATCATCCTGTTCGTCACCGTGTTCGGCCTTGCCAACATTTACGTCAAAGCGCTCAACCAGGTGAAAAGCCGATGACGACCGCCGCCCATTCCGTCGTCGAGCCGTCGCCGCGCTCCAAGGCGATCGCCGGCACGCTCGTCATCCTCTACGCGGTGATCTCGATGATCCCGCTCGTCTGGATCGGCATGACGGCCCTGAAGACGCCGTCCGACGCCATCGCCTATCCGCCGAAAATCATCTTCACGCCCTCGATGGCCGGGTTCTGCGACCTGTTCACCACGCAGTCGCGCCAGACCGAGGACTATATCAAGACGCTGCCGCCGCCGACCGATACCTGCGACGAGATCACCCGCAGCCGCGGACTGGTGACGGCCGGACCGTCGAACTTCCTGCCGCGCTTCTTCAATTCCTTCATCATCGCCTTCGGCTCGACGTTCCTCGCGGTCGCGCTCGGCACGCTCGCCGCCTACGGCTTCTCCCGTTTCAAGGTGCCGATGGCCGACGACCTCTTATTCTTCATCCTGTCGACGCGGATGATGCCGCCGATCGCGGTCGCCATCCCGATCTACCTGATGTACCGCGAGCTTGGACTGTCGGACACGCACCTCGGCATGATCCTGCTCTATACGGCGGTGAACGTGTCGCTCGCCGTCTGGCTGATGAAGGGCTTCATCGACGAAATCCCACGCGAATACGAAGAGGCCGCCATGATCGACGGCTACACGCGGCTGCAGGCCTTCCGCAAAGTCGTCTTGCCGCAGGCCGCCACCGGCATCGCCGCGACCGCCATCTTCTGCCTGATCTTCGCCTGGAACGAATACGCCTTCGCCGTGCTGTTGACCTCCGGCTCGGCGCAGACCGCCCCGCCCTTCATCCCGATCATCATCGGCGAGGGCGGCCAGGACTGGCCGGCGGTCGCTGCCGGCACCACGCTGTTCCTGATCCCGATCGTCGTCTTCACCGTGCTTTTGCGCAAACACCTCCTGCGCGGCATCACCTTCGGAGCGGTGCGCAAATGACACCCGACAAAACGCCCAAGCAGCCGATCAACTCCCGCATCTGGTCGCGCCGTGTCTCGCCACGCAGCGTCGCCGAGGCGATTGCCACCATCCTGATCGTCGCCGGCGTCGTGATGCTGATGCAGCCCATCTCGCTGACCCTCTACTCCTATTCCTTCACCGTCACGCTTCTCGGCACGGCGCTGTTCGTCGTCGGCTCGAAGCTGCCGGATTGACGAGGATGCGCTGAAATGGCCGATATCCGGGTCGAAAACCTGCACAAGTCCTTCGGCGATTTCGTCGCGGTGAAGGAGTCCAACTTCACCGTCGCCGACGGCGAATTCTTCGTCATGCTCGGGCCGTCCGGCTGCGGCAAGACGACGACCTTGCGGATGATCGCCGGGCTGGAACTGCCGACGTCCGGAGCGATCCATCTGGCCGGCGAGGACGTCACCTTCAAACGTGCCTCGGCGCGCGACATCGCCTTCGTCTTCCAGTTGTTCGCGCTCTATCCGCACATGAACGTCCGCAAGAACATCTCCTACCCCTTGGAGAACCAGGGCGTGCCGCGCTCCGAGACGCGCACCCGAGTGGAAGAAGCGGCGCGCATCCTGCGCATCACTCATCTGCTCGACCGTTCCGTTTCCGGGCTGTCCTCGGGCGACCGCCAGCGCGTCGCGCTCGGCCGAGCCATCGTGCGCGAACCGCTCGCCTTCATGATGGACGAACCCTTGGGCGCGCTCGATTCCGAATTGCGCGAGGTGATGATCGGCGAATTGCGCGCCCTGCACGACCGGCTCGGCGCCACCACCATCTACGTCACCCACGATCAGACCGAGGCGATGGCGATGGCTGACAAGATTGCGGTGATGAACCGCGGTTCGATCGAGCAGTTCGCCAGCCCCCAAGAGATCTACGACCGCCCGGCGTCGATGTTCGTCGCCGACTTCATCGGGGACCCGGCGATGAACCTGATCCCGTTCCAGGCCGGCCTGGAGGTCGGGCAGGCCCATGTGCGCATTGCCGGCGCCGAGATCGCCGTTCCGACGATCCGCGAGGGCGTAGCCGAGACGCATCTGGCGCTGGGCGCCCGGCCGGAACATGTGGCGCTGGTCGACGACGGCGGCTTGCGCGGCGAAGTCTACGGCACCGAATACCTCGGCACGCATCAGGTCGTCACTGTGGCGACCTACGAGGGACACGTCAGGGCGATCGTCGAGGCTGAGCGAAGCGTGCGGGTCGGAGCGAACGTCGGCCTCACCTTCCGCCCAGAACGCCTCTCGCTGTTCGATCGCGGCTCCGGCCGTGCCGTTTCGACCGACTGGAGCCTCGGAGGCCCGCACCATGGCTGACGTCGAACTCACCCACCTGACCAAGCGGTTCGGCACCACGACAGCGGTCGACGATCTGTCGCTGGCCATCGCAGACGGCGAATTCATCGTGCTCCTCGGCCCGACCGGAGCCGGCAAGACCACGCTATTGCGCCTCGTTGCTGGGCTGGAACGGGCCGAGGCCGGGGCAATCGCCATCGGCGGCCGCGATATGACGCGCGAACCGCCGGTTGTGCGTGACGTTGCCTTCGTCTTCCAGCAGTATTCGCTCTATCCCCACCTCTCGGTCTACGACAACCTCGCCTTTCCCTTGCGCTCGCCGGTCCGGGGCATGTCCGAAGCCGCGATCCGCCAGCGCGTCGAGGAGACGGCTCACCTCGTCCGCATCCACGACAAGCTGGCCAATCGCGCTACGCGACTGTCGGGCGGGCAGATGCAGCGCGTCGCCATCGGCCGGGCGCTGGTGCGCCGCCCGGCCATCTACCTGATGGACGAGCCCTTGTCCTCGCTCGATGCCAAATTGAGGAGCGACCTCCGGCTCGAACTGAAGCGCATTCAGGCCGAACTCGGCGCGACCATCCTGTACGTCACCCACGATCAGACGGAGGCGATGACGCTCGCCAGCCGCATCGGCGTGATGGACCACGGCCGTCTGGTGCAGATCGGAAGCCCGCGCGAGATCTACCGTGACCCGGTCAATTCCTACGTCGCCACCCGTCTCGGGACACCGTCGATCAACCTACTGCCGGCCGACCTGCTGCCGGCCGACCAGCTCGCGGTCGGCACCCGCACGGTCGGCGCGCGCAGCGAGCACATCCTGATCAGCCGCGTCTCCGGCGGCCTGGCGCGCGGCCGCGTCGTCCGCAAGGAGCACCTCGGCGGTCACGTCAACCTGCATGTCCTTATCGGCGGTGCCGAAGTCGTCAAGCGGGTCGATGCCGATACCGACTTCCTGGTCGATGATCCGGTTGACGTCGCGCTGCACGTGCCGCTGTGCTTCGATCACCACGGCGACCGGCTCGATGCGGGAGGCGCTGATGCCAACACTTGACTGCCGGACGCTGGAACGGCCGGTCATCGACCGGCAACTCTTCGAGCGGCTCGTCGTGGCGGTTGCCCGCCGCATCATCGCGGCGAGCGACACGCTGAGCGAACTCGACCGCACCATCGGCGACGGCGATCACGGCATCAACATGCGCCGCGGCATGGAAGCCGTTCTGGCGGGGCGCGAAATGGTCCTCGACCTCGCCTTCGGGCAGGCTCTACAGGCGATCGGACATCAGATCGTCGGTTCGGTCGGCGGAGCCTCGGGGCCGCTTGTCGCCACTTGGTTCCTGACGCTCGGCCGCAACTGGCCGCAGTCAGGCACCGACCTACCGATAGACGCCTTCGAGGCGGCGCTGCAGGCGGTAAAGGCGCGCGGGCGCTCCGATGTCGGCCAGAAGACGCTGATCGACGTGCTGGCCCCCGTCACCGAGGCGATCAAGTCCGGGCTTGCCTGCCGTGAGCTCGGCGGCCTCGCCAATCGGGCCGCCGAGGCGACCAAGCCGATGCTCGCCACGCGTGGTCGTGCCGCCTTCCTCGGCGACCGGTCGATCGGGCATATGGACCCCGGCGCCTGCTCCGTGGCGTTGATGATCGAGACCGCCGCCGGACTTCTGGCGAAGGCCGAGGAGAGGATGGCATGACGAACAGGGTCGGTATCGTGATCGTTTCGCATTCACCTGATATCGCCAAGGGGACGGCCGACATGGTGCATCAGATGGTTGGAGACGAGGTTCCGCTCGCCTGGACCGGAGGCAACGCCGCCGGCGGCCTCGGCACCGACGTCAACCGCATCATCTCGGCCATCGACGCCGCCTGGTCCGAGCGGGGCGTCGCCGTGCTGGTCGATCTCGGCGGCGCGGAGACCAACAGCGAGATGGCCATCGAGATGTTGCCGCCGGAGCGCGGCGACCGCGTCGTCGTGTGCAACGCACCGGTGGTGGAAGGGGCAATCATGGCGGCAACGGAAGCCTGGGGCGGCGCCGATCTGACGGCGGTGCGCCGGGCGGCCGAAGAGGCCGGGTCGGCGTAGCGGAGTGAGCCATGCAGACGACAGTCACCGCCCGCGCCACGCTCCGGCACACCGAGGGTCTGCACGCCCGCCCCTCGGTGAAACTCACCAAGACGGCCAAACTGTTCCAGTCCCGCATCGAATTCGCGTTATCGGAGGAGGGCCCGTGGATCGACGCCAAGAGCATCCTCAAGGTGATGGCGGCGCGGGCGCCGCGCGATACGATCCTCGCGATTCGCGCCGCCGGACCGGACGCCGAACGCGCGGTCGATGCCATCGTGCGACTGATCGAGACGGATTTCGCCGAGGAGCGCCCCGAGTAGACCACATGAGTGACGTTTCGCTTCCGTCCCGGCATTTCAAAGGGCGCCCGGCCTCGCCGGGTCTCGCCGAGGGGCCGATCGTCGTCTACCGCACCGGCGCTGCGGCTTCGGCGCCAGGTCTGGGCGACGCCGGTTGGGCCGACCTCGATCTGGCGATCGCCTTGACCGCCGAGCGGTTGGCCGCATTGCGCAGCGCTGCCCGCAACGAGCAAGCGGCCGACATCCTCGACTTCCAAGTCGAAGTGCTGTCCGATCCGACGCTGATCGACAGCCTCGCCCGGGCACGAACCGAGGGTCAGCCGCCGGCCGAGGCCTGGACGTCGGCGCTCGGCTTGGAGATCGCCGGGCTGAGGGGCTCGCCCGACGACTATTTCCGCGAACGGGCGAGCGATCTCGAAGATCTGCGCGATCGGCTGCTGCAGCAGTTGGCCGGTGCCGCCAACGACGAACTGAGCCTGCCGCAACGCGCCATCCTGCTCGCCCGCGACCTCGCGCCGTCGCGCTTTCTCGAAATCCAGTGGGGCCCCGGCCACGGCCTCGCCCTGATGGAAGGCAGCCCGACGGCGCATGTCGCCATGCTGGCGCGCGCCCGCGGCGTGGCGGTCGCCGTCGGCCTCGGCGCCATCGCCACGCGGCCGGGCTCGATCGGCCTCCTCGATGGCACCGGCGGCGAACTGATCCTCGATCCCTCGCCGGACGACCGCCGTGCGGCCGCCAGCCGCAACGCCGTGACCCCGCCGGCAGTGCCGGCCGTCATCCGCCCCGGCCCGCGGCCATCGATCGCCTGCACCGGCGACGGTACCGCCATCGAACTGATGGTCAACCTGAACGAACTTGCGGAACTGGACCACCTCGACCCCGCCGACGTCGACGGCATCGGCCTGGTGAGGACCGAATTCCTGTTCGCCCGCGCCGGCCTCAACGACGGACATTTCCCCGACGAGGCAACGCAGCTCGACGCCTACCGCCGCATCCTCGCCTGGGCCGAGGGCCGGCGCGTCGTCATCCGCACGCTCGATGCCGGCGGGGACAAGCCGATCCCCGGCTATACCGATATGGGCGGGATGAACCCGTTCCTCGGCCTGCGTGGAGTGCGTCTGTCGCTCGCCCGGCCGGAGCCGTTTCGCACGCAGGTCAGGGCGCTCCTCAGGGCGGCGGCCGACGGCCCGCTCGACATCCTCATTCCGATGGTCACCGTGCCGGAGGAACTGGCCGCCGTCCGCCGTATCATCGAGGAGGAGGCCGCGGTCCTCGACCGGGCCGGGACCGCCCATGGCCGGCCGCGCCTCGGCATGATGGTGGAAGTGCCGGCGGCAGCCCTGACGCTCGACCGGTTCGATGCGGATTTCGCCTCCATCGGCTCCAACGATCTGGCGCAATACACCATGGCGGCCGGCCGCGACGACGGCGCCGTCTCCGGTCTCGCCGACGTCGCGCAACCGGCCGTTCTGGCGCTCATCGACAGCGCCGTCGTCCATGCCCGCCACCGCAGTCTGGGGCTCGGCCTGTGTGGTGATGCCGCCGGCAATGCCGCGCAGATTCCGCTACTCATCCGACACGGGCTACGCTCCTTCTCCATGCCGGCGCGGGCGCTTGCATCCGTCGCCCAGGCGATCGCCGCGGTCGATCTCGGAGGTGGAACATGAACGAGGCCGACGGCAAGCAGACCGCCTCTCAGGAAGCGATCTCCACCTACAAGGAGATCCTGAAGAACGTATTGGACATGCGACCGTCCGGCATGCGGCGGCAACTGGCGCAACGGCTCGGCTCCAATCCAAGTTTCGTCTCGCAGATCGCCAATCCATCCTATCCGACGCCGATCCCGGCCGGACATGTCGAGGCGATCCTGGAGATCTGCCATTTCTCTCCGGCCGAGCGTGAACGGTTCCTCGCCGCCTACGAGGCGGCGCATCCCAATCGTGCCCACCTCGTCCGCGCCAGCGAGCAAGGCCGCGCGCTGACGCTGAACGTGCCCGATCTGGGGTCAGCCGAAAAGAACGCGGAGTTCGACCGCGCCGTCGCCGATTTCGTCACGAAAATGAGCCGTCTCCTCGCGCCGGATTGAGGCGGGGACGGGGGAAACGCAGTGGGCCGGCGGTGAGCCGCCGCTGTCTCCGGGCGGTGGGCCGGTGGCGGCACGGGGTCGGCGCCGCAGGATAAGGGGGGTGGATGAAGAAGCTGATCAATACCCCATCGGAAACGCTGAAGGATTTCCTCAGCGGCTTTGCCGCTGCCTATCCGCACGTCGTCGCTGTCGATCAGGCCGCCCGCTTTGTCCGTCGCACCGAGGTCCGGCGCGACAAGGTCGCTGTCATCTCCGGCGGCGGCTCCGGCCACGAACCGCTGCACGTCGGCTTCGTCGGGGTCGGCATGCTCGATGCCGCCTGCCCGGGCCAGATCTTCACCTCGCCCACCCCCGACCAGATCCTCGCCGCGCATGCGGCCGTCGCCGGCGACAAGGGCGCCCTGTTCCTCGTCAAGAACTACGAGGGCGATCAGATGAACTTCGACATGGCGATCGAGATGCTCGACGCACCCGTTGCCAAAGTGGTGATCGACGACGACGCCGGTGGGGCCGTTTCCGCCCGCTCGATTGGCCGGCGCGGCGTCGCCGGGACCTTCGTCGTCGAGAAGATCGTCGGAGCTGCGGCCGAAGCCGGTCTCGATCTCGATGCCTGCCGGACGCTCGCCGAACGGACGGTGTCCCGCACCCGCTCCATGGGCGTCGCACTGTCGAGCTGCACCGTGCCGCTCGCCGGACGCCCGACCTTTTCACTCGCCGACGATGAGATGGAGATCGGCGTCGGCATCCATGGTGAGCCGGGACGCGCGCGCATGCCGCTCGGCACCAGCCGGTCGGTCGCCAGACTGCTAGTCGAGGCGACCCTGCGTGCGCTCGACGCGCCGGCCGGCGCCGAAGTTCTCCTCTTCGTCAACGGCTTCGGCGGCTCGCCGCCGATGGAACTCTACTGCCTCTACGGCGACGCCCGCGCTGAGCTCGAAAGCCGCGGCTGCCGCGTCATCCGCTCGCTCGTCGGCACCTACGTCACTTCGCTCGAAATGGCCGGCGCCTCGGTCACCGTGACGCTCCTCGACGAGGAACTCGCCCGTTTCTGGGATGCCCCGGCGCTGACTCCGGCCTTCGTGCGTTGAAATCGTTTCGCGGGCCTGCCGGCCCGATCCGCCCTTCCCCAAGCCGCCACACCTGGAGAAAACCATGCAGCATTTCGTCAACGACACGGACATGATCGTCTCCGAAGCGATCGATGGGTTCATCCGCTCGGCTGGCGGCGGCCGGCTGGCCCGGCTGGCCGGCGATCCCTCGATCAAAGTGGTCATCCGGACCGATGCCGACCGCTCCAAGGTGGCGCTCGTCTCCGGCGGCGGTTCCGGCCACGAGCCGTCGCATGCCGGCTTCGTCGGCCGCGGCATGCTGACGGCTGCTGTCTGCGGCGAGATCTTCGCCTCGCCGTCAGTGGAAGCGGTGCTGGCGGCGATCCGCGCCGTGACCGGCCCGGCCGGCTGCCTGCTGATCGTCAAGAACTACAACGGCGATCGGCTGAACTTCGGTTTCGCCGCCGAAAAGGCTCGCGCCGAAGGGCTGCAGGTGGAAATGGTCATCGTCGCCGACGACATCGCCATCGCCGATGCGCCGCGCCCGCGCGGCGTCGCCGGCACGCTGTTCGTCCACAAGCTTGCCGGCCATGCGGCGGAAGTCGGCAAGGACCTCGCCGCGGTCAAGGCCATCGCGGAAGCCGCGGCCGCGCGCATCCAGTCGCTCGGCATCGCCATTTCCACCTGCAAGATCCCCGGCCGCGAGATGCACGACCGTCTGCCCGAGGGCCAGGCCGAACTCGGCCTCGGCATCCACGGCGAGCCCGGCATCGAGCGCATCGAGCTGCCGGCGGCGGCCGAGATCGCCCGCATCATGTCGGCGCGCTTCCGCCCGCTCGAGGCGGCGCACGTGCCGGTCGCCATGATTCTCAACAACCTCGGCGGTGTGCCCAACCTGGAAATGGCGGTCTTGACCAACGACGTGCTCGGCTCCGGCGTCGGCCGGCAGACCGAACTCCTCGTCGGGCCGGCGCCCTTGATGACGGCCCTCGATATGCGCGGCTTCTCGATCTCCGTCATTCCGCTCGACCATGACACCCGCAACGCGCTGCTCGCCCCGACCGAAGCCCCAGCGTGGCCGGCGGTCCGGGAACCCGGCGACGTGCCGACGATATCAGCCGGCCCGGTGGGCGCGGCTGCCTTCGATCCGTCCGACGACCCCGATGCGCGCCGCGCGATCACAACGGTGGCCAAGGCCGTCATCGCCGCCGAAGCCGAGCTCAACCGCCTCGATGCACGCATCGGCGACGGCGACACCGGCACCACCATGGCTTCGGCGGCTCGCACGATCATCGGCGCCCTCGACGCGCTGCCGCTTGCCGATCCGTCGACGCTCGCCCGCGCGATCGCCGATCGGATGGCGCTGGTGATGGGCGGCTCGAGCGGCGTTCTCCTGTCGATCTTTGCCGCCGCCGTCGGGCATCGCTTGGGCGAAGGCGCAAGTCTTGCCGTGGCCTTCGCCGGCGGCCTCGACCGCGTCGAGCATTACGGCGGCGCGCGCGAGGGCGACCGCACTATGCTCGACGCCTTCCGTCCGGCGGTCAGGGCGATGCACGAGGGCGGCTTTGCCGCGGCCGCTCTTGCCGCGCGTGCCGGTGCGGAGCGGACCGCGACCATGACCAAGTCGCGTGCCGGGAGGTCAAGCTATCTCTCCTCCGCCGACCTCAGCGGCGTTCCAGATCCCGGCGCGGTCGCCGTCGCTATCGCCTTCGAAGCGCTGGCCAAAGGATGGGCTGCGCCGGAATGATCGACTTCGGCGCGGCATCCGACCGGCGCCGAACCAGTCGCTACATCGAACTGTCACGTTCCTGATGCATCGATCGCCCTCTGGCTCGAACAATCGGCCAGAGTCCGGGCGAATCGCGAGGCGATCCCGTCAGCAATCATCACGGCGACGGGACGCGGTCGCTCACCGGAGAGCCGGAGGGGTCAGGAATGTCAGAGTTTGCCGCAACCCAGATCGAGGGCGCCAACGTGGTGTTCGACGACCGCGTCGAGACGGCTGCCGTCCGGTTCGAGGGTGGGCGCATCACCGCCGTCGACGGGCCACGCGACGGTGCCAGACTTGTCGACGGATCGGGACTGCTGCTCGCCCCGGCGCTGGTCGACCTGCACGGCGACGCCTTCGAGCGCCAACTCATGCCCCGCCCCGGGGTCACCGTGCCGGTGGAGCCGGC
>JARLIT010000377.1 GCA_031291575.1 Ancalomicrobiaceae bacterium
CGCTCCGAGCCGAGCCTCCCGATCGGAGCGCTCCATGCTTACCCGCGCGGCAGCTCCCACTTCCGTCGAGATTGACTTTTGCACCCGCTAAGACTATGTGAAACCTGCAATCAGATTGCGGCCGGTATTGGCCCATTGCGCCGACGCGCTTCGGACGTCACTCCACACCCAAAATCTCGGTTGTTGAGCACCGCACGGATAATAATCCGCGTGGCGTTCCTCGTTTTCTAAATCTAGAAGGAATGGTCCCATGGCGACCGGAAAAGTAAAGTGGTTCAACCCCCAGAAGGGCTACGGCTTCATTCAGCCCGACGACGGCGGCAAAGACGTCTTCGTTCACATCAGCGCGGTTGAGCGCGCCGGCATCTTCGAGCTCGCCGAGGGCCAGCCGATCTCCTACGAGGTTCTGGTCGACCGCCGCACCGGCAAGTCGGCCGCTGGCAACCTCGCCGTCAAGACCGCCTGATCTCTCCGACACAACCCGTCATCTGACTTTTGCGGCCGCGCGTGATCCTCATGCGCGGCTTGCTTTCCTCCCCATTCAAAAAAGAGACCTCTTTGACCCAATTCACCGACCTTGGCCTGATCGAGCCCTTGCTCCGTGCGCTAGCCCACGAAGGCTATGAGCGCCCGACGCCGATCCAAGCCCAGGCAATCCCTCATGCGTTGGCTGGCCACGACATTGTCGGCGCCGCCCAGACCGGCACCGGCAAGACTGCCGCCTTCGCCCTCCCGCTCATTCAGAAACTGATCGATCGGCCCGTAGCCCCCCGCGCCAAGACCGTGCGCGCGCTGATTCTCGCCCCGACCCGCGAGTTGGCCAGCCAGATCGAAGACGCGATCCGCGCCTACGCTCGTCACGTAAAAGTGACCTCGGCGACCGCCTTTGGCGGCGTGTCGATCGGATCGCAGCGCCGCGCCATCCTCCCCGGCCTCGACATCCTCGTCGCCACGCCGGGCCGCCTGCTCGATCTCGTCGGCAGCCGCGATCTCGACCTGTCGCGCGTCGAATTCCTCGTCCTCGACGAAGCCGATCGCATGCTCGATCTCGGCTTTATCCACGACTTGAAGCGCATCGCCGGCCTGCTGCCGACCGGACGCCAGAGCCTGTTCTTCTCCGCCACCATGCCGCCGCCGATCCGTGAGCTGGCCGCCCGGTTCCTGAAGAAGACCCCCGTGGAGGTCGCGGTCACCCGCGTCGCCTCTGCTGCCGAGACCGTCGACCAGTCCGTCGTCATGGTCAGAGCCGACCGCAAACCGGCGCTGCTCGCCAAGGTGATCGGCGAAACCGGCAATGGCCGCGTCCTTGTCTTCACCCGCACCAAGCACGGCGCCGATCGCGTCGTGAAGCAGCTGGCTGGTGCCGCCATCGAATCGGCCGCCATCCACGGCAACAAGTCGCAGAACCAGCGCGAGCGCGCCCTCGACGGTTTCCGTGATGGCTCTATCCGCGTGCTGATCGCCACAGACATCGCCGCCCGTGGCATCGATGTCGAAGGCGTCGAACTCGTCGTCAACTACGACCTGCCGAACATCCCGGAGACTTACGTGCATCGCATCGGCCGCACTGGCCGAGCGGGCGCCGAGGGCCGGGCCGTCGCCTTCTGCGTCGCCGACGAAGCCTCGTATCTGCGCGACATCGAGAAGCTGATGCGCCGGCGCATTTTCGAACTGCCGGAACCCGAGGGTCTGCAGATCGCCGCTCCCTTGAGCCGAGTGGCTGCTGAGGCGCCGCGGGCCGATGGGCGCGGACGTGATGGTCGAGGTCGCGACGGTCGCGGCTCGGATCAGCGTGGCAAGGACGCGCGTTCCCACGATACGCGCGGCAAAGAGTCGCGTGGGGCCGATACCCGTCCGGCGCGCGTCGAAACGCGTCCGGCCAAGACGCCCGCTCGTCGCCCGGAACAACCCCGCGACGAGGTCAAGGCCGACCGCGTCAGGAGCGAGCCCCGTCATTACGGCGATCACGTCGAGCGGCCGGTAGCGGCACATCCCCAAGCGACACGACGTCGCGCCGATCAGCCGGTCGGCTTTGGCGATCTCGTCAAACGGATCACTGAGGGTGCCAATGATCACGAGGCGGGGCGCGATAGCGGCCGCGGCGAGCGCGTGCGTCAGGGTCGCCACCCCAGCCTGTGACGGGCGGCCGACGCGTTGAGGGCTGACCGGGCGGTTCGAATCCGCCCGTTCAGCGCAGGATCTTTTGCATGAACACCAGGTCGAGCCAGCGGTCGAACTTGCGGCCGACCTCCGGCATGCGCGCCACCTCCCGGAACCCCAGGTCGGCATGCAGCTTCAGCGAGGCCTCGTTGTCGGCGGAAATGCCGCCGAGCATGACGTGCTTGGCTCTGAGCCGGGCTTCGGCTTCCAGCGAATTCAGCAGCGCCCGCGCAATGCCTCGGCGGCGGAAGCGCTTGTCGACATAGATCGAATGCTCGACCGTGTGGCGGTAGCCGGCGAAGGAGCGGAAGTCGCCGAAGGTGGCATAGGCTGCGACCTCGCCGTCGACCTCGGCGACAATGACCGGAAAGCCAAGTTCGCGCCGCATGCCGACAAAAGCTCGGCGATTGTCGACGTCGACCAGCGCGTCGTTCCAGATCGAGGTCGTATTGACCACCGCATCGTTGTAGATCTCGGCCATCGCCGGCAGATCGGCGGCCTTCAGGTCGCGAATGAGCATAATGGCCCCCACCTTCCCCCGGAACGGGCGATCGGTCTATTCGACCTTCTCGCCGGGATAGACACCCCACAGCTTGTCCTGCTCGATGAAGCCCTTGGTGCCCTCGGCAGAGATGCGGCACCATTTGCCGTCGCAGGCGCCAACGTCGACGATCACGTTGTGTTCGATCAGGGCCACGCGGGTGTTGCCTGCGGCACGGTCGAACAGCGTCAGGGGCGACCCCTTGTCCCACGGCGAGACCAGCGCGGTGCGCTTGCCGGACAGAAGCGTCTTCTGCACCCATCCCTCCTGGCCCTCCGCGTCGCGGATGCGGAACCAGATGTCGAATTCCTGCGTCACTTCGACCGGGATACCTGGCTTCAGGAACTTCCAGGCAATGTTCTGCTCCATGCTCGGACCCTGGCGGACGTTGACCGGCGCCGACTTCAGGCTGACGAATCGCGGCAGCGGCAGACCGCTGGTCTTGCCCGTCGTGAGATCGTCGGCCGATGCGACGGAGGCGAGGAGTCCCGCCAGCAGGGCGCCCGCCAGCAGTGGCGACGCCCATCCAAAACGCGTTTGACGCAACTCCACATCCTTCTTCAATCGACCACGTCCCCTCCGGCGCAGGCGGATCGCGCGCACCGGGCGGGCGGCACTCGAGCCGGGAGCGGTCAGACGTCCATCGGCTCCAGAGCCTCTCCGTGTCGGTCGGCTGCTTCCATCTGATCGACAAGGACATGCACGGGAATCAAATACTCCTGCGTGCTCCGTCCGGCGAGGATCACTTCGATCCGGACGGGACACCTCCGGACGCGACGAAAGGCTTGTCCGCCAGTCAACCATGCGAATTGTCATTTGCCGGGCTTCTGGTACAGAAGACCGCGCATCGCGTCCACAGCTCTTCGACCTTGACCGCGAGGGGTTAAGGAGACCTGAATGGAGCGACCCGTTGCGGCAACGCCGATCGCACCGTTGCGCCGGGAGCACGGTGGTCGCTGGAGCGCCGTAGGAAAGATCAACGAGGGAGTGGGATATGCCGAAGAGCAAGCCGTTGGTGGTCGTCACCCGCCGGCTGCCCGACGTCATCGAAACGCGCATGCGGGAGCTGTTCGACGCCAGGCTCAACGTCGAGGACCGCCCGCTGTCGCAGGCCGAACTGGTCGAGGCGGTCAAGACTGCTGACGTGCTCGTTCCCACCATCACCGACTTGATGGATGCCGGCGTCATCGCCCAGGCGGGCGGCCAGTTGAAGCTCATCGCCAACTACGGCAACGGCGTCGACAATATTGACGTGCAGTCGGCGCTGAACCGCGGCATCACCGTCACCAATACGCCGGGGGTGCTGACCGAGGATACCGCCGACATGACCATGGGGCTGATTCTTGCCGTGCGCCGCCGCATGGCGGAGGGCATCAAGGTCATCGAGCAGGGGCAGTGGAAGGGCTGGTCGCCGACCTGGATGCTCGGCCACCGCATCTACGGCAAACGGCTGGGCATCGTCGGCATGGGCCGCATCGGCCAGGCGGTTGCCCGCCGGGCCAAGGCCTTCGGCATGTCGATCCATTATCACAACCGCCGCCGGCTGCCCCATACGATCGAGGAGGCATTCGAAGCCACCTATTGGGAGAGCCTCGACCAGATGCTGGCGCGGATGGACGTCATCTCCATCCATTGCCCGCACACGCCGGGCACCTATCATCTGCTGTCGGCGCGCCGGCTGAAGCTGATGCGGCCGGACGCCTATCTCATCAACACCGCGCGCGGCGAGGTGATTGACGAGAATGCCCTGGCCCGCATGCTGGACGCTGGCGAACTGGCCGGTGCCGGGCTCGACGTGTTCGAATACGCACCTGCGGTCAACCCGAAGTTGGCGCGATCGCCGCATGTCGTCCTGCTGCCGCACATGGGCTCTGCCACCATCGAAGGCCGCATCGACATGGGCGAGCGGGTGATGATCAACATCAAGACCTTCATGGATGGCCACCGACCGCCGGATCGGGTCGTCCCGTCGATGCTTTAGGCTGGCGATGCATTTCGAACGCAACGCCGACGCGGCGTTGCTTGGATAAATCGGTTCAATCCATTTGCCAGCCACCAGGTGACAGTAATGATCGATGTGACGAGACGCTCGCCGATGCTCGCGGCGGGCCTGCTTCTGAGCCTTCTTGCCGTCACGTCGGCCGGTGCCGTCGGGCCGGCCAAGCCGGACGACAAATGGCCCGGCGAACAGATCAAATCCGTCTGGTTCGACGGCCAGCCGTTCACCGCCACCGCGCCGGACGGGACCGCCTACAAGATGAGCTACAGCC
This sequence comes from Ancalomicrobiaceae bacterium, assembly GCA_031291575.1. GTDB lineage: Bacteria > Pseudomonadota > Alphaproteobacteria > Rhizobiales > Ancalomicrobiaceae > CAIYYN01. Next base: position 4,972 of record JARLIT010000377.1, read on the forward strand.
CGGACGGAAAGTCGGTGAAGGTGCAGCTCGGCGCGAAGAAGGCCGCCCCGGTGGCCGGCTTCTGGCGCATCATCGCCGAGGGCTATTGCGTGCGCTGGACCGGCCAGGTGCGCGAAAAGTGCTTCAATGTCAGGAAGGAAGGCGACCTGATCGTCGTCCGCTTCGGCACCCAGATCGTGGCGAACTGGGCAAGGTGAG
>JARLIT010000378.1 GCA_031291575.1 Ancalomicrobiaceae bacterium
CGAGCGGGTGCGGTAGGCTTGGCGAAATGCTGCCATCGCCTCGTCGAACCGCCGCAGGTCCTGCAGCACGATGCCCAGGTTGACGGCCGCCTCGGCCATGTCCGGCTGGCGCTCGAGCGCAGAGCGGTAGGCCGAGACCGCTGCCTCGAGCCGACCGAGATCCTGCCGCCGCAGGCCGAGCCGAAACCACACGGCCGACTGATCCGGATTGCCGGCGAGCGCCAGTTCGAGCGCCTCGATCTCCTGGCCGCTCTGACCGTGACGGACATACCATTCGGCGCGCAGCAGTTGCACCTCGGAAAGCGCCGGATCGCGCCGCCCGGCCTCGGCAAAGGCCGCTGGCGCACGCTCGTCCTCTGCCGCCGCCAGCGCCTTGCCGAAGGCCAGCCAGACGCGCGCCGGCGACGGGTCCCGCGTCAATGCCGCTTCGAAATAGCCGCATGCGGCCTTCGCTTGTCCGAGCGCTAGCGCCGCCTCGGCCGCGATCAACAGCGTGGGCACGTGCCGGGGGCGCAGGCGAAGCCCCTCGCACGCTTCGGCAAGCGATGATTGATGATCGCCGAGGACCAACAGCGCGGCGGCCAGTAATTGCCGAACGTCCGGTTGGGCTGGAAAGTCTGCGGCGAGACGCACCAGCCGATGGCGCGCCTGTTCGGCCCGTTGCTGCGTCAGATCGGCAATCGCCGCCTCGAGGCCCGCCGCCAGCGCAGCGCCGTCCCGACCATGATGCGAAGCCGAAGCCATCCTGCGCGCCCACCCGTTCACCCGATGCAACCGCAACGGCTCGGAAAACATGCGATCGAACGCGGTGGCCGGTCAAGCGCCACTGGGTGCCGCTTTGAGGGGGCATCGTACTCCGGGTACGATTCTGCCGACGGCCCGACGATGCCTATCGACCCAAACCGGTTGCCGAAATTCCCGCAAGCAGTCATGTTATCCGGCATCATCAAGGTACTCGGCATATGGCCAAGGCCGAGCCGGATCGCTCCACCGCCGATCTTGCGGAAAGCACATCCTGAAAGGACGGACCATGGACCCCCGTCGAATTGACGCTCGTTCGGACGCCGCAGCGGCAAAGCCAGACCTCGCCGCAATCGGCGCTCATGCCGGCTCGCCTTCGGCCATCGGCCCGGTTCCCGGTTCGGTGCCGGAAGCTGACATCCAGAAGGCGCGCTTTCCCGAAGGCTTCATCTGGGGCGCCGCCACGGCGTCCTATCAGGTGGAAGGCGCCTGGGACGAAGACGGCAAAGGTGAATCGATCTGGGACCGCTTCGCCCATACGCCCGGCAAAATACGGGGCGCGGTGACCGGCGACGTCGCCTGCGACCAGTATCATCTCTATCGGCAAGACGTCGCGCTCGCCAAGCAACTCAATCTCAAGAGCTATCGTTTCTCCATCTCCTGGCCCCGCATCCAGCCGAACGGCACCGGCGCGCCCAACATGAAGGGACTGGATTACTACAGTCGGCTAGTCGATACGCTTCTGGCGGCCGGGATCCGGCCATGGTGCACGATGTATCACTGGGACCTGCCGCAAGCGCTCGAAGACCGCGGCGGCTGGCCCAATCGGGATCTTGCCAATTACTTTGCCGACTACGCCGGCATCCTCGCCAAACACCTCGGCGATCGCATCACCATGTGGGCACCGTTCAACATGCCCTGGGCCATCGCCTACATGGGGTACGCCGTCGGCGCCTTGCCGCCGTGCCGCACTAGTCTGCCCGACTTCCTCAAAGCCGCACATACGCTGGCCCTGGCGCAAGGGCAGGCGCACCGCGCCATCAAGGCCGCGTCGGCGAAGGCCAGCGTCGGCAGCGCCTATGAGATGGCGCCCGCTTACCCGAAGACCGATTCCGACGCCGATCGCGCCGCGGCCGCGCGCTATCACGCCATGAACAACGTGTTCTTTCTCGAAGCCGCGATGAAGGGCCGCTATCCCAACGCCTTCGTCGGCGAACCACCGTATGACCTCATGGGCTTCAGGCCGGGCGACGAGAAAATTCTCTATGCACCGCTCGACTGGGTCGGCCTGCATTACTACACGCGCCGCGTCGTGTCGGATGCGAGCAACGACATCTACTTCGGCGGAGGAAGTTTCAGCGGCACCGAGATCGAAGCCGGCGGTCCGGGCGGGCGCGACCCCTACACCCGTTTTCGGGCCGAAATGCCAACCGAAGGGCCGCTGACCGAGGCGGGGCTGGAGCTGTGGCCACGCGGCATCTACGACCTCGTCACTCAAATCTCCAACGAGTACGATCACCCGATCATCGAAATCACCGAAAGCGGCTGCAGTTATCTCGACGCGCCGTACGACGAGGCGAACGGCCGCGTGCCCGACGTGCGAAGGATCGAGTGGTACCGCCAAGTGCTGGCCGAGCTGGCGCGGGCGATTGCAGATGGCGCCAATGTCCGGGCCTATCATGCGTGGTCGCTGCTCGACAATTTTCAGTGGGGTGAAGGCTACACGGAGCGCTATGGTCTGATCCATACGGACTTCAGAAGCCAGAAGCGCACCGTCAAGGATTCCGGGCTGTGGTATAGTCGAGTAGCCGCCACCAATCGGCTCGACTGGTAGTCAAGTCCCGACAGTCGACCGATTTCGCGGCGCGCGATGTCATCTTGGCGAAACCGCGCACCATCGCGCTCTGGAGCGGATGGCCGCTTTGATCGAACAGAGACGCCCGATCGAACCGTCATTGTTCATGACAACCGTGGATTATTGCACCGTTCGAGGCGCGCACGAACGACCAGAATACGAAAGCGATTCCGAAAGCCGAATCGCACCGCCTGCTTTGCCGATGGCCGCCGCAGCATGTCGTGCCTTCGCGGCCTTCGCTCTCCAGTAATCTACTATGATTAAACGATATTCCAGCTATATGGAGCCTTGCGGCCGAACAATCTGTGCGCAGACCACGGCTCCCGATGCGCATTCCGCTACGCGCAGTCCCTAACTTTTGGGAAAACACGCAGGATGATAGAACATCACTATTCATCGATATGTGAACCTTTCGAAATACGAAGCGAAAATCCACTGCGGGCTTAGGACGTTGTAACGGCAGGGATTTGCGTTCCGTCCGTGCAGGAGAGGGCAACGGGCATGATGGCACACAAGGGAATGGCATCGTTTCCGACGCGAGCGGACGTCGTGATCATCGGCGGCGGCGTCGTCGGTTGCGCCATCGCGCGCGAGTTGGCGCGCTATTCCCTGTCGGTCGTGCTGCTGGAACGCGCGCCGGACGTGGCGATGGGCACGTCCAAGGCCAATAGCGGCATCCTGCACGCCGGCTTCGACGCCGACCCCGGCACGTGGAAGGCGCGGCTCAACGTGCGCGGCGCGCAGCTCTACGCCGATGTCAGCGAGGGGCTCGGCATTCCGCGCAGAGAAATCGGCTCGCTGGTCGTCGCCCGCAATGAGGCCGACCTCGCCACGCTCGACGGCCTTAAGCGGCGCGGCGTCGAGAATGGCGTCACTGGACTGGAATTCTGGAGCAGGGATCAGCTCCTCTCGCACGAGCCCAACGTCTCACCGGATGTGGCGGGCGCCCTGTGGGCGCCGTCGGGCGCAGTCGTCTGTCCGTTCCTGGCGACGATCGGCTTTGCCGAGAACGCCATCCGCAACGGGGTTCGGATCGTCACCGAATGCGCGGTGACGGGGATCGACGTGACCGATGGCCGCGTCGCAGCCGTGGTGACCCCGTTGGGGCGCATCCAGGCGCGCTATGTCGTCAACGCGGCAGGCGTCTTTTCCGGCGATGTGGCTCGCATGGCGGGAGACGACAGCTTCACCATCACCCCCCGGCGCGGCGAGTACATCCTGTTCGACCGCAGCGCCGGCAGCCTGGTCAACACGGTGCTGTTCCCGACGCCCGACAAGGTGTCCAAGGGCATCCTGGTCGCCCCGACGGTGCACGGCAACGTCTTCATCGGCCCGAACGCTTCCGAGGTCGACGACAAGGCGGATCACGAGACAACCGGCGTCGGACTTGCGCAGATTGTCGCCGGTGCCCGCAAAATCGTGCCCGCGCTGCCCCTGCCCACCGCGATCACCGAGTTCGCCGGGCTCCGGGCGGCAGCCGGCAAGGACTTCATCATCGGGGCCTCGCCGGTGACGCGCGGCCTCGTCCATGCCGCCGGCATCCAGTCGCCCGGACTAACGTCCGCGCCAGCGATCGCAGAGGTAATCGTCGAGAGCCTCCGGGAAGAGGGCTTGGTGCTCAGCCCCAATCCCGCGTTTGTTCCCGACAATCCGCGCCGGCCGGTCTTCCACGAAGCCGCCCCGACCGAGATGGCGGACCTGATCGCGGCCAATCCGCTCTACGGGCGCGTGATCTGTCGCTGCGAGACCATTACGGAGGCCGAGATCGTCGCGGCGATCCGCGCTCCCTGCGGTGCCCGCACCATCGACGGCGTCAAGCGCCGGGTGCGCGCCGGCTCCGGTCGCTGTCAGGGCGGGTTCTGCGGGCCGCGCGTGACCGCGATCCTAGCGCGAGAGCTCGGCATTCCGGTGACGGCCGTGCGCAAGGACGCGCCCGATTCCTGGCTGTTCCTGCCGCGTGCCGCGCTCGACGGCATCGACCTCCCAACCCGGGAGACCTCCCATGCGTGAGTTCCGATACGACGTGATCGCCATCGGCGGTGGACCGGCCGGCATGGCGGCAGCGCTCAGCGCCAAGCAGGCGGGCGCCGAGAAGGTGCTGATCATCGAGCGCGATCGCGAGCTCGGCGGCATCCTGCAGCAATGCATCCACAACGGCTTCGGCCTGCGCCGGTTCGAAGATGAACTGACCGGGCCGGGCTATGCCCACCGCTACATCAACATGGTCAAAGCGTCCGACATCGACGTGTGGCTCGATTCCACCGTGCTGTCGGCGGCGCCCGGCGGCATCGTCACCAGTGTCAGTCCGCAGCAGGGGCTGCGCGTGGCAACCGGTTCCTCGGTCGTCTATTCCATGGGCTGCCGCGAGCGCACGCGTGGCGCCATCCGCATTCCGGGGAGCCGACCGGCGGGCGTGTTCACCGCCGGCGCAGCGCAGCGCATGGTCAATATGGAGGGCTACCTGCCCGGCAAGGAGGTAGTGATCGTCGGCTCCGGCGACATCGGCTTGATCATGGCTCGCCGCATGACGCTCGAGGGCGCCAAAGTGAAGGCGGTCTTCGAGATCATGCCCTATTCCAATGGCCTGACGCGCAACATCGTGCAGTGTCTGGAGGATTTCGGCATCCCGCTCTATCTCGCCCATAGCGTCGTCGCCGTACACGGCAAGGACCGGGTGACCGGCGTCACCGTCGCCGAGGTCGATGCCGCGCTGACCCCGATCCCCGGCACCGAGTTCGATGTGGCCTGTGACTGCGTGCTGCTGTCGGTCGGGCTGATCCCGGAAAACGAACTGGGTCGAGCTGCGGGCCTGCATATCGATGCGGTAACCGGCGGCGGTGTCGTCGACCAATTTCGTGAGACCTCGCTTGCCGGCTATTTTGCTGCCGGCAATGTGCTGCATGTGCACGATCTCGTCGACTGGGTGTCGCAGGAAGCCGAGATTGCCGGCAAATCGGCAGCGCTGCATGCGCTGGGAAAATTGCCCCCGGCCGGAGAACATCGCCCGGTCACGGCGGGTGATGGCGTCAGGACGGTGGTGCCGCAACGGCTCTCCCCGCCGAGCGGGCAACTCTCTGTGCGCTTCTATCTCAGGGCCTCCCGGCCGATGGGCGCATCGATCCTGCGCCTCCACGCCGACGGCAACGTCGTCTGGGAGCGCAAGCTCAGGGTCGTCAAGCCGAGCGAGATGATTGTCGCCGAGATCTCCTGGAAGAAGCTTGGCTCGTCCGATGTGCTGGAGTTCACCGTTGTCCCGGCTCCGGTCGAAGCCGACAGCGAGCCAGCCGAGGAGGAAGTGGCATGACCCGGCACGTCCATGCGATTCAATGCATCGGTTGTCCTGTCGGCTGCGGCGGCGAGGTGGTCATCGAGGCCGGGGCAGTCATTGAGATGCGCGGCTTCACCTGCGACAAGGGCCAGGCCTATGCGGCGGACGAAGTCGTCGCGCCGAAGCGCATGGTAACGACGACGGTTCGCGTCGACGGCGGAACCCTGCCGTTGCTGCCGGTCGTATCCGAGCGGCCGGTGCCGAAGGACGCGATCTTCGACTGCATCCGGCTGCTGCGCTCCGTCGTGGTGCAAGCACCCGTCGAGGCCGACGCGATCATCGTAGCCGATGCCCTCGGACTCGGCGTGAATTTCAGAGCGGCCTGCAGCATCGCCGAGGCCTGACCGTGCGACGGCGGCGCTGATCGCGGCCGGCGACGGGCACTGCGGCGGGGTCGCCTGATGCGAGACGGCATCAACCGCTGCCGCCGCGTGCTCCCGGCTGGCAAAAGTCCGTTCCGTGAATTCAGACACCGATCGCAGTCGAGCCATTGGCGGCAATGCCAGCCAATGTCGGCGGATTTCATCGGCTTTCTGGACTGTCGAGCACGCCGGTCTCTGCGTCTGACGGAATGAGACTGTCCAGCACGGTCGCGCAAATGACCTTGGCCGCCGCATCAAAGTCGGCGCGCGACAGACGCGACCTGCCAAGCGCATCGCAGGCCAGGATGGGGAAATCGCCGTAAAACTGGGTCGCGGCCCACAACATGATGAAGAGATGGCGCGGATCGACCGGCTTCATCTTTCCCGCCGCGATCCAGCCTTCGACCACCGCCGAATAGGTCTGGGTCACCTGACGCATGTGATGGCGGTCGCGCCAGCGCAGGAAGCGGGCGCCGCCAATGATCTCACCGGCAAATACGCGCGATTCTTCGCTGTGCTTGCGAGCATGCTCGAGCTTGGAGCGAACATAGCGCTCCAACGCCTGCCGCGGGTCGGCGTCGGGCGTTATCGCCTTGAACGCCGCATCCCAGCCGTCGAGCAGTTGCTTGATGACAGCGTCGTAGATCTCCTCCTTGGAGGAGAAGTAATAGTAGACGTTGGCCTTGGGCAGACCGGCGATGTCGGCAACCTCGGCGATGCGCGTTCCTTCGTAGCCCTTGCGCGAAAACAGACTGGTCGCCGCCTTCAGGATGAGGGCGACATTCTGCTGGCGAATGCCGTCCTCGCGGCCGCCCTCGTCGGTGCCCTTGGTCCTGCCGCGCTTGGGCTTCTTTTGAACCGGCAAACCGCTGTCCGTCACCGCCATCCCTTTCCGTTCACGTGTGGTCTGTTTCGTCCCCGCCCAGAGCATCTTGCGTTCTGCCCCGATCCACCTGCCCACGCGCGCATCAATCTTGCAGATATCGCGACGAAAGCCAATTTCAAATGCACCCGGTGATCCACATTTTGTGCAGTAAGCACAAAGATTAATCTCCAAAGTGTAGCCGCGATTGGACCCATCCATAATCTGACGCTTTGGTCAAGAAATGTCATTCGATAAGTTGACACTTTGGTCAGTTTTTGACTATCCTCCCAGTCGCTGAAACGAGCGGCGGCCGACACCTTCACGGGTCGACAGGTCGCCCGATCAAGGTTCAACAAACGCACCATCGGTCGAGCCGCCCTGTCGGCATGGCGCACTGATCATCGATCGAGCGCCAGTCGTCGCGTCGTGCCCAGCCACACCTTCGGCGTCCGTTTCTCGCCCCGACAACGCGCAGCGCACTCGCGTGCCGAATTGCGCTCGTCATTTGTCCGGGAGCGGACTATCCGCGCCACTGCCGGCGCCTTCGAGCAAGGAAGCGTTCCATGACCCGGACCACCAAGGATCCCCTCGTCCTCGCCGCGCCGCTCACCCGCAGGCATCTCATCGGGGTGGCCGCAGCCACCGCCGCTGCTGGGCTGGCCGCGCGCATCCTGCCTGCTGAAGCTGCCGGAGCCGGTGTGGTGGCGCTGGTGCATACCCAGGCCGCCGGCGACAACGGTCCGGTCGACAGCATGATCGAGAAGCTCGGCAAGCTGGCCAAAGAGAAGGGTTTCCAGACCCGCACCGTCTACGCCTCGGATCCGGCGACCTACGAGACCATCTTTCGCACCCTCGGCGACGCCGGGGCGGCGATCATCGTCTCCACCTTCAACGAGGTGGCAGAGCCGTTCAAGGCCTTGGCGCCGTCCTATCCCAACACGAAGTGGATCCAGCTGTTCGCCGATCCCTTCGAGCCGGCGATGCCGAACGTGGTGACGGTCTCCTACGATTATTACCTCGGTTGCTACCTGTCCGGCGCGTTCGGCGCCCTGGTCAGCGGCTCCGGCAAGCTCGGCTATATCGGCGGCATTTCGATTCCGCCGCTGAACGCCGATGTGAACGCGCTGAAGGCCGGCGCCATCGCGGTGAAGAAAGACGCCGTGGTCAGCGTCGCCTTCGCCGGCTCGTTCCAGGATCCGGCCAAGGGCCAGGAAATCGCCACCCAGATGTACAAGGACGGCGTCGACTACATCCAGACCGACTCGGCGGCGACCGACACCGGCATCATTGCCGCCGCCAACGAGGGCAAGGGCAAGAAGCTGATGGTCAGCGGGATTTCGCCGGCCCAGTACAAGCTCGGCCCGTCGACTGTGGCGGCGCTGGTGTCACTCGATTTCGGCCAATCGCTCTACAACGAGGTGTCGCGCGCGCTCGACAAGGGCTGGGCCGGCGGGCACATCAACACCGGTCTCGGCACCGGCGTCATCGACTTCGTGCTGTCGCCCGTCTTCGTCGAGAAAGGACCGGCGGACGTCGTCGCCAAGGCAAAGGACATCTGGCCCAAGATCGAGGAAACCAAGGCCCAGATCATCGCCGGCAAGCTGAAAGTGCCGTTCAACACCACCCTTTGATCTGCCCGATCCTGGATCCCGCTTGATGACCGGCACCCTAGCACCCGCGATCACCTGCCATGACGTCACTGTCAAATTCGGCGATTTCGTCGCGCTGTCGGATGTCAATCTGTCGTTCGAGCGGGGCCTCGTCCACGCGGTGGTCGGCCAGAACGGTGCCGGCAAGACCACCTTGGCCCGGGTCGCAGCTGGACTGATCCGGCCGGATTCCGGCCGGATTTCGATCGACGGCAAGCCGCTCGCTCTCGGCAACGTGCGGGAATCGCGCAAGGCCGGCGTCGAGTTAGTGCATCAGAGCTTCGCCCTGCCGCCCTCGTTTGCTATCGCCGAGGCAATGGAATTCGGGGCAGACCGGTTCGGTCCGGCCTTCTCCAGCCGGGGCTTGCGCAAACGCTGGTCGGCCCACCTCAAGTCCTTCGGCATCGCCGCGGATCTCAGCGCCCGCATCCGCGACCTGCCGATCGAAACCCAGCAAAGCGTCGAGATCGCCCGCGCCCTCGTCAATGATGCCAGCATCCTGATCCTCGACGAGCCGACCGCCGTGTTGTCGCCGTCCGGCGTCGAAGCCTTGTTCGAGCGCGTGCGCGGGCTGAAGAAGAATGGCATCACCGTCATCCTCGTTCTGCACAAGATCCGCGAAGTGTTGGCCATCGCCGATACGGTGAGTGTGCTGCGCGGCGGCCGGCTGATCGCGGCGGCGGTGCCGGCGGCCAGCCTGACGCCGATGGATCTGGCCGACCAAATCGTCGGCAGCGAGACGGGCGTCACCGATGCTGATGACGCCGCCGCGCTCGTCGGCGCCGCACCTTCGCGGCACGCCGGGATGCGCGCCGAGGCCCGTTCGGCTGTGCCGGTGCTCGCCTTGTCGAAGGTCGCCACTGCGCCGGATGTCGACGGTCCGGCGCTCGCCGACGTCACATTGCGCGTCCACCCCGGCGAGATCGTCGGCGTGGCCGGCGTCGAGGGCAATGGCCAGAAGACTCTCGTCCGGGCGATTGCCGGGCTGACGGCAGCCCGCGCCGGCGCGATCGAATTGACCGGGTTGGACGTCACCGGCACCGATCTCGGCACTCGTCGGCGCCTCGGCCTCAGCATCATCCCGTTCGAACGCAACAGCGAGGGCCTCAGTCTCACGAGTTCCTTGTGGGAGAACTGGTCGGTGAAGCGCCTGCTCGCCGATCCGCTTCTGACCTTCATTCGCCCAGCAGCGCTGCGCAGCGACAGCGACGAGGCCATGAAGCGCTGGGACGTGCGCTATCGCCATGCCGGCCAGCCGGCCGGCTCGCTGTCGGGCGGCAATGCCCAGAAACTCGTGTTCTCGCGCGAGGTGGATGACGAGGCTCGGCTCGTCATCGCCGCTCAGCCGACCCGCGGCCTCGACGTCGGCGCGACCGCCTTCGTCTGGCAGGCACTTCGCGCCGCGCGCGACCGGGGGGCGGGCGTCTTGCTCATCTCGTCCGATCTCGATGAACTGTTCGACATTTCCGACCGACTGATCGTCATGCTGTCCGGGCGGATTGTTGCCGATGTCGTTCCCCCCTTCAGTCTCGCCGCAGTCGGCGCCGCCATGACGGGAGCCGGCGCATGAATGCCAATCTCATCGCAGTCATCAGGGCGCTGATCTTCATCGTCTTCGCCCTCGTCCTGTGCGGCATCATCTTCGAATTCGCCGGCTATTCGTCGCTCGACATGTTCCAGTCGATCGTCGACGGCGCTTTCCTGCGCCCGGGCGGGCTCGCCCAGAGCCTCAGATGGGCGATCCCCTTGTTCATTACGGCTGTCGGCGTCGGCCTGTCGTTTCGCTGCGGCTTCTTCAATATCGGCGCACAAGGCCAGTTCTACCTTGGAGCCGTCGCCGCCACCGTCATGGCAACTTCGCTCAACGGTTGGCCGGCCCTCATTGTCGTGCCCGCAAGCTTTGCCGCAGGCATTGCCGGCGGCGCCCTGTGGGCGCTTTGGCCGGGCCTGTTGAAGCTGCGCTCGGGCACCGATGAGACCATCACCACGTTGATGGGCAACTTCATCGCCAATCTGCTCTTGGTCTATGTCACCACCGGTCCGCTGAAGGACCCGTCCGGCAGCGGCCAACAGTCCTCCAGCCGGCCGCTCGCCGCCGCCTATAGAATCTCCAATTCCCTGGGCCTGTCGCCGACCATCATTGTCATCGCCGTGGTGGTGGGCCTCCTCATGTGGCTCCTGATCAATCGCACCGCCTTCGGCGTCGTCGCCAGTCTGGCCGGCCGCAACCCAGTGATGGTCCGCTGGCAGGGCGCCAAAGTCTGGCGGCTGGGCATCGCCAGCTTCCTCATCAGCGGCGCGCTGGCCGGACTTGCCGGCACGGTGGAGGTGTTCGGGCCGAACGGGCGGCTGGTCGGCGGCTTCCTGCCGACGCACGGCTTCACCGCCATTCTCATCGCGCTCGTCGCCAACTTGTCGGTCGGCGGCACCGCCGTCGGCGCGCTGTTCTTCGGCGGACTGGCCTCGGCCGCGCTGTATCTGCCGATCATGGCCGGCCTGCCGTCGGCGGCCATCGATATCATCAACGCGGCAATCGCCCTGTTCATCACGGCCCGCTCGAGCCACATCGACCGGTTGATCGGCGGCCTCATCGGACGCGCGAGGAAGACGCCATGACCGATCTGATCGTCGCGGTGCTGCGTTCGGCGACGCCCCTCATCTATGTCACCATGGCCGGCGTCATCGCCCAGCGCGCCGGCATATGGCATCTCGGCCTGGAAGGACTGATGATCATCGGCGCCGCGGCCACGATCATCGGCATCGTCCTGACCGGGTCGCTGCTGGTCGCCCTCTTGGTGGCGGCCGTGTTCTGCGTCCTCGCCTCGGTTCTCCTCTGGTTTGCCATCGAGCGGCTGAAGGCCAACCCGATCATCGCCGGCCTCGGCCTCACCGGGCTCGGGATCGGCGGCTCGACCTTGGCCGCGCAATCGATCTTCGGCAGCCAGGCTTCGATCAGCGCGCCCTTCGGCCTGCCGCAACTGGGCGAGAGCTTTGGCCCGTTTGCCGCGCTGTCCGTTCTGGTCGCCGCCATGCCGGTGACGGTCGTGGTGATGTGGTTCCTGCTGCGACGCACGCGCTTCGGGCTGCAATTGGCCGCCTGCGGCGAGCACCCGTTTGCTGCCCGCAGCGCCGGCGTCAGTCCGCCGCGCATGCGACTTGTGGCGCTCGGCATCGGCGGCTTGCTGGCGGCGGCAGGCGGCGCCGAGCTGGCCGCCGGCGGACTGCAGATCTTCGCCCAGAACATGACCGCCGGGAGGGGCTTCATGGCGTTTGCCGCGGTGGTGTTCGGCGCCGCCCATCCGATCGGCTCGGCCTTAGCGGCACTGTTCTTCTCGGTGGTCAGCGCGCTTGGCATCCGGGCACAGCTGTTGTTCGGCAATGCCGTGCCGCCGGATCTTCTGTTGGCCCTGCCGTATCTCGCCACCGTTTTCGGCGTCTGGTTGAGCGGGCGGCTGCGCGGCGGCGCGGCCATCCCGTCCGCCTTTGGTGAACTCAGAGACTATTGAGGCCCCCATGCGCTTTGCCGAGCGTCATCCAATATCGGATATCTGCATCCTGACGCGGGATATCGAAACATCCATCGCGTTCTATCGCGACCGGCTCGGCTTTCGTCTCAAGCACCGGGCGCCGGGGTTTGCCGATTTCGCCGGCGCCGGGCTGACGCTGGCGCTGTGGGAGCGCGGCCACCTCGCCGGTCACACCGGGACGCCCGTCGAGCCGAACGCCGACACCGCCATCCTGATCGCGGTGAAGATGGAAAGCCTGGCCGAGATCGAAGCGGCCGTCGCCGAACTCACCGCCGCCGGTGTCGCCTTTCACCGGCCGCCCGCCAGCTACCCGTGGAACGCCTACGGCGCCTATTTTTCCGGCCCCGACGGCGAGGTCTGGGAGCTCTACGCCTGGATGCCGGGCGGTGCGCCGGGCCATCTGGCGGAAAAGGAAGGCGGGTCATGACCGGTGCCGCGCTCCCGTCACGCACCCTGTTCAAGGGTGCCACGCTCCTCACCCTCGACGGTCCGGCCGGCTTCGTCGCGCAGAAGGGCGATCTCGCCGTCGACGGCGCCAGGATCGCCGAGATCGCCGATTGCATCGTTCCGCTGCCCGGCGACAGGGTGATCGAGGCAGGCTCAAGCCTGATCATGCCCGGGCTCGTCAACGCGCATACCCACTCGAGCGAAACCTTCTTCCGCGGGCGCTACGAGCGCATGCCGCTGGAGGTCTGGCTGCTCTATGCCTATCCGCTCCTGATGGACGACCCAATCGCGCCGCGCCTGCTCTATCTGCGCGCTCTTCTGTTGGCGATGGAATCGTTGCGCAACGGCGTAACCACCCTGTCGGATGATTTCTTCGATCCGCCCGGACACGATCTCGACCGGCTGCTGACCACCGTCCAGGCCTACGAGGACGCCGGCATCCGCGCCACCGTCTCCAGCGCCGTCATGAATATCCCGACACTGGACGCGCTGCCCTATGCCCGCACGCTCATGCCGGCGTCGCTGCAGGCCGAACTCGATGTCGGAACGCCGATCGGCACGGTGGACTACCTGGCGTTCTGCCGGGCTGCCGTCGACGCGTTCCATGGGCGCGCCGGCCGGCTCAACTTCATGGTCGCGCCCTCGGCGCCGCAGCGTTGCACCCCCGACCTCATCATCGCCTGCCACGACTTCGCGCGCGCTCACGATCTCCCGTTCCACACCCACGTGCTGGAAACCAAAGTGCAGGCTGTCACCGGCCCGACGCTCTACGGCCAGAGCCTGATCGCCTATATGGCCGAACTCGGTGTGCTGAGCAGCCATACGGCGATCGCCCACGCGGTTTGGGTCGACGATGACGACATGCGGCTGATGGGCGAGGCCGGCTGTTCGGTCGCCCACAACGCCATTTCCAATCTCAGGCTCGGGTCGGGCGTCGCGCCGATCCGCCGCATGCTCGATGCCGGCATCAACGTCGCGCTCGGCACCGACGGGCTGTCCTCCAACGACACCGCCCGGGTGTTCGATCTGATGCGGGTGGCGGCCCTGGTGCAGAGCGTGCCGGGTCCCGACCCCGCCGACTGGCTCTCCGCCGCCGAGGTGCTCGAAGCTGCGACCCTCGGCGGAGCGCGGGCCGCCCGGCTCGGGGATGTCGTCGGGTCGCTGAAAGTCGGCAAGGCGGCCGATCTGATCATGCTCGATCTGACCAACGACCCGTTCGTGCCGCTGAACGATCCGGTCAAACATCTCGTCTACGCCGAGAACGGCAGTTCCATCGAGCTGATCATGGTGGCGGGCGAGATCGTCGTTCGCAACGGCCGGCTGACCCGCTTCGATGAAGCGGCGGTCAAGGCCGAATTGGCGGCCCTGCTGCCCGCCTATCTTGCCGGTCACGCCAAGGTCGAGGCGCGCAACCGCGTCTTCGAGCCGTATTTCGCAGAGATCCATCGCCGCGCCGCTAGAGTCGACCTCGGCCTCGATCGCTATGCCGGCGATCGTCGAGCCGAGCGGCACACGCCCAAATGATCCGAACCAACCTCGGGAGAGCCGCATGACCGAACCTGTCTTCGTGCCGCAAGAGGTGATCCGCAAGAAGCGCGACCGGGTACCGCTCAGCGCCGCCGAGCTCACGGATTTCGTCCGCGGCACGGTAAGCGGGGCGGTCGGCCCCAGCCAGATCGGCGCCTTCACCATGGCCGTCTATCTGAACGGCATGAGCGAGGACGAACGGCTCGCCTATACGCTTGCCATGCGCGACAGCGGGCGGGTGATCGATTGGTCCGAGATCGGGCTGTCCGGGCCGACGATCATCGACAAGCACTCGAGCGGCGGCGTCGGCGACGAAAAGGTCAGCCTGATCGTGGTGCCCCTGGTGGCGGCCTGCGGCATCCATATGCCGATGATCTCGGCGCGTGGCCTCGGCCATACCGGCGGCGAGATCGATCTGCTCGACGCCATCCCGGGCTACGACACCACCCCGTCGACCGAACGCTTCATGCAAGTCGTGGCTGAGGTCGGCGGCGCCATCATCAGCCCGACCCCGGATCTGGCTCCCGCCGACAAGCCGATCTTCTACATCCGCGATGTCGCCGCCACCGTCGAGAGCATCCCGCTGATCACCGGATCGATCATGTCGAAGAAGCTGGCGGCCGGCATCAACGGGTTGGTGATGACCGTCCCCTTCGGTTCCGGCGCCTTCATGCCCGACGTGGCACGCGCCGAGGAATTGGCCGCGAGCCTGATCGGGGTCGCCGTCGGCGCCGGCAAGCCGATGGTGGCGCTGATTTCCGACCTGACCGAAGTGCTGGGCGATTCCATCGGCAGCAACAATCAGCTGCGCGAGGTGATCGACTTCTTGACCGGCCGCTACCGCGAGCCGCGCCTGACCGAGACCGTTCTAGCGCTTGCCAGTGAAACCCTGCTGATGGGCGGGCTGACCGAAACGATCGAGGACGGCCGACGTCTGGCCCTCGCCCGGCTCGACGACGGCGCGGCCGCCGACCGCTTCGCCAAGATGGTTGCGGCGCTCGACGGGCCGGCAGACCTCGTCGACAACCCCGACCGACACTTGCAGCGGGCGCAGATCATCCGTCCGGTCTTCGCCGATACGCCCGGCACTGTCGCCAGCCAGGATTGCTACGCCATCGGCATGGCGATGCTGCGGCTCGGCTGCGGCCGCACCGATCCGGATGCCGATATCGATCATGCCGTCGGCCTGACCGGCATGGCGTCTTGCGGCAGTACCGTAGGGCCCGATCGCCCGCTGTGCGTGGTGCATGCCCGCAGCGAGGCGGCGTTCGAGGCCGCCGCAGCTGATATCCGCGCTGCCGTCGTGGTCCGCGAGCCGCCAGTCATCACGACCCCGCCCATCGTCGGGCGGCTCGCCGGAAAGCCGGCAGCGGACGCATCGGCCACCGTCGAGAGAGCCGCGGATTGACGGTGCCGCGGTCGGCCGAACCGCTCATTTGCGCAAGTAGGCCATTCCGTGATTATAGAATTCCTCCATGAAGCTGCCGAAATGCAGCGGCTCGTAGGCGGCGCGGGTCCCCGGTTCGATCAGACTGGGAATCGGGGCGATGACGGCGTCGAAGTCGGGGTTGGCGAAGAACGGCATCGAATAGCGCGGCTTGGCGGCGCGGTTGACTACGCGGTGCGGCGTCGACACGAAGCGGCCGTTGGTCCAGCGCATCATCATGTCGCCGATGTTGATCACGTAGGTACCCGCGATCGGCGGCGCCGCGACCCACTGATGCGCGAGATGGCCAACTTCGAGCCCACCGGTATCGTCCTGCATCAGAATGGTGAAGGCGCCGGAATCGCGGTGCTCGCCCGCCCCGATCTCCATGTCTTCCTCGCGCTGCGACTTGGCCGGACGGTAATGCAGGAAACTCTGCTGGAATAGCGGCCGGTTGTAGAACGGATCGAACCATTCCTCCGCCAGGCCGAGCCCCAGCGCGAAGGCGCGCCTGAGGTCGGCGGTCAGTTCCAGCATCGCGGCGATATAGGCCTTGGCCACCCGCGTGAACCCCGGAAGATCATCGGCATAGCGATTGGGCATGTGCAGCGGTTTGCCCATCTGCACGTCCGGATCGTCCCACGGCAGATCCAGCATGAAGCGGAAGGTCTCGATCGAGCCGCCGACACCGCCACCCTCGCCTTCCAGCTTGGAAGGTACATAGCCTCGCCAATGCTCGAGCGTGGCTGCGGACCGAAGCCGGTCTTCCCGGCTCTGCTCGAAGAAGGCCCTGTTTTGGCCAAAGGCATCGTCGATCAGCGACTGCGGCACGCCGTGGTTGGTTATGTAGAAGAAACCGACGGTCTCGCACGCCTCGGCGATCTTGCGCGCGACCGCCTGACGACGGCCAAGCGATCCGGTGCGCATCGGTCCGAGGTCGATGACCGGGATCCGATCGGTGTCGATTTCGGCGGCCTTCTCATAGGCGCGCGGCATGGGCACATCATACATCAGCGGTTTCCTTCTCACTCCGGCATGGTTGCACCTGGGCGCGACATCGGCGGCCGGCCGAACCGGGTTCGACGTCAGCGCCCGCTCGTGGCGCTCCGCGCGACCGTCTCCAGCATGATCGACACGCCGCGCAGCTGATCGTCGAAGCTCATGGAGGCCAGGGCTCGTTCCGCCTGCGGCGCCCGATTGCCGCCAACGGGCACCTCGGCGAGAAAGCGCGCGACCTGCTGCGGCAGATACGGCACGTGGAAGAAGCCGCAGGGGCCCTTCAGCCCGAGAGCCTCCATCGCGCCAAGGGCTGTGTAGAGCGTCGCATTGCACATGTGCGTTCCGGCCGAATAGGAGGTCTTTGCCGGCAGCCCGGCGGCCAGCAGCGCCCGGACGATGGCGTCGCAGTCCCAGGTCGCCTTGCGCGCCGGCGGACCCGACGGATCGAGCGCCCGTCCGTCCGTCGGCTGCGCGCCGTCGTTGTCGGCCACGCCGAAGCTCAGCATGTTGATGCCGATCGCCTCCACCCGCAAAACGGCTTCACCGGTCGCCAAGCCCAGCGAGACGACGAAGGCTGGACGGTATTCGGCGATCAGGGCCGGCAGGAAGGTCGGCAGCCCGGCCAAGCTGACCGGCGTCGACACGGCCTTCACCTCAATACTGCCGAATGAGCGGCCGTCGATGCGCGGCAATAACAGTTCGGCCGGATTATCGGGCAGACCGGCGAAGGGTTCGGATCCGGTGACTAGTCCGACTGAAGTCATGCAGATGTCTCCGGTTCATACCTGGCCGCAACGGGCACACGGTCGAGGAAGCGCAGAATTGCGGCGGCGAATTCGGCCGGCCGTTCGATCGGCGCCATGTGCCCGCAGTCGTCGAGGAAACGCAGGTTAGCCCCGGCATTGAGCGCAACAACGGCGCGGGCGGTTGCCGGCGCCAGAAACGCATCGTCGCGCGCCGCAATCACCTCGATGGGGAGATCCAACCGCGCGAATGCCGCCCGCAGGTCCAGCCCAGAGGGCGCGCGAAACGCGTGGGCCAGAGCGACCGGGTCCATGGCTGCCCGCCATTGCTTGAAGTCGGCAACGGCTTCGGGATGCGCATCCGCCCAGCCGCGATGCCAGATCGCCTCCGCCTGCTCGGCGGCAAATCGTTGCGGCCCAAGGTCGGCGGCACGCGCGAGCATGACCTCGACCGCGCTGGCGTCGTCCGGTGTCGACTGCAGGCCGGAGCAGCACAGCGCCAAGCCGAGCACCCGTTCAGGCAACCGTCCGGCCAGATCGACCGCGATCATGCCGCCCATTGAGAAGCCGACCAGCGCATAGCCGCCGACGCCGGCTTCGTCCAACAACGCCCCGACGTCGTCGGCATAGCGCGCAATCGTATGGGGTTGGTCCAGCACCGCGCTCTGACCGACGCCTCTGAGATCGGGGGCGATGACGCGTCGGCCGGCCCGAACCAGTCCATCGATTGAGCTCGACCACAGCCGTTCGGCGTCCCAGCCCAGACCGTGGATCAGCACGACCGCGGGATGATCCGAAGCGCCGGCCTCAAGATAGCTCTGCACAATGCCGTTGGCGGTGCAGAAGCGGCGTTGGTAGGGCGTGGGAGCGGTCATACCGTCGGAAGTTAGCAAGCCATATGCCAGCCCCGGTTCGATTGATAACGCTAAGGAATTTGTTCATCACTCGGGCTTCTACGTACATTTCTGCGCAGTTTTTATCGATAATGCACAAAGTTTCGACAATTTATCGAATATCGAAAATTGCAATGAGGCCGGAACACGGCAACCAATTGAAATGACACATGCTTCAGAAACGCTGCTTGATGGCATGTCGATTGCTTCCACTTTGCCACCAGCGTGAATGGCAACCTTCGCGCTCCCATCGTGAAAGGGCTAGAAGCATGGCATCGAAGTTTGCTCCCTCTCATCTCGGAAGCTCTATTCCCGCTATAGGCCGTCGCGGCTTTCTGATGGGCGCAGCCGGCGCCGCTGCCGGCATCGCCTTGATGCCGACTGCGGCCTTCGCGGCGCAGAAGGTCACCCACCAGCTCGGCTGGATCAAATCCATTCAATTCGGCGGCCATTTTGCCGCGATCGAAAACGGCTACTTCCGCGACCTCGGCATCGATGCGGAGTTTGTGGCAGGCGGGCCCAACGGCATCGGCTCGGAGGTTGCGGTCGCCACCGGACAGGCCACGACGTCGGATACCGACGTCGACGGAACGGTCCGCGCACGCATCAGCGGCATGCCGGTCAAGGCATTTGCCGCCATCATGCAGAAGGCGCCGGGCGCGATCATGAGCCTCGCCGCCAAGCCCATCCATGCGCTCAAGGATCTTCCCGGCAAGACGATCGCGCTGCCCGACGGCGTTCGCCCTCAGGTCAATGCCCTGCTCACGGCGAACGGGCTCGACCCCGCCTCGGTCAAATATGTGCCGGTCGGCACCGATCCCGGCATTCTCGCCGCCGGGCAGGTCGATGGCTATTACGGTTGGGCGACCAACCAGGGCGTCATGCTGAAAACGCGCGGCGTCGATATCGCCGTTGCCTACATGAATGATCTCGGCGTGCCGGGCTATGCCGGCGTGCTCATCGCCACCGACGAGACCATCGACAAGAAGAAGGACCTGCTGGTTGCCTGGCTCAAGGCCGAGATCAAGGGCTGGCAATGGCAACTCGACCACCCCGACGAGATGGCCGAACTGATGGTCAACAAATACGGCCAGCGCGGTCTCAACCTGGAGGCACAGAAGGCGGAAAGCCGGATGATGAAGGAGTTTCTGCCGATCGGCGCGGCAGCCACGAATGGGCTGTTGTGGATCGAGCCGGAAGCCTTCAAGGCGGGTCTCGCCTTCAGCGTCAGTGCCGGGCTGATGAAGGACGGCGCCCTGTCGGTCAGCGACGTGATGACCCAGGATCTGATCAAGTTGGCGCACGCCAAGGCCTGAGCAATCCTTGCAATCGGGATCATCTGCCGTGACAGAGACATTTGGGGGATCGGTCGGCTTCGACCATCTCCTCGTCCGATCGGACGCCCCCTTGCAGGGTCCCGGCACGCTCGCGTTTGGCGGCAGCGTTATCGCTGCCGTCGTGCCGGACACCGGCGAAGCAGGCAGGCCCGGCAACCGGCTCGTATTACCGGCACTCAGCAATGTCCACGATCACGGTCGCGGCTTGCGGACGCTCGCCTTCGGCGCGCTCGATGACGCCCTGGAGATCTGGCTCACCCGGCTCGGCCTGGAGCCCGTGGCCGATCCCTATCTCAGAGCTGTCGTCGCCTTCGGCAGAATGGCCGAGGGCGGCATCGGCATCATCAATCACTGCCACAATACCCAGAACGTCGCTCAATTGGAGGCTGAGGCGGTGGCGGTCAAGCGCGCCGCCAACGCCGTCGGCGTTCGGGTGGCCTTCGCCGTGCCGCTCTTCGGCGCCAACCCCGTCACCTATGGCGATCCGGCGGCGCTCTATGCCGGCCTGCCCGAGGGCGATGCCGACGCGCTGAGGCGCCGCGCCGCCGCCTTCCCGGCATTCAACGAACAACTGGCCGTCGCCGAGAGCCTGTTCGAACTTGCCGATAGCCTCTTCACCGTCCAGTACGGGCCGGTCGCGCCGCAGTGGGTGGATGAGGCCACCTTGCGCAGCGTAGCCGAACGCTCGGCGATTCATGGCCGCCGCATCCACATGCACCTGCTGGAAACCCGGCTGCAGCGCGAATGGGCGGATGCCACCTATCCGCGCGGGCTCGTCCAGCATCTCGACGAGATCGGTCTCCTGTCACCACGGCTGACCGTCGCCCACGGCACGCATCTGACTTCGGCAGAGTGCGAGCTTCTCGCCGAACGGGGCGTGTCGATTTCCGTCAATACCTCGTCCAATCTGAGACTCAGATCCGGCATCGCACCGGTCGCCGATTTCGTCGCCTCGGGGGTGAAATTCGGTCTCGGCCTCGACGGCATGGCGTTCGACGACGACGAGGATGGCCTCCGGGAAATGCGGCTGCTCTGGCACCTGCAGCGCGGCTTCGGTATCGCCGACGTCATGAACCGCGAACGGCTCCTGCAAGCGGTGTTCTTCGACGGGCGTGACGCCATCCTCGGGCCGGGCTCGGCCGTGCCGCTTGGCCCAGGCGCCCCGGCCGATCTGATGATCGTCAATACCGCCCGCATGAACCGCGACGTCATTGCCGATCGCACCGGCATCCTCGATCTGCTTCTCACCCGTGCCACGAAAGCGGATGTCGACGAGCTCTGGGTCGACGGCCGCCAGATCGTGCGCAACGGCACGCTTGCCAGCCTCCCGCTTGCAGCGCTGGAAGACGAGTTCACGTCCAGAGCGCGCCACGCCGCGCGCGCCGTCGACTGGCCTGCGCTCGACCGGATCGCCGGCGCCTACCGCCAGTACTACGGCTGCGGCTGTCATGCCGGACGGTCCGCAATGCCCGGCATCTGCACAACGGATCCCTGATCATGACCAGTATCGAGATCAAGGCTGTCTCCAAACGGTTCACGATCGATCAATCCGAGATCCAGGCTCTCGACGACGTCAGCCTGACCTTTCCGACAGGCAGCTTCTCGGCGCTGATCGGCCCATCAGGCTGCGGAAAATCGACGCTTCTGCGGATGATCGCCGATGTCATCCTGCCGAGCGTCGGTTCGATCCGGATTGGCGATCATCCTCCGGCCAAGGCGCGCAAGTCGCACGAGATCGGATTCGTGTTCCAGAGTGCCTCGCTGTTGCCGTGGCGTTCGGTGATCGACAACGTGCGGCTGCCCGGCGAGTTGTCGCAGAAACAGGGGACGCGCAGCCCGGAGGCGCTCATCGATCTCGTCGGTCTGCACGGGTTCGAGGAGGCAAAACCCGCCCAGCTCTCCGGCGGCATGCAGCAACGGGTCGCCATCGCCCGCGCCCTGGCGCTCGATCCCAAGGTGCTGCTGATGGACGAACCCTTCGGTGCCCTCGACGAGATCACCCGCCAGCGCATGAACGTGGAACTGCTCAGGATCTGGAAGGAGACCAACACCACCGCGATTCTCGTCACCCACACGATCAGCGAGGCCGTGTTCATGGCGGATACGGTGCATGTGCTTTCCGCCCACCCGGGACGGCTCGCCGCCTCGATTGCTATCGACCTGCCGCGGCCGCGGCATCTCGCCCTGTTGCAGAGCCACGAGTTCAACGTGCTGGAGAACGAAGTCCGCGCGGCACTGTTCGCCAAGGAGATCGCCAATGACCGCTGACGGGACGATCCGGCATATTGGATGGAAGGTTGCCGGCCGGCTGTCACCGGTGCTGGTGTTGCTGGCCGTCGGCCTCGTCTGGGTGGCAACCAAATCCGCCGGTCTTCTGCCCATCACCGTGCCCGCACCCGGCGCCGTCTGGAACGCGCTGATCGAGGATAGCGGCGATCTCGTCTACCACAGCGTCGCCACCATCGGCGCGGCCCTGACCGGCTATGGTACGGCGATCGCGGTCGCTGCAGCGCTCGCCGGCCTCGCCGTGAGCTGGCCG
>JARLIT010000086.1 GCA_031291575.1 Ancalomicrobiaceae bacterium
GTATTCAGAACGAAGGGGAAATCTGCGCTCGGGGCCTTCGGCGACGGCGTATAGGGCGTCGCCACGAAGCGGCCACGCCGGTCGGGCGTGTGGAAGCCGCCGGCCGAGAAGAAGCGGCTGGGTCCGGGATTTGCGGGAAGCGCATCGCCCGGCCGATGCCGCCGCGCCGGCCATTGGAACGGCCTGAGCGCCTCGTAGTCCTCCTCGCTGATGTCCGCGTGAAGGCCAATGTCGAAGGCGCGCACCGAACCGTCGTTGCGGAAGCCGGAGAGCGCCGCATGCTCGCGAAAGACGGCCGCGGGCGAGGCAAAATCGAAGCCCTCGGCGTGGCCAATGCGGCGGGCGACTTCGGCCACGATCCACCAATCCGGTTGCGCTTCGCCGGGCGGCTCGAGAAAGGCGCGCTGGCGGGAGATGCGCCGTTCGGAATTGGTGACGGTGCCGGATTTCTCGCCCCAGGCCGCCGCTGGCAACAGGACATGCGCGTGCACCGTCGTGTCGGTGGCGCACACCACGTCGGAGACGACGACGAACGGGCAGGCTTCGAGCGCTTGCCGGACGCTGTCGGCCTCTGGCAGGCTGTCCACCGGATTGGTCGCCATGATCCAGACGGCCTTGACGCTGCCCGCCCGCATCGCCTGGAACAGCTCGACGGCTTTCAGCCCGGGCGTTTCGGCCAGACGCGGGCTCGCCCAGAAGGTCTGCACCAGCGCCCGGTCGGTCGGACTGTCGAGCGACATGTGCGCGGCGAGCATGTTGGCAAGCCCGCCGACTTCGCGCCCGCCCATGGCGTTCGGCTGGCCGGTGACCGAAAACGGTCCCATGCCTTCGCGCCCGATGCGACCGGTGACGAGATGGCAGTTGAGGATGGCATTCACCTTGTCGGAGCCGGAGACCGACTGGTTGACTCCCTGGCTGTAGACCGTGACCACCTTTTCCGTCGCGGCGAACGCGGCGAAGAAGTCGGCGATTTCCTCCTCGGTCAGCCCGGTCAGCTGCGCGGTCCTCGGCACGTCCAGTTCGGCGACGGCCTCGAGCGCTGCCTCAATGCCGCCGGTATGGGCGGCGACGTAGCCGGCATCGGCATGGCCGTTGCGGCAGAGATGGGCGAGGAGTCCGCCGAACAGAGCGACATCGGTGTCCGGCGCCAGCCCCAAATGCATGTCCGCCGCCTCCGCAGTCGCGGTCCGGCGCGGATCGATGACGACAAGCCGGATCGGCCGCGCCTCGCGCGCCGCCATCAGCCGCTGATAGAGGACCGGGTGGCACCAGGCGAGGTTGGAGCCGACGAGAACGACGAGATCGGCCGTTTCCAGGTCTTCGTAACACCCCGGCACGGTATCGGAGCCGAAGGCGCGCCGATGCCCGGCGACTGACGACGACATGCATAGCCGAGAGTTGGTGTCGATGTTGGCAGAACCGATGAACCCCTTCATCAGCTTGTTGGCGACGTAATAGTCCTCAGTGAGGAGCTGCCCGGAGACATAGAAGGCGACGGCATCTGGCCCATGTTCGGCGATGGTCTCGGAAAACCGCCGTGCAACGAGATCGAGCGCTTCGTCCCATGTCGCCCGCGCGCCACCGATTTCGGGGGTGAGCAGCCGATCGTCGAGCGACAGCGTCTCAGCCAGCGCCGAGCCTTTCGAGCACAGCCGACCGAAATTGGCCGGATGATCGGGATCGCCGCGGACACTGACGGCGCCGCTCTCGTCGCGCGTGGCGATCACGCCACAGCCGACGCCGCAATAGGGACAGGTGGTCTTGGTCTCGGTGGCCGGCTTATCCGTGCTCATGCGCCACCTATTCCGCCGCTTGCGCCAACGTCTCAGGCAAGGCTATGAGCACGCGATCGGCCTCAATTCTGACCGGGATTTTCGGCGTGCAGCCGCGGTCGGCCCCCGTTGCCTCGCCGGACTCCAGCGAGATCACCCAGTTGTGCAGCGGGCAGGTCACCGCATGCTCGTGCACGATCCCCTGGCTCAAGGGACCGCCCTTGTGCGGGCAGCGGTCGAGGAGAGCGAAGACCGTATCATCGGCGGCGCGGAACA
Organism: Ancalomicrobiaceae bacterium; assembly: GCA_031291575.1. Taxonomy (GTDB): domain Bacteria; phylum Pseudomonadota; class Alphaproteobacteria; order Rhizobiales; family Ancalomicrobiaceae; genus CAIYYN01. Next base: position 2,049 of record JARLIT010000086.1, read on the forward strand.
CCGCGATATCGCCGAGCGGGGAGGCGACGACCCTGGAGCCGCGCGGCGGAATGTCAGCAAGGGCGCCGACGTCGATCCAATCGAGGAACATGTTCATTCGGCGGCCTCGCGATAGGGAATGACGGCAAGCGGGGCGAACTCGTGCGCGTCGAGCCCGGCGACGCGCTCCGCCCACGGGTCGATCTGGGCAAACACCTGCGAGAATTCGAAGCGCTGCACCAAGGCCTTGCGGCCATCGAGGTCGTCGACGACGCGCCCGACGATGGTGTCGTGGCCGACGCGGGCCATCCACTTGTAGATCCGTTCCAGATAGCGGCCGTCCTCTCGATAGAGCTGCAGGAGCGCGGCGATCACCTCGATGCACTCATCCTCGGTCGCGACCTTGGTCAACACGATCGTGCCCTGGATGTGCAGCCCGGCGGCTCCGGCGTAGTGGATCTCGTAGCCACTATCGACGCAGACGACGCCGATGTCCTTGCAGGTCGCCTCGGCGCAATTGCGCGGGCAGCCGGAGACGGCAAGCTTGACCTTGGCCGGCGACCACGAGCCCCACAGGTATCTCTCCAGTTTGACGCCGAGGCCGGTGGAATCCTGCGTGCCGAAGCGGCACCACTCCGAGCCGACGCAGGTCTTCACGGTGCGAAGGCCTTTGGCGTAGGCATGGCCCGACACCATGCCGGCGGCATTCAGATCGGCCCAGACGCCCGGAAGATCCTCCTTCCTGACGCCAAGAAGATCGATGCGCTGGCCACCGGTGACCTTCACCGTCGGGATGGCGAACTTCTCCGCCACATCAGCGATGGCCCTCAGTTCCTTCGGCGAGGTGACGCCGCCCCACATGCGCGGCACCACCGAATAGGTGCCGTCCTTCTGGATATTGGCGTGCAGGCGTTCGTTGACGAAGCGCGAGCGCGCGTCGTCGCGGTACTCGCCCGGCCATTCTGCGAGGAGATAGTAGTTGATCGCCGGCCGGCACCTGGCGCAGCCGCAGGACGACCGCCAGCGCAGCGCCTGCATCACCGCGTGGCCCGACTTCAGACCCTGGTCGCGGATCGCCCGGCGGACGTCGTCGTGGCCGAGATCGGTGCACAGACAGACCGCTTCGGCCGTCCTGGTCTTGTAGGCGCCGCCGAGAGCATGGGCGAGAAGCGCCTCGACCTTTCCCGTGCAGGTGCCGCAGGAGGCAGACGCCTTGGTATGCGCCCTGACGTCGGCGAGCGTCGTCAGCCCCTTAGTCGAAATGGCCGAGAGGATGTCGCCCTTGCAGACGCCGTTGCAGCCGCAGATTTCGGTCTCATCCGACAAGGCTGCAACGGCCGCCGTAGGGGGGAGGGCGGCTCCCCCCTGAAATGCCGGACCGAAGATCAAGGTGTCGCGCAAGGGGCCGATTGGCTTGTCGGCCTTGATAAGGTCGAAGAACCAGGCGCCGTCAGCGGTATCGCCGTAGAGCACTGCGCCGACCAGCCGCTCGCCCTCGATCACCAGCCGCTTGTAGATGCCGCGTGCCGGATCGCGCAACACGATCTCCTCGCGCCCCTTTCGATCGGCGAAGTCGCCGGCGGAGAATAGGTCGATGCCGGTGACCTTCAGTTTCGTCGCGGTGACGGAGCCATGGTAGGCGGCGGACGTGTCGCCGATGAGCGACGCGGCGGCGACCTTCGCCATCTCGTACAAGGGCGCCACCAGTCCGTAGCAGATGCCGCGGTGTTCGGCGCATTCGCCGAGCGCCAGGATATCCGGATCGCTCGTCGCCATCCGGTCGTCGACAATGATGCCGCGGCTGATGTCGATCCCGGCGGCCTTGGCGAGACCGGCGTTCGGGCGGATGCCGACGGCCATCACCACGATATCGGCAGGAATTTCGCGGCCGTCGTCGAGACGAACCCCTGTGACGTGGGTATCGCCGAGGATCGCATGCGTATTGGCGCGGCAGATGACGTCGATGCCGCGCGTCTGCATCGCTTGTTCGAGGAGGTGGCCGGCTGCAGGGTCGAGCTGACGCTCCATCAAGGTCGGCATCAGGTGGAGGACGGTGACCGTCATGCCGCGCAGCTTCAGCCCGGCGGCCGCTTCCAGGCCCAAGAGCCCGCCGCCGATGACGACGGCATGGCGCCCCGTCGCGGCAGCTGCCAGCATCCTGTCGACGTCGTCGAGATCGCGGTAGGCGACGACGCCGGGAAGCGTATGGCCGGGAATGGGGACGATGATTGGCGAGGACCCGGTGGCGACGATCAGCTTGTCGTAAGGAGCCACCGTGCCGTCGGCACCGGTGACGAGCTTCGCCGTCCGGTCGATCGCCACCGCCGGGCAGCCCTTCAGCAGCCGGATGCCGTGGCGCTGATACCAGGCGTCGTCGTGGATGACGATATCCTCGAACCGCTTCTCGCCCGACAGCACCGGCGACAGCATGATGCGGTCGTAGTTGACCCGCGGCTCGGCGTTGAAAATGGTGATGTCGAACCGCCCGGGAGCGCGGGCCAGAAGCGTTTCCAGCGCCCGACCGGGCGCCATGCCGTTGCCAATGATGACGAGTCTCTCGGTCATGTCGATGCCTCTTGAGGGACTGGGGCAGCCGCCGGAGGCAGGCGCCCTTGGTTCACACTGAAGACAGGCATCGTTGCCGTGCGGCGGAGTTCGACCCGCCGGCCGGGGAGGGCTTTGGCACAGCCTCTTTGCTGCGCGACCGTTCCGCGGACAGACAGTGATAAGCAGTTTCCGTGCCATCGCCGGTTTTCCGGCAAAGGCGATGGCAATCAGCAAGTTCGCTCGAGGCGGCCATTGCCTTGCGCTTGGGCAGTGCTCGCGTGGCGAGCGATAGGTCAGGGCAGCTGCCCAATTCGCGGGCGACCGGGCACGGCCGCGTCCATGCCACGTCCTCGCCGGCGCTGCCTTCCTTCCGACACATCGGGCGATATTTTGCGAGGCGTACGCCGCCGCACGGGCGGCGCCGGCCGAGGAGGGCCTCATGGCATCGCGATTGATCCAGTTCGTCACGCAGGAAGGCGCAGACGCCGTGGCACTCGTCGCCGACGACGGTGCGGCCCGGGTGATCGGCGATACCCGCTCGACATACGAGCTCGCCAAGGCAGCCATCGTCGACGGCGGCTCGATCCTGGCCGAGATCGAACGTCGTGGCCTCGGCGCCGAGGTCGACGTCATGGCCGCCTTCACGGACAATCGCCTGAAGACGCCGATCGCCCATCCGGACCCGGCGCATCAGTGGATGACCGGCACCGGCCTGACCCACCTCGGTTCGGCCGAGGGCCGCGACAAGATGCATCGCGATCTCGACACGGCCGACCGGCTCACAGATTCGATGAAGATGTTCAAGCTTGGCCTCGAAGGCGGCAAACCGGTTGCGGGCGGGGCGGGAGTCGCGCCGGAATGGTTCTACAAGGGCGACGGCTCGACGGTTGCGGCGCCGGGTGCGGATCTCGCCAGTCCCGACTTCGCGCTCGATGGCGGCGAGGAGCCGGAGATCGCCGGCATCTACGTGATCGGCCCGGATGGCACGCCGTTCCGGCTCGGCTTCGCGCTGGCGAACGAATTTTCCGACCACGTGCTCGAACGGCAGAACTACCTCTATCTCGCCCACTCCAAACTTCGGCCGTCGTCGTTCGGCCCGGAGATCCTCATCGGCGAACTGCCGGTGGACATCCGCGGCGCTTCCCGCATCCGCCGCGGGGTGGAGACGATCTTCGAAGCACCCTTCGTCTCAGGCGAGGCCAACATGAGCCATTCGATCGCCAATCTCGAAGCGCACCACTTCAAGTACGGTCTGTTCCGCGCCCCCGGCGACGTGCACGTCCACTTTTATGGGACAGCAACCCTGTCCTATTCGCATGGCATCAAGACCGAGCCGGGCGATGTGTTCGAAATCGCCGCTTCACCGTTCACATTGCCTCTGACCAATCGACTTGTCCGGCTCCCGGCTTCGATTGGTATTATCCGGGCGCTCTGAGTTTAAGCGTTTGAATTTACGTGAATACACGGGATCCCTTGACATTGGCATGTGACCACATGCGAAGTTGTACTCAAATTGGCATGCAAAATCCTTTACCCTCATTTACTAGCCATGCGCACACTGCATATCAGTGCGCTCACTTGCAGATCTGCAATTAATGTCAGTTTCGATTACATTGCAGTGCAGCAGGGACGGGGATGAAGACAGAGGGTCCTGAAACCTCACCGGTCTTCGACACCGATCCTGCCCGCGGGGCGATCTCCTGAAATCGCCCCGTGCATGCGAGGGTCGCGGCAATGACCTTCTGGAGAGCGCGGCAGCAAGACGTTGCCCTTTCCTGTCAGCCCGCGGCCCAGCCACCGATGAAAGGAGATTACGATGAGCGAAGCTATCCAGGCCCTGTGGCCCCGCGTTACCAATGTGCTCGGCGCCGTGTTCGGTGAAATGCTGCCGCCCAGCCGCCAGGAAGTCGAGGAGCGCTACCTGAACGAAGCGCATGATCTCTACGATCTGGAATACCGCAGCCGTCAGGTCGACCGTGGCATTTTCGGCTCGTCCAGCCGCTATGCCGGCGACCATCGCCTGAACTGAGGCTTCGCCTCGCGTGCGTCCGGCTCGGATCGCGTTGTCCCGCCGACCCGGACGTGCTGAAGACATGAATATCGGAACATGCCTTGTAGGCCCGATACATTCGTCTGACCTGCCATGGTCCACCACACTTTCGACCTCGACCGTCCGGGCTTGACCGGCCGGTCTCTCCTCCCGAGACTACCTGACGGCCCGGACAGCCCAATCGGCGCCTGTCCGGGCCGTTTTTTCATGCGTGAGCGGGGAGGCCATCGGAATGAAGGGTATTCGCGGCAGTTCGCGCCTGGTTCACATGGGCAACCGCCATATCATCGCCAAAGGCGTTACCGGCTTCGGCCTGTCGGACTTCTACCACCGCGCCATGACCGGTTCTTGGACCGGCTTCTTCCTCGCCTCGGCGCTGGTGTTCGCCGTCTTCAATGCCGCTTTCGCCGGCCTCTACCTCGTTTTCCCCGAATCGATCGCCAATGTCCCGCCGGACAGGCCCTGGCACGTCCTGTTCTTTTCCATCGAGACCTTAGCGACCGTCGGCTACGGCGACATGCACCCGCAGTCGGAATGGGGGCATTTCATCGCCAGCCTGGAGACGTTTGCCGGCGTGGTGCTGACGGCGATCCTGACCGGATTGATCTTTGCCCGCTTTTCGCGGCCGACCGCCCGCCTGATCTTCTCCAAGAACATCATCATTGGCGCCTTCGAAGGCTCGACCTACCTGATGATCCGCGTCGCCAATGCGCGGGCAAACTTCATCTCTGACGCTGTCGCCCGGTTGTGGATGCTGGAGACGATCGAGACGGTCGAAGGGCGCCGCTTCCGCCGCTTCCTCGAACTGCCGCTCGAACGGGTGGAAAATCCATCCTTCGTTCTCTCCTGGACGATCTTTCACCGCATCGGTCCATCGAGCCCGCTCTACGGCCGCACGCCAGCCGAAATGGAAGCCGCAGAGACCGGCTTCATTTTGTCGATTGCCGGCACCGACGAAGGCATCGCCCAGTCGCTTCGCGCCCGGCGCAGCTACGACTGGCGCAACATCGTCGAGGGCGCGCAGTTCGCCGATCTCCTCGAGAACGACGAGGAGGGACGCCTGGTGATGGATTACGGGCGATTCGACGAATTGGAGGAAGAAGCCGGCTAATCACTTTGTTTAGCCGGTGCGAAGCGTCGGAACTGTCGACATTTCGTTGACGTGCGTTGTGAGGCGGCCTCTGTCCGCCTATTGTCCCTCCCCCGCCATTCTGCGACCCGAGGACACGCCATGACCGTCGTTGCCGACCGCATCAATGCCCTGATCGCCGCCGATATCGGAGCGCGGCGTGAGCAGGTGGCAACGACCGTCGAGCTGATCGACGGCGGCGCCACCATCCCCTTCATCGCCCGCTACCGCAAGGAAGCCACCGGTGGCCTCGACGATACGCAGCTGAGGAAGCTCGAGGAACGGCTGACCTACTTGCGCGAGCTCGAAGCGCGGCGGGCGACGGTCGTCGCCTCGATCTCGTCGCAGGGGAAATTGACCGACGAACTGGCCGGCAAGCTGGCCGCCGCGACGACCAAAGCGGAAGTCGAAGACCTCTATCTTCCCTACAAGCCGAAGCGCCGCACCAAGGCCGAGATCGCCCGCGAGCGCGGTCTGCAGCCGCTCGCCGACCGGCTTCTGGCCGACCGCCGCCTCGATCCGGCGACGGAGGCGGTGAAATTCGTCACCGCCGAGGTCATCGATAGCAAGGCTGCACTCGACGGCGCCCGCGACATCCTGGCCGAGACCTTTGCCGAGAATGCCGATCTGATCGGCCGCCTGCGCCAGCACATGACGGCGAGGTCCACGCTTCATGCCCGCGTCGTCGAGGGCAAGGAGGCCGCCGGCGAGAAATACGCCGACTATTTCGACCACACCGAAAAATGGGCGACGGCGCCGAGCCACCGCGTGCTTGCCATGCTGCGCGGGCGCAACGAGGAGATCCTCAATGTCGACATCGAGGTCGACGCCGATGATCCCTCGCCCGTCAAGCCGTGTGAGAAGCTGGTCGCCGACGCCTACAATATCCCGGCGAACGGCTCGGCCGCCGACAAGTGGCTGCACGACGTCGCCCGCTGGACGTGGCGGGCGAAACTGTCGCTGCATCTCGGGCTCGACTTGATGACGACGGTCCGGGAACGGGCGGAAGAGGAGGCGATCGCCGTCTTCGCCGCGAACCTGAAGGACCTGCTGTTGGCCGCTCCGGCCGGCAGCCGCGCCACCATGGGGCTCGACCCCGGCATCCGCACCGGCGTCAAGGTCGCCGTCATCGACGCCACCTCCAAGGTCGTGGCCACCACGACCGTCTACCCGCTGCAGCCGAAAAACGATGTGATGGGCACGATCGCGACGCTGTCGGCACTCGTGCGCAAGCACAAGGTCGAGCTCATCGCCATCGGCAACGGCACCGGCAGCCGCGAAACCGACCGGCTGGTGTCGGTGATGCTCGCTGACATGGCACCGCCGAAGCCGATCAAGGTCGTCGTCAGCGAGGCCGGCGCCTCGGTCTATTCGGCCTCGGCGCTCGCCTCTGCCGAGATGCCCGACCTCGATGTATCTTTGCGCGGCGCCGTCTCGATCGCCCGCCGCCTGCAGGATCCGCTTGCCGAACTGGTCAAGATCGATCCCAAGGCCATCGGCGTCGGCCAGTACCAGCACGACGTCGACCAGTCGCGGCTGGCCAAGGCGCTCGACGCCGTGGTCGAGGATGCGGTCAATGCCGTCGGCGTCGACCTCAACACCGCATCGGCCTCGCTCCTTGCCCGCGTCTCCGGCCTCGGTTCGTCGCTGGCCGAGGCAATCGTCGCCCATCGCGAGGCCGCCGGCCCGTTCAGGAGCCGCAAAGCGCTGATGAGCGTCGCCCGGCTCGGTCCGCGCACCTTCGAACTCGCGGCGGGGTTCTTGCGCATCCGCGATGGCGACGAGCCGCTCGACGCCTCCTCCGTCCACCCCGAGGCCTACAAGCTCGCCGGGCGCATCGTGAAGGCCTGTGGGCGCGATCTGCGGCAGGTGATGCGCGATTCGGCCCTGTTGAAGAACCTCGATCCCCGCCAGTTCGTCGACGACCACTTCGGCCTGCCGACGGTCAAGGACATCATCGCGGAATTGGAGAAGCCCGGTCGCGATCCGCGCCCCGAGTTCAAGACCGCCACCTTCGCCGAAGGGGTCGACGAGATCGCGGACCTGAAGCCCGGCATGGTGTTGGAAGGCACGGTGACCAATGTCGCCGCTTTCGGCGCCTTCGTCGACATCGGCGTGCACCAGGACGGGCTCGTCCACGTCAGCCAATTGTCCGATCGCTTCGTCAAGGATCCGCGCGACGTGGTGAAGGCCGGCGACGTGGTCAAGGTGCGTGTCGTAGACGTCGACGTGAAGAGGAAGCGGATCGCCCTATCGATGAAGAAGGACGACGGCTCGATGCCGGAGCGGCGCGGCCCGTCTGCCGGCCCGGTCGGGCAGGGAGATCGGGGAGGGCGCGGCGGCAAACCCACCCCGCCGCCGGCCAATAATGCCTTCGCCGCCGCCTTCGACAGGGCACGCGACAAGCGGTAAGGCGGACGCCGGCGGCTGAGCGCCAGTTCCGCGGTCGATCCGCCGGCCCGGCTCAGAATGCTGTCTATAATTCGTCCCGGAACCTCAGCGGCGGGAACAGCCGCGCCCAAAGTGCCGCCACCAGGATGGTGCCGACACCGCCGACGATGATGGCGGGAACTGCGCCGATCGCCGCCGCGACGATGCCGGATTCGAAATCGCCGAGTTCGTTGGAGGCGCCGATGAAGACGGTGTTGACCGCCGCCACCCGGCCGCGCATCTCATCCGGCGTATCGATCTGCACGAGGCTCTGGCGCAGGAACACGCTGACCATGTCCGCCGCGCCCATGGCGACGAGCGCCAGCATCGACAAGGGAAGCGATGTCGACAGGCCGAAGAAGATCGTCGCCACGCCGAAAATCGCCACCGCCGAGAACATGCGCTCGCCGACATGGCGGCGGATCGGATAGTGGGCGAGAGCGAGGCTGACGGCGAAGGCGCCGATGGCCGGCGCCGAGCGCAGCAAGCCGAGGCCCCAGGGTCCGGTGTGCAGGATATCGCGAGCAACGATCGGCATCAGCGATGCCGCACCGCCAAGAAGCACGGCAAACAGATCGAGCGAGATCGCGCCGAGGATGGCCGGGTGGGCGCGGATGAAATGAATGCCGGCTACGAGGCTTGCCCAGGTCGGCGGCTCGCGGCTGCCGGTCTGGCGCGGACCGGCGATCGACAGCGCCAGATAGGACGAGACGGCGGTCAACAGCGCGGCGACCGCGAACACGACATCCGGTCCGAACGCATAAAGGAGGCCGCCGGCCGCCGGACCGGCGATGACGGCGCATTGCCAGGTCGAAGAGTTGACGGCGACGGCGCTGGAAAATTGCTCGCGCGTGACGAGCGTCGGCAACAGTGCCTGGTTGGCCGGATTGACGAAGGCCCGCGCCGCCCCCATCACCGCCATCAGCCCATAGGCCGGCAGCATGTCGTTGGTGCCGCTCCAGGCGAAGACATAGAGCGCCAGACAAACCAGTGCGATGATCGCCTGGTGGAAGGCGACGACGCGGGCGCGGTCAAAGGTATCGGCGACGTGGCCGGAAATCAGCGACAGCGCGACAGTTGGCAGGAAGATCGACAGGCCGACGAGGCCGAGGGCAAAAGCGCTCTGGGTCAACTCATAGACCAGCCAGCCGACCGCGACGATGACCATTTGCATGGCGAGTGCCGACAAGAGGCGGCCAAGGATGAAGCGGAGAAAGTCCGACTGTCGGAGCACACCCCAACCGGTTTGATCCGTAAGTGACGACGAGGACAAGGACCCCCTCCGGTTTGAGAGCCGGCAACTGGTGCCGACGCCGGACTGTTGTTTGGAAGGCCTCTTATGCTGGCAATAGTCCGACAACGCAAGTTCAGCGGCTGCGCCCCACTCACCAGCGTGATATTAGAAATTTGCGATACGTATCTCGCCTAGGTAGAATAGCCGCATTCATGCTCGCTCCCAGAAGGAACAGCATTCGCCAGCGAATATGACCCAAATGCGTCGGCTACTGTTTGGGCCCGAGCGGTAGATCCACGGTAAAGCGCGCGCCCCCGGACGGAGCGGCATCGCAGGCGACGCTGCCGCCGTGGCCGCTGGCGATGCGGCGGACAAGCGCCAGCCCAAGCCCCCAGCTCCCCCCCGTCTCGGCATGGCCGAAGGGGCGATAGAATGGTTCGAATACCCGCTCGCGCTCGCCGGGCTCCAGGCCGCAGCCTTGATCTCTGACCGTCAGACGGACCTGGGCGAAGGTTCCCGGCGTGGCGGCCGGCAGCTTTTCGAGCGCGATTTCGACCGGTGGCGCGCCGTGCTTGAAGGCGTTTTCGACGAGATTGCGGATCATGCGACGCAGCAACCGCCCCGAGCCGGGAACGACGAACGTCTCCCCCGGCGCCGGCTCCGCCACCAGCGCCCCGAGGCGAGCCGCCTCTTCCGCCGCAAGCGCCAGAAGATCGACGTCCTCGCGCTCGGCGACGCCCGTATGGTCGAGCCGACTGGCCAGCAGGATCTCTTCGACGAGCGCATTCAGTTCGTCGATATCCTGCTCGATCGAGCGCTTGAGGTCCGCCGTCGGCCTCTCGCCGAACACTTCGATGGCCATGCGCAGTCGGGCGAGCGGCGAGCGCAATTCGTGGCTGGCATGGGCGAGAAGCGTGCGGTGCGCAGCGATCAGTTCGGAAATGCGGGCGGCCGCGGCATTGAAGCTGCGCGACAGGGCCGCGATCTCGTCGTGGCCGGTTTCCGGCACGCGCACGTCGAGCCTGCCGGCACCCCAATCGTCGACGGCCCGTTTCAACAGCTCCAGTCGCCGGGTGATGCGGCCGACGAAGGGGAGGGCGGCAAGCCCGATGGCAAGCGCGATGAGGAGAAGATAGAGGAAGCCCGGCGGCGGTTCGGACGGAGGGCGCAGGTCGCGTGCGACGAGTACCCGGCCGTCGGCCAGATCGACGCGCCAAGCGCGGAACGAATGACCGGGCGGCAGGTCGAGATCGGAGCGCGACGCCTTGACGGCAAACATCGGCATGCGATGCGGCGAGCCGGCAGCGAAAATGAGCCGCCCGTCGCGCCCCCACAGCGCAACATAGCCGTCGAGCCGGTCGACCATGCGGGTGATTGCGGTCTCGATCGCGTCACGCGGCGCATCGGCCGGGGGCAACAGCGCCTCGACGATCTGGGCGTCGTTTTCGAACCCCGGCGGCATCCGCTCCTGCGAAAAATGATGCCAGATCGCGCCGCCGATCAGCACCATGGCCATCAGCGCGACGATCAACGTGACGTAGAAGCGCCAGAACATCCGCCGTTTCAACGGCGAGACGAAGCGATGGTGGTGCTGCCCGATCGGCCGGCGCATCCGGTGCATGTCAGCCCTCGTCCTGCAGGCGCGCGAAAACATAACCGGCGCCGCGCACGGTGATAATGCGGCGCGGATGCTTCGGGTCGTCCTCGATTGCCGCACGAATGCGGGAGATGTGGACGTCGATCGAGCGGTCGAAGGCGTCGAGTTCCTCACCCTTGACGAGGTCCAGGATCTGCTCGCGCGTCAGCACGCGGCCGGAATGGCTGGCAAGGGCGACGAGCAGGTCGAACTGGTAGGAGGTCATCACCCGTGGCTCGCCGGCCACCTTGACGACGCGCGAGCCTGGATCGATCTCCAGCCGGCCGAAGCGCAGGATCGGTCGGACCTCTTCCGACGGTCCGCCGCGGCCGCGCCTCAAGACAGCCTTCAGCCGCGCCAGCAGTTCGCGCGGGTTGAATGGCTTCGGCAGATAGTCGTCGGCCCCCATTTCAAGCCCGACGATCCGGTCGGTCTCCTCACCGCGCGCCGTCAGCATGATGACCGGCAGATCGCTGATGGCGCGCAGGCGCCGGCACACCTCGAAGCCGTCGAGATCGGGCAGCATCAGGTCGAGAATGACGAGGTCGAAGGCGCCGGCGCCTTGCGCGGCGCGTGTGATCGCCTCGAGACCGGCCTTGGCCGTCCCGGCGATCTCCACCGTGTAGGAGGCGTTGCCGAGGTAGTCCGCCAGCATGCTGGCGAGCTTGCGATCGTCGTCGACGATGAGAAGGTGCTGCGTCACGGCTGCACTGCCCCCCGGAAGGCGGCCGGCGCATACGCCCGGCGGCATAACGACTGTCGGATCGATCTCACCCGCACCCTGTTAGCAGAGTCGGAAGCGACGCCCACAACGGAAAAGGCCCTCTTGCCCGAAGGCAAGAGGGCGCGACAGCTCATGGAACGCAACACCACGCGGAAGGGGGGGCTTAGCGCGGCGGATGTTCCAGAAGCATCGCGAGCTTGATGCGCTGATCGGCGGTGAGAATGTCGCCGATGTCACCGAGCGCTTTGACGATCGTTTTCGACGCCTGCTCGATGTCACCGACGCGCGAGGCCCTCAGCGCTTCGAGCCTGTCGCGATCGACCTTATCGGCCGTCAGGATCTGGGCGAGATCGATCCGCGTGGTGAAGACGCGGCCATGCAGCCCCTCGAGCGTCTTGGCGGTATCGTCGAACACGGCGAGCACTTTGGTTTTCTGCTCGGACGTGACGCCGACGTGGGTCAATGCCAGGTCGAACATGTAGTGGGCATGCGCCAGACGCTCGGCCGGATCCATCGGCGGCGGGGGCGGCGGCATGAAGCGGCCGTGCATCGGCATCCAGCCGCCGGGGCCCTCCGGCCCCATCTGTGCTTCGCCAAACCAGGCGGCCGCTTCGGCCGGCGGCTGGGCGCCCTGATAGATGGCGGACTGCGGCGCGACGCCGGATGCGACCTGAGCATGCAGATGGCCGAGGAAGATGCCACCGGCGACGAACGAGCCGCTCAGGGCCACGGCGAGGATGACGAAGCGGCCGGCACGGTGGCAACGCCCGCGACGATGCTGAAAATGGCAGCGCGCATCCGGCGGCGGCACAGACGGACCGGCGGACGGATCGCTGGCCGGGGTGGGGGAAGAGGAGGATTGGGACTCGGACATGAAACGGTTCCTCTTGAATTGGCAGGGCGCCGCAGCGCCGGTTGCCGATGAGAAGACCCTAGTCCCCGAAGTTTTCCCGCCTTCGCGGCGAAGGTAAAGTTTTGTGTACGGGTCGAGACGGAAGCAAGGCAGTCGGGGCCGCAGCACAACGGCCCGAATGCGACTTCGCCGTCCCAACCGATGCCGCCGAACATGACAGTGCACGCCGGATCGTTGCCGAGCACCGCCAAAATGATCTCCAGCTGACTAATGCGGCAAATTCGATGTACGCCGCCAAGTCGCTGGGCTGGCTTCCCTTCGCGGCCTTGTCTAAGGTGCCGCCGGAACGGCCGTCCCTTGCCCGCCCGACGCTCGACGGATCGTCACACAACTGTCGTGCGACCGCGTCAGACAGGCTCTGTCGGCCATTCCCCGCTCTGCGCCTTCGCCCCGCAACACGACGTTCAAACCGGAATTCTGCGCCATGCGTATGGAAACCATTCCCGGGCTCGCGCGCCGGGCCTTGCCGAGCTACTGGGATCTCGCGGCCTTCATCATCGTGGTCGCGGTCCTCGTCGGCATCGTCAGCGGATCGAACGGCGTCGCAGTGCCGCTGCCGCCGCCGGAGGCGCCCGTCGTCGACCTCGATTACTGGAACCTGCCGTATTACGCGCTCAGAACGACGTTGCGGATGTTCGCGGCGCTCGCCGCCTCGCTTCTCTTCACCTTCGTCTACGCTTCGCTCTGCGCCAAGAGCCGACGCGCCGAGATGGTGCTGATCCCGATCCTCGACATCCTGCAGTCGGTGCCGATCCTGGGGTTCCTGTCCTTCACCGTGACGTTCTTTCTGGGATTGTTCCCGGGCCGGGTGTTGGGGGCCGAATGTGCCGCTGTCTTCGCCATTTTCACCAGCCAAGCCTGGAACATGGCGTTTTCCTTCTACCAGTCGCTTAGGACCGTGCCGAAGGACCTCGACGAAGTCTCGCGCGGCTTCCAGCTGACCGGCTGGCAGAAATTCTGGCAGCTCGAAGCCCCCTTCGCCGTTCCCGGCCTGGTGTGGAACATGATGGTGTCCATGTCGGGCGGTTGGTTCTTCGTCGTCGCCTCCGAAGCCATCACCGTCGGCGACGTGACCATCAAATTGCCCGGCATCGGCTCCTATCTGGCTGTCGCCATCGACGGCAAGCGGCTCGATGCGGTGTTCGCCGCGATCCTCACCATGCTGGTGGTGATTCTCGCCTACGACCAGATCCTGTTCCGCCCGATCGTCGCCTGGGCGGCGAAATTTCGCGTCGAAATGACGGCGTCGTCGAGCGATCCATCCTCCTGGGTGCTGACCGTGTTCAAGCGCTCGAAGTGGCTGCAGACGCTCCTCGCCCCGCTCGGCTGGAGCCTGCGCAAGATCCGCTTCGCGCGGCTGCGTCTGCCCGCCTTCGGCAAGATGTCGTTGACGCCGCCGAGACTGGTGGCGATCGGCATCGACTGGGGCTGGTATCTGTTGATCACCGTCGCCGTCGTCTTCGCCGGCTGGAAGATCGCCGAATACGTCTCTACGACGCTCGGCTGGAACGATGCCTACGAAGCGCTCGGCCTGACGCTCGTCACCATGGTCAGGGTCATCGCCCTGATCGCGCTCGCCTCGCTGGTCTGGGTGCCAATCGGGGTGTGGATCGGCCTCAGGCCCCACATCGCCGAATACGTCCAGCCGATCGCGCAGTTCCTCGCCGCCTTCCCGGTCAACGTGCTGTTCCCCTTCGTCGTCGCCGGCATTGTCGCCTTTCACCTCGATCCCGATATCTGGCTGTCGTTCCTGATCGTGTTCGGCACGCAGTGGTACATTCTCTTCAACGTCATCGCCGGCGCTTCGGCGTTCCCGGCCGACTTGAAGGAGGTGGCAGCCAATTTCCATGTGAAGGGCTGGCTGTGGTGGAAGCACGTGATGCTGCCGGGCATCTTCCCTTACTATTTCACTGGCGCCCTGACCGCCTCGGGTGGTTCTTGGAACGCCGCGATCGTGGCGGAATACGTCAAATGGGGCGATGACAAGGTGACGGCTCACGGCATCGGCGCCTTCATTGCCAAAGCGACGGAAGCCGGCGACTTCCCGCGCATCGTGCTCGGCGTTGCCATGATGTCGATCTTCGTCACCCTGTTGAACCGCTTCGGCTGGCGGCGGCTGTTCGCCATCGCCGAGCGCCGCCTACGTCTCGATTGAGGAGGATACCGACATGGCCACTGTAAACGCCGCAACCCTCCTCGACGTCCATCACGTCCGCCAGCGCTATCGCAATGCGTCGGGCGAAGAGGGCTCGCTCGTCCTCGACGATATATCGATCAAGCTGATCGAAGGCGAGATCGTCGGTCTGTTGGGGCGCTCCGGCTGCGGCAAGTCCTCGCTTCTGAGGATCGTCTCCGGCCTCAACCGCCCGTCCGAGGGCGACGTCAGTTTCCTCGGGACCCCTGTCAACGGCGCCGTCGACGGCGTCGCCATGGTGTTCCAGAGCTTCGCCTTGTTCCCGTGGATGTCGGTGCTCGCCAATGTGGAACTCGGCCTCAAAGTGCAGGGCGTGCCGGACGATGAAGCTCGCCGCCGGGCGCTGTCCGCCATCGACCTGATCGGTCTCGACGGCTTCGAGAGCGCCTATCCGAAGGAACTGTCGGGCGGCATGCGGCAACGTGTGGGCTTCGCCAGAGCTCTCGTCGTCAACCCGAAGATCCTGTTGATGGACGAGCCCTTCTCCGCGCTCGACGTGTTGACCGCCGAGACGCTTCGTACCGACCTTCTCGACCTCTGGTGTGAAGGCCGCATGCCGATCAAGTCGATCCTGATGGTGACGCACAACATCGAGGAGGCGGTGCTGATGTGCGACCGCATCATCGTGTTGTCGTCCAATCCGGGCCGCATCGCCGCCGAGATCCGGGTCAATCTGGCCCATCCGCGCAACCGTCTCGATCCGGAATTCCGCCAGCTCGTCAACGAGATCTATGCCCGCATGACGGCCCGGCCGGTACAGAAGGAACCGGCACGCGACGGCGCCTTCCCCGGCCTCGGCCTCGGCATGGCGCTGCCGTCGGTGTCGACCAACTCGCTCGCCGGTCTGATGGAGACGCTCGCCATGAAGCCCTTCGACGGCCATGCCGGCCTGCCAGCGCTGGCCGAAGAGACGGGCATGGAGGTCGACGAACTGTTCCCGATCGCTGAAACCCTGCAGCTCATGCGCTTTGCCGAAATGGGCGACGGCCAGATCCACCTGTCGGAAGCCGGCCAACGGTTCGTCAACGCCGATGTCGACGTGCGCAAGAAGCTGTTCGGCGATCACCTCCTCAGCTACGTGCCGCTCGCCACCCGCATCCGCCGCGTGCTCGACGAACGGCCGACGCACCGCGCGCCGCTCAATCGCTTCCTCTCCGAACTCGAGGACTACATGTCGGACGATTACGCCGACGCCACCCTCGATGCGGTCACCAACTGGGGCCGCTACGGCGAGATTTTTGCCTACGACGAGACGGCGCAGATCTTCAGCCTAGAAGATCCGACGTAAGGGGAGGGGGGCTTCGGTCCGATCGGCGCGCTCCGTTTCGAGCCGGTCGCACCCCGGTCTACTGGACCCGCAGCCGGCGCATTTCTGCACTGGCCGGCCAATGGATGGCGCCGGCCAGGCCGAGGCCTGCGATGTATGGGCTGGGCCGGCGCGATTTTATGCGGGCCTTATATGCGCGCCGAAAATCCCAATCGATATTTTAGGCCGGTATGCGCCAGACTCCGCGCTGTTTCGCCAGCAGCGGCCGGAGCGGCACGCGCAACCGCGCAGTCATTCCAAGCTCCCCGCCTGCGTCGAACCGTGCTTGGGGGCCTGCGATGTCCTACGCCACCACCATCAGCCTTGCGCTCGTCCTGGCCGTCGCCGGGGTGCTCTACATCTACTTCAAGGAGCTGGTTTGAGCGGCTTGCCAGGGCAATCCGGCCTCTATCGGCCGCCCAGTCCCTGAGCGCGCGGCACCGCTTCCAGCACGCCGCAGCCGTCGCCCGGACCATTCCCGAGCCGCCGATCGGACGCCGCTTCGGCCAGACCGCGCTAACTTGCCCGCCTGATAGTTCTCTCCCGCCCTGCGTTCCCGACACCTCCCTTATGCGTGTTCGTTAACGACGTCTCGTAAGCGCCTGTTAACCCTGAAGAACCGATAATCACCTGTCGGCTACGGCCGGCAACGGGCAATTCCGGCACGCATGCGGAGCAGTGTTCCGCGCGGAATTGCCGAGATGTGAACGAGTTCGGGCATTTCCGCGTTTCCACCAGACGATGGAATGTCCAGGCGTCCCAATAAGTCGGTAGCGTAGTGCGTCAACATGGCAACTCGTCAGCGTCGGAAGTCGATTCTCGCGCCTCTGGCCCTTCCCCTTGTCCCCATCCTGTTCTGCGCCTATTTCGCCTGGCATGCCTGGCACGGCTCGTTCGGCGTCGAGGCGCGCCGGCAGTTCGATGTCGATGCTGACAGGTTGCGGGTGCAGTTGGCCGAACTGGAGAAGGAAAAGGCCACCATTGAGCGGCGTGTGCAGCTCCTCCGACCGCAAAAGCTCGATCCCGACATGCTCGACGAACGGGGACGCGAGATTCTCGGCTTTGCCCAACCGAATGATGTCGCCATCTATGTGCAGGCGCAGGCCCCGGCGCCCGGTCCAAACCGCTTGAATAACAAGAAGTGAGTTAATTCAGCTGCAATAACCTTAATCTAGTTAATTGTGCAGATATGGCTCTTTTCAATATGTTATAGTCATTTTGGCGTCATTCTCCAGGACTTGAACAAATCCCCTGCTGCTATATGTTTACCCGCACCGAGACGTCGCCCGGCGACGTCGCATCGACGCTTTCCGCATCGCGGCCAGGGGAGGAGATTTCATGGCGGGACGTGCAGCCACCAAGGTGGTCGTTGAAACCGGTCCGGCGCCCCTGTCGAAGGACGAGGAGATGTCCGCCTACCGCATGATGCTGCTGATCCGCCGCTTCGAGGAAAAGGCCGGCCAGATGTACGGCATGGGCCTGATCGGCGGCTTCTGCCACCTCTACATCGGGCAGGAAGCCGTCGTCGTCGGCATCAAGCTGGCGATGGAGGAGGGCGATCAATTCATCACCGGCTATCGCGATCACGGCCACATGCTGGCCTGCGGCATGGATGCCAACGGCGTCATGGCCGAGTTGACCGGCCGCAGCGGTGGCTACAGCCACGGCAAGGGCGGCTCGATGCACATGTTCTCCACCGAGAAGCAGTTCTTCGGCGGCCATGGCATCGTCGGCGCCCAGGTGCCGCTCGGCACCGGCCTCGCCTTTGCCAACAAATACAAGAAGAACGGCAAGGTGGCGCTCGCCTTCTTCGGCGACGGCGCCGCCAACCAGGGCCAGGTCTACGAGAGCTTCAATATGGCCGAGCTGTGGAGCCTGCCGGTCGTCTACGTCATCGAGAACAACAAGTACGCCATGGGTACGTCCGTGAACCGCGCCTCCTCGCAGACGGACTTTTCCAAGCGCGGCGCCTCGTTCAACATTCCCGGCGAGCAGGTCGACGGCATGGACGTGCGCGCGGTGAAGGAAGCTGCCCTGCGCGCCATCACCCATGCCCGTTCGGGCAATGGGCCCTACATCCTGGAAATGCTGACCTACCGCTATCGCGGCCACTCGATGTCCGACCCGGCGAAATATCGCTCCAAGGACGAAGTGCAGAAGATGCGCAATGAGCACGACCCGATCGAGCAGGTCCGCAATCGTCTGATCGCCGGCGGCGTGCTGAGCGAAGCGGACTTGAAGGCCATCGACGCCGAAGTGCGTGAGGTCGTGCAGCGCTCGGCCGACTTTGCCTCGTCCGATCCGGAGCCGGATGCCGCCGAGCTCTGGACCGATATCGTCAAGTAATTTGAAGCGGGGACGCGCCGAAATGGCAACGCAGATCCTTATGCCCGCGCTTTCCCCCACGATGGAGGAAGGCAAGCTGTCGAAATGGTTGAAATCCGTCGGGGATCAGATCAAGTCCGGCGACGTCATCGCCGAGATCGAGACCGACAAGGCGACCATGGAAGTCGAAGCGGTCGATGAGGGCACGCTCGCCGCCATTCTGATCGCGGCCGGCACCGAGAACGTCAAGGTCAATACCCCGATCGCGGTGATCGCCGCCGAAGGCGAGGACGCCTCGGCAGCAGCAGCAGCAGCCGGACCAGCCGCTGCGGCCCCGGCGGCTCCGGCCCCTGCGGCTGCGGCCCAGCCGGCAATGCCAGCCCCGAGCGTGCCCGCCGCGCCGAAGGTGGCCGACGTCGCTCCCGAGCCGGACTATCCCGCCGGCACCGAACTCGTGTCGATGACGGTGCGCGAGGCGTTGCGCGAGGCCATGGCCGAGGAAATGCGGCTCGATCCGACCGTGTTCGTCATGGGCGAAGAAGTCGCCGAATACCAGGGCGCCTACAAGATCACGCAGGGACTGCTGCAGGAGTTCGGCGCCGATCGCGTCATCGATACGCCGATCACCGAGCACGGCTTCACCGGCCTCGGCGTCGGCGCCGCCTGGGGCGGGCTGAAGCCGATCGTCGAATTCATGACGTTCAACTTCGCCATGCAGGCGATCGACCATATCATCAATTCCGCCGCCAAGACGCTGTACATGTCCGGCGGCCAGATGGGCACGCACATCGTCTTCCGCGGCCCCAATGGCGTGGCCTCCCGCGTCGCCGCCCAACACAGCCAGGATTATTCCGCCTGGTACAGCCATGTGCCCGGCCTGAAAGTGGTGGTTCCCTATACCGCTGCCGACGCCAAAGGTCTGTTGAAGTCGGCGATCCGCGATCCGAACCCGGTGGTGTTCCTGGAAAACGAGCTGCTCTACGGCCATTCCTTCGACGTGCCGAAGCTCGCCGACTTCACAGTGCCGATCGGCAAGGCAAGAGTTGCTCGCGCAGGAACAGATGCCACCATCGTCTCCTACGGCATGGGCCTCTCTTACGCGGAGAAGGCGGCGGTCGAACTGGCCAAGCTCGGCATCGAAGTCGAGATCATCGATCTTCGCACGTTGCGCCCGCTCGACATGGCGACCGTCATCCGCTCGGTGGTGAAAACCGGCCGCTGTGTCACCGTGGAAGAGGGCTGGCCGCAAGGTTCGATTGGCTCTGAGATCGCCGCCCGCCTCGTCGCCGAGGCGTTCGACTATCTCGATGCGCCGATCTTGAAGGTTTCCGGCAAGGACGTGCCAATGCCCTATGCCGCCAACCTGGAAAAGCTGGCGCTGCCGACCGTGCAGGACGTCATCGATGCCGTCCGCGCCGTGACGTATCGGTGACCCCATGACCGAACCCGTCAAAGTCCTCAGCATTCCGCCGGATGCGACCGAACTCGGCGGCACCGAGATTTTCCGCGCCTTCGTCGTCGACGGCGGCCTGTCGGTCTCGTTCATTCGTGCATTCGAGGATCCGTCGACCTGGGGCGTGCTGCTGGTGGATGTCATCCGCCATCTGCGCCGCACCTATGCCAAGGAGGACGGCGTCAGCGAGGATGAGGTCGAGGCGAAGATCGTCGCCATGATGTCTGCCGAACTGGGCCGCCCCACTGATCTTGGCGCGACATCGACGATCAATCACTGAAACGCTCCGAGGAGGCAGAAGTGCCTGTCCAAATTCTCATGCCGGCTCTGTCGCCCACAATGGAAAAGGGCAACCTCGCCAAATGGCTGAAGGCCGAGGGCGATCAGATCAAGTCCGGCGACGTGATCGCCGAGATCGAGACCGACAAGGCCACCATGGAGGTCGAGGCGGTCGACGAGGGCATTCTCGCCAAGATCCTGGTCCCGGCCGGCACCGAGGACATCGCCGTCAACACGCCGATCGCCGTCATCGCCTCGGAGGGCGAGGATGTTGCGAGCGTCGCTTCCGGCGCAGCTGGTGGTCCCAAGGCCGCCGCGGCGCCCAGTCCGGCTCCCGCGCCCGCAGCGGCTCCGGCCGCGCTTCCGGTCGCCGCCCCGACCGGCGGGGTTTCCGGCGGTGGCGCTCCGGCGGCACAGACATCCGGCGGCAACCGCATTTTCGCCTCGCCGCTCGCCCGCCGAATCGCCCGCGACGCCAACATCGATCTCGCCGGCCTCAAGGGTTCCGGCCCGCATGGCCGCATCATCCAGCGCGACGTCGAGGCGGCGAAGGCCGCCGGCCCCGTGGCGAAGCCCGCGTCCGCAGCCGCCCCGGTCGCGGCACCGGCTGCCGCACCCGCCGCCGCGTCTGTCGCCTCGAACCAGGATGCCATTACGCTGAAGCTGTACGAGCCGGGCAGTTACGAACTCGTCCCGCACGACGGCATGCGCAAGACCATTGCCAAGCGGCTGGTGGAATCGAAGCAATCCGTGCCGCACTTCTATCTGACCGCCGACATCGGGCTCGATGCGCTGTTGAAATTGCGCGAGGAGATCAACGCCGGCGCACCGTTGAAGGACGGCAAGCCGACCTACAAGATCTCGGTCAACGACTTCGTCATCAAGGGCCTGGCGCTCGCCCTGCAACGCGTGCCGGATGCCAACGCTTCCTGGACGGAAGCGGCGATGCTGAAGCACAAGCATTCCGACGTTGGTGTCGCCGTCGCCATTCCCGGCGGTCTGATCACGCCGATCATCCGCAGGGCCGAGACCAAGACGCTGACGACGATCTCCGCCGAGATGAAGGACTATGCGGCCCGCGCCCGCGCCCGCAAATTGAAGCCGGAAGAATACCTCGGCGGTTCGACCGCCGTCTCCAACCTCGGCATGTACGGGGTGAAGGAATTCTCCGCCATCATCAACCCGCCGCATGCAACGATCCTCGCCGTCGGCGCCGGAACGGAGCGGGCGGTGGTGAGGAACGGCCAGATCGTCATCGCCACCGAGATGACGGTGACCCTGTCGACCGACCATCGCGCGGTCGACGGAGCGCTCGGCGCCGAGTTGCTGGCCGCCTTCCGTGAACTGATGGAAAGGCCGATGAGCCTGCTGGTGTGACAACTTCCGGTCGGGGAGGGCAAAGCCGTCCTTCCCGTCCAACGTGTTTCGCCTTGAAATGGTCCGTTGTTCACGATATGGTCTCATCCATGCTCTTGCATGGCGGAGATGGACGTGTCGGAAGTCGTCGATCTGGTGATGCCGGTCCTGCAGAAGATGCAGCAGGACATTTCGGATATGCGGCGCGGGCTCGAGGCGAAGATCAACGATATCGCCGAGCGGCAGGTGGAGCAGGGCGAGACGCTGGATGAGATGAAACGTTACATGACGTTTCACATGGGGATCACGCTCCAACATTCAGCCGATATCGCCGACATCAAGGGCCGCTTGGTCAGTTTGGAAAAAGAACCTTGAGCCTGACGGCCTGATGCGGGTCGCCAGCTGTCATGGAGATCCGCATGTCTGAGTATGACATCCTGATTATCGGCTCCGGCCCGGGCGGCTACGTCGCCGCCATCCGCGCCGCCCAGCTTGGCCTGAAGGTCGGCGTCGTCGAGCGTGCTTACGTCGGTGGCATCTGCCCGAACTGGGGCTGCATCCCGGCCAAGGCGTTGTTGCGCTCCGCCGAGATCTACCACTACATCGAACACGCCAAGGACTACGGCCTCGTCGCCGAGAAGATCGGCGTCGATATTGCCGGCGTGGTCAAGCGCTCACGCGGTATCGCGGCGCAGATGTCGAACGGCGTCGGGTTCTTGCTGAAGAAGAACAAGGTCGACACGATCTGGGGCGAGGCGGTCATCACCGCGCCCGGAAAGGTCAGCGTGAAAGCCGTCGAGGGCGCCCCCAAGGGCTGGCTGCCGGCGGGCGACTATACCGCCAAGCACGTCATCATCGCCACCGGCGCCCGCCCGCGCGCGCTGCCGGGTATCGAGCCGGACAAGAAGCTGATCTGGACCTATTTCGACGCGCTCGCTCCGGCCAGCCTGCCGAAGTCGCTATTGATCATGGGCTCGGGCGCCATCGGCGTCGAATTCGCCTCGTTCTACCGCGCCATGGGCTCCGAGGTGACGGTCGTCGAACTCTTGCCGCAGATCCTCCCCGTCGAGGACGAGGAGATCGCCGCTCTCGCCCGCAAGCGCTTCGAGAAGGCCGGCATCAAGATCTTTACCGGTGCCAAGGTCTCGAAGGTCGAGAAGGGCGCCGATAGCGTCACTGCCACCGTCGAGACTGCCGACGGCAAGGTGCAGAGCATGACGGCCGAGCGGCTGATCTCCGCCGTCGGCGTCGTCGGCAACATTGAGGGCCTCGGCCTGGAAGCGTTGGGCGTCAAGACCGACCGCGGCTGCGTCAGCATCGACGGCCTCTGCCGCACCAATGTGCCGGGCATCTACGCCATCGGCGACGTCGCCGGCCCGCCGATGTTGGCGCACAAGGCCGAGCACGAGGGCGTCATCTGCGTCGAGGCGATCGCCGGCAAACACCCGCACGCCATGGACAAATTGAAGATTCCGGGCTGCACCTACTGCCACCCGCAGGTCGCCTCGGTCGGCCTCACCGAGAAAAAGGCCAAGGACGCCGGCTACGACGTTAAGATCGGCCGCTTCCCCTTCATCGGCAACGGCAAGGCAGTGGCCTTGGGTGAATCCGACGGGCTGGTGAAGACCATCTTCGACAAGAAGACGGGCCAGCTGTTGGGCGCGCATTTGATCGGCGCCGAAGTGACCGAGATGATCCAGGGCTTCGTCGTGGCGATGAACCTGGAGACCACCGAAGAAGATCTGATCAACACCGTGTTCCCGCATCCGACCGTGTCCGAGACCATGCACGAGAGCGTGCTCGACTCGGAAAAGCGGGCAATCCACATCTGAACCGGTCGGACCCGATCAAAAGCGCGGCGGGTGTGCTAGACAGCTTTCGGGGCTCAATGCCCCCCATTTGCAAAAGAGCGGGAGAATATCATGGGAAGCATTGCAACTCAGTCGCTGCTGATTTGGATCGTCGTCGGTCTCGTCGCCGGTTGGCTCGCCAGCCGCTTCGTCGGCGGGCGCGGCGGCATCTTCTACTATCTGATCCTCGGCCTGCTCGGCGCCTTCGTCGGCGGCCTGCTTGTCGGCTTCCTGCATATCTCGATCATGATCGTCAATCCGATCGTCACCGAGATTGTGATCGCGGCCGTCGGCGCCATCGTCCTGGTGCTCGTCGCACGCGTCATCCGCTAGATAGACCACGGGGCAGGGACCAACAATGCGCGGTGACACCCCGGAGGGCCAGCCGAGACCCACGATGCGGCTTGGCAACCGGTTGGTGCTCATCGCCTTTGGCGTCTGCGCCGTGCTGTTTCTGGTCGTGCCGTTCGTCGTTACCTGGTGGGGGGTCAGCAGCGCCTGCCCCTATACGGTCGCGTCGCGCGGGGTATCCGACGGCACCAAGTGGGAGGTGATCCGCTCCGACTGCGGTGCGGACACCGGACGGGCGGGCGAACCGGCGCGCGGCATCGTCTGGCAATTGCGGGTGATCCCCGACCGGGGCTATTCCGCCGTGGTCATGACCGCGCACGGCGGACCGGAACCGGTGAAATGGGAGCAATCCGGTTTCACCGGCACCGTCGTCATCGCCACGCCGGTCGAGGGCGATGCGGCGACGCGCTTCCCGATCAAGCTCGATCCGAAGGGGCAGCCGACCGAAGCGGTCGAATTTGCCGACGGCAGGCTGAAACGCTGATCTGCTTCGCCAAAAATCGGCATTGAATTTGCCGGCCGATGCGTCACATGGGTTTTCTCGATAGGTGAAAACAGGGCGGGGAATTCATCCCGCTGGAGATGACGATGGTGACGGTGCTCGATACCACAAAGGGCGGCATGAAGGACGCGGGGCTGAAGCCGCGCCATCCGGAGAAGGCGCACAGGCCCGATCAGCCGGTCGCCTCGAAGCCGGCGTGGATTCGGGTGAAGGCGCCGGGCTCGCCCATCTACAACGAGACGCGCGCCATCGTGCGGGAGCACAAGCTCAACACGGTGTGCGAGGAGGCCGGCTGCCCCAATATCGGCGAATGCTGGTCGAAGCGCCACGCCACCTTCATGATCATGGGCGACACCTGCACCCGTGCCTGCGCCTTCTGCAACGTCAGGACCGGCCATCCCGAGGCGCTCGATCCGTCAGAGCCGGCAAGCGTCGCCGACGCGGTGGCGCGGTTGGGCTTGAGCCACGTCGTCATCACCTCAGTCGATCGCGACGATCTTGCCGACGGCGGCGCCGCGCATTTCGCCGCGGTCATCGCCGCCATCCGCGCCCAGGCGCCCGCGACCACCATCGAGATCCTGACCCCGGATTTTCTGAGAAAGCCCGGGGCGCTTGAAGTTGTCGTCGCCGCCAAGCCCGACGTCTTCAATCACAACCTCGAAACCGTGCCGTCGAACTACCTGACGGTGCGCCCCGGCGCGCGCTATTTTCATTCGATCCGGCTCCTGCAGCGGGTGAAGGAGCTCGATTCCGAGATGTTCACCAAGTCTGGCATCATGGTTGGCTTGGGCGAAGAGCGCAACGAAGTGCTGCAACTGATGGATGACTTGCGCACCGCAGACGTCGACTTCCTCACCATCGGCCAATACCTGCAGCCGACCAAGAAACACCACGAGGTGAAGTCCTTCGTCACGCCAGAGGAGTTCAAGTCCTACGAGACCATCGCCTATTCGAAGGGCTTCCTGATGGTCTCGTCGAGCCCGCTGACACGCTCGTCGCATCATGCCGGCGAGGATTTCAGCAAACTCAGGGCGGCACGCGCGGCTAAGGGCTAACTCGCCCGGAAGCCGTCAGAACGAGGCGCCGAGCGACGGAGTCGGTTGGTGGAGCGCATTCTGATCATCGGCTCGAGTGGTGCCGGCAAATCGACGCTGGCGTGCGCGCTTGGTCGTCGGCTGAACATGCCCGCGATCCACCTCGATCAACTTTACTGGCAGCCCGGCTGGCGGAAGAGCGACAGCGTGGCCTTTCTTGCCCGTGTAGCCGAGGTCTTGGCCGCGCCGCGCTGGGTGATGGACGGCACTTACGCCACGACCTTGCCGGAGCGCCTCGTTCGTGCCGATACCGTCCTCTGGCTCGACTATGGGCGGGCGATCTGTTTCTGCCGGGTGGCGAAGCGCATCGTCAGCCATTGGGGTCGCACCCGGCCCGACATGGCGGATGGCTGCCCAGAGCGATTGGATCTTGAATTCCTCGCCTATATCTGGTCATTCCGCCGGCGACAGGTGCCACGGTTGACCGCGGCCCTGGCGCAGCATGGACGCCATGCCCATCTCCATGTCCTGAAGACACCGAGCGACACGGTCCGGTTTCTCGCCTCCCTCGACCAGAATTGATCCTCGATGCCCCGATTTTCGACCAACCGGTACGTCCGGCACACCCCGACCGACATGTTCGACCTCGTCGCCGACGTGGAGAAGTACCCCGAGTTTCTTCCCTTATGCGACCGGCTGAAGGTCAGGGGACGCCATGACCTCGGCGATGGGCGCGAAGTGCTCGTCGCCGACATGACCGTCGGCTACAAGATGTTCCGCGAGACCTTCACCAGCCGCGTCACGCTGGCGCCGGAAGAGCGTGTCATCCGCGTCGAGTATCTCGATGGGCCGTTCGAGCACCTCGACAATCGCTGGGCGTTCAAGCCCGAGGCGGACGGCTCGACAACGATTGCCTTCTTCATCGACTACGCTTTCAAGAACCGGGCTCTGGCGATGCTGATGGGGGCGGTATTCGATCGTGCCGTGCAGAAATATGCCGAAGCCTTCGAGGCGCGCGCCGACCTCATCTACGGACGGGGAGGGCGGTTGGCGCCGACCTGACCCCCGGCCTACGCCCACGCATCGGGCGAAAACGCGGCTGCCGTCTTGCAATGGCCAGGGTTCCGGCTCAAAAGGACACGGCGTCCGGCAGGGCGCATCGGGGGATCGCTGATGACCACGAACAAAGCCGCCATTGAGCCGCAGTTTGCCCCGTCCGGGCCAGGCGCGCGCGGCATCGACCATCTGGTCGTCGCCGTTTCCGACCTCGATGCCGGGCGTAACGTATGGCAAGCGTTGGGTTTTACGCTGACGCCGCGCGCCGAACATCCCTGGGGGACGGCCAATCATCTCGCTCAGCTCGATCATGCCTTCATCGAAGTTCTCGGGCTGGCCGACGCGGCAAAGATCAAGCCGTCCGGCCGCAACACCTTCTCCTTCGGCGCCTTCAACCGCGATTACCTGAAGAAGCGCCAGGGCGCCTCGATGCTGGTGCTGGAATCGCACGATGCCGACGCCGACATCGCTGATTTTGCCGCCGCGGGCCTCGACACGTTCCACCGCTTCGATTTCGAGCGCTTGGCCGGCCAGCCGGGTGGAGAGCAGGAACGCGTCGCCTTTTCGCTCGCCTTTACGCGAGCCGGCGGCGTCAAGAACGCAGGCTTCTTCACCTGCCAGCAGCATGAACCCGATCATTTCTGGCATGCCGAATGGCAACGCCACGCCAATTCGACCGTCGGCATCGACGAGATCACGCTGGTCGCGCCGGACCCGGCCGACTACCACATCTTCCTGTCGCGCTTCACCGGCGTGCGCGAGATCCACGCCTCCTCCTTCGGCATCTCGATTGCCACCCCACGTGGCCGCGTCGCGATCGTCACGCCGCCAGCGTTCCGCTATCTCTATGGCGAAGACAGTCTGCCGGACGCGCCGAAGACGCTGGAGATCCGGGGCGTCACCTTTGCTGTCGCCGACTTCGGCCAGGCAGCCTCAAGCCTCGTCGCTGGCGGCCTGAAAGTCGCCGACCGCCTCGATCGGCTGACCGTCGGACCCGAGGCCGCCCTCGGCCTCGCCGTCGCCTTCAAGGCCCCAGCGGAGCGAAATTGACATTTGAGCTGAACCGGCTGCAAGCAGGATGCAAATGTCTGAATCGGGCCAATAGCGCCGCAAGCAAAGGATTGAGCCCTTGATCTCGACCGTGCACGTATCGGCCGGAAACGTCACCTTCGGCAATGATTTGCCGCTCGCCCTCATCGCTGGCCCCTGCCAACTCGAAAGCCGCGCCCATGCGCTCGAAATGGCCGGAGCACTCGCCGAGCTGACGCAGCGGCTAGGCATCGGCTTCGTCTACAAGTCGTCGTTCGACAAGGCGAACCGCACCTCGGGCAAAGCGGCCCGCGGCCTCGGGCTGGCCGCCTCGCTGCCGATCTTCGCCGAAATCCGCGAGCGCTTCGGCATTCCTGTGTTGACCGACGTGCATGAGATCGACCAGTGCGCCGCCGTGGCCGAAGCCGTCGACATCCTGCAGATACCCGCCTTTCTGTGCCGGCAGACCGATCTTCTCATCGCCGCCGCCGTCACCGGTCGGGTCGTCAATGTCAAGAAGGGCCAGTTCCTGGCGCCGTGGGACATGCGGAACGTCGCCGCCAAGATCACCGAGGCCGGCAATCCGAATGTGCTGTTGACCGAGCGCGGCGCCTCCTTCGGCTACAACACGCTGGTCTCCGATATGCGCTCGCTACCGATCATGGCCGAAACCGGCCTGCCGGTGATCTTCGACGCCACGCACTCGGTGCAGCAGCCGGGCGGGCAGGGGACATCGTCCGGCGGAGAGCGTCGCTTCGTCGCCACGCTGGCCCGGGCCGCCGTGGCGGTCGGCGTGGCCGGTGTCTTCATCGAGACGCACCAGGATCCGGATCACGCGCCGTCGGACGGACCGAACATGGTCCATCTCAAGGATATGGAAGCGCTTCTTAAGAAGTTGATGGAATTCGACCGGCTGGCCAAGTCCAGCTGAACGCCGTCAGCCTCGGCGAAGGCGGCGCGATCGCACCTCGGATCATACCAACGGCCCTTCCGCCCGATGCATCCGTCCAGTAGTGTGTCGTCCCGGCGCAAGCCGGGATCCAATGCCGGTGCGACGGGCAGGTCGGCGCGCCAAGATCCGCCGCACTTCCCGCCGTCTTGCCAGGTGGAGAGGGCAATGGATCCCGGCTTTCGCCGGGACATCAGTTGGGGTGAGATCGGTCAACGACCAGGGCCATTGGTATCAGTAGCCGAGGGCGCGGCGAAAATCACCTTCGCTCGAGGTGCCGAACGTGTAATGCGTCGCCGAGTAGGGCAGGCGCGCGTTCGGGTCGCGCGAGCGGAAGCCGACATGCACGCCGATCAGTTTGGGATGCGGGCCGGGGGTCAGATAGGCCGCCCCGGACATGCCATCGGCGCAGGTGCAGTCGGTATGGATTTCGCGCGGCTTGCCGGCGACGCCGATCAGGTCACGCACCTTGCAGAAACCGTAGCTGCGCTCTCCGTCGGCGCCCGCCGCCACCACCAGGATGACCGAACCGACGGCCGGTGCATCGGCAATGCCGTAGGGCTTCACGCCCTCGATCACATGATCGAGTCGAGCCACCGCCCAGTCGTGGTTGCCGCCGTCCGAATAGGGATTGGTCGATCCGGATGCCATGCGCGGGCCCGGCAGGATGCGGGCTGATTGCACCACACCGCGCACCGTGAGCGAGAACTGGCAATTGCCCTGCGCCGCGCGCGGATTGCCCGCCTCGTCAAAGAACGTGTGTGCCGCCGAGGTCACCTCGTCGCCCCGAACCGTCAACTGACCTGTCGCGCGGATGTTGCCACAGGTGATGACGCCGGTCGCACCGTAGATCAACTGGGGATCGGCCGTCATACCTTTCGCCGTGGCGATGAACGACTGCTGGTTCATACGGATAGCGTCGCCGACCACCACCTCGCGATCATGTGCAAGGCAGGGGGATAGACAAGTGATCGACCCGACCGAGGCCGTAATAATCAGCACTGCGTATTTCGACATCTCGCAACCCCGCTCGGCTCCGGATGACACTCGCGTGACGTCCGACGATAGCTGAATTGAGCGGGTCGGCAACCGTATTGTTGCTTTTATTTTATTCGATGCGCCGCTAAATCGTGAGGCTGTTGCCTGAAACGCGATCGATCGGGGCGGCAATGACGTGTATTCGAATTCTGGCGACGTCTGCTGGATGCCTCGGGCCGGCAGCCATCCGTTTCACCGGAGTTCTTGTTTCCGCAAGAGCTGGGCGTTTTCCGTCCGGCCCCTCCCGCGAGGCTCGGGGCGTAAGTCACTCAAATTGCTCCGCAGGAGCGATTTGCCGGTCTATGGCCGTCGCCACGTCTGCCAGCCCCTCGCCCAAGCTCGGCGCGTTCGTGGCTCAAAATGCTCCACCGGAGCATTCTGCCGGCCTATGGCCGTCGCCGCTCACCCCCGCCCGCGATACGCAGGTACGCCCTGATCCGGGATCCAAACCGACTTCGGCGGCTCGCCCGTCTGGTAGAAGACGTCGATCGGGATGCCGCCGCGCGGGAACCAGTAGCCGCCGATTCTGAGCCAGTGCGGCTCCAGGAAGTCGACGAGCCTGCGGCCGATCGCCACGGTGCAATCCTCGTGGAAGGCACCGTGATTGCGGAAGCTCACGAGATACAGCTTCAGGCTCTTCGATTCGACCAGCCAGTCCTTCGGCACGTAGTCGATGACCAGATGCGCGAAGTCCGGCTGACCGGTCACCGGGCAGAGCGACGTGAATTCGGGCACGGTGAAGCGGGCCAGATAGAGCACATCTGTCTGCGGGTTGGGCACGCGGTCGAGTCGCGCCTCGTCGGGAGACTTCGGCTGTTCGACGTGGCTGCCGAGTTGTAGGGTGGAGGCATCGAAAGAGGACATATGTGTACTCGCGTAGTTCCGGAGATTGCGCGACTGATGCCCGAGGGCAGGCGGGATGTAAATGGGAATCGGGCCCGCAGCGGGGTGCGGCTGCGACACGCCTCCAGGCTGCCCCGCGCTGAGGCCGTTCCGACCCGCCGGCGTCTGTCCCCAATGGCCGGATCCGGGCTCGACGCCTTCATCACAAATCGATAATGTATAAGCTCTGTCTTATCCTTGTCAGATCCTTCCTCCATCCTGCCGCCTTGGGCCTTGGTTCTTGCCCTCATCAGTAAAAGCGCGTGGTGTCCAAGGATTCGCCCCGCTCTAGGCAAAGACGGCACTCTCGGCTATAGGAACGCGCGACCACGCCGCTCCTGACGAGTGGCAATCCTAGGAGACTCCCGTATGACCGCGATCGTAGACATCACCGCCCGCCAAATCCTCGACAGCCGCGGCAACCCGACAGTCGAAGTCGATGTGGCACTGGAAGACGGCTCCTTCGGCCGCGCTGCCGTTCCCTCGGGCGCCTCGACCGGCGCGCATGAGGCCGTCGAGCTGCGCGACGGCGACAAGGGCATCTATCAGGGCAAGGGTGTCTTGAAGGCGGTCGACGCCGTCAATTCCGAGATCTTCGACACCATCGGCGGCTTCGACGCCGAGGATCAGATCGCCATCGACGCCGCCATGATCGAGCTGGACGGCACGCCGAACAAGGCGCGCCTCGGCGCCAACGCCATCCTCGGCGTGTCGCTCGCCGTCGCCAAGGCCGCGGCCGACTCGGCCGGCCTGCCGCTCTACCGCTATGTCGGCGGCGTCAACGCCCACGTCCTGCCGGTTCCGATGATGAACATCATCAACGGCGGCGTCCATGCCGACAATCCGATCGATTTCCAGGAATTCATGATCCTGCCGGCCGGCGCCGAGACCTTCGCCGATGGCCTGCGCGCCGGCTCGGAAATCTTCCACACGCTGAAGGGCGAGTTGAAGAAGGCCGGCCACAACACCAACGTTGGTGATGAAGGCGGCTTCGCCCCGAACCTGAAGTCGGCCGAATATGCGCTCGACTTCATCCTCGCCGCCATCGAGAAGGCCGGCTACAAGCCGGGCAAGGACGTGTTCCTTGGCCTCGACTGCGCCTCGACCGAATTCTTCAAGGACGGCAACTACGTCTATGAAGGCGAGGGCGTCACCCGCACTCCCGCCGAGCAGGCCGCCTACTTGGAGAAGCTCGCCTACGCCTATCCGATCGTCACCATCGAAGACGGCTTCTCCGAGGACGACTGGATCGGCTGGAAGGTCGGCACTGAGCTTCTCGGCAAGAAGATCCAGCTTGTCGGCGACGATCTGTTCGTCACCAACACCAAGCGCCTCGCCGACGGTATCAAGCAGGGCGTCGCCAACTCGATCCTGGTCAAGGTCAACCAGATCGGCAGCCTCTCGGAGACGCTCGACGCCGTCGAAATGGCGCACAAGGCGGGCTATACCGCTGTCATGTCGCACCGCTCCGGCGAGACGGAAGATTCCACCATTGCCGATCTCGCCGTCGCCACCAACTGCGGCCAGATCAAGACTGGCTCGCTCGCCCGCTCCGACCGTACCGCCAAGTACAACCAGCTCCTGCGCATCGAGCAGGAACTTGGTTCGACCGCGCGTTACGCCGGCCTCGGCGTGATCAAGGGCCTCTGATCGCTGCTTCTGGCTCGTTCGCGTTCAAAAAGGGACGCCCGGTCGGTATCGACCGGGCGTCTTTTGTTTTGCCATGCGGTTGGCGATCGTCGCGACGGTGCGTCATATCGTTAGACTACATAGCGCACTGGACAAGCCCGGCCCGCCTGAGCAACATGCGCCTCGAAATTCACGTCGCATGGAGTTCGACGATGATGATGAGACGCTCTTTTCTCGCCGCCGCCGTTGCCGGCATGTTCTCAGCCCTCTGCCTGAGCCAGCCGGCCGCGGCCGACAGTAGGCCGCTCACCGTATTTGCGGCGGCGAGCCTGAAGAACGCCCTCGACGACGTTGCCGCAGGCTGGGTTGCCGGCGGACATGCCAAGCCCGCCATTTCCTATGCGGCTTCCGGTCCGCTCGCCAAGCAGATCGAGGCAGGCGCTCCCGCCGACATCTTCATCTCGGCCGACCTCGCCTGGATGGACTACGCCGAAAGCAAGAACCTCGTCGACAAGGCGAGCCGATTCACTCTGCTTGGCAACGATCTGGTGCTGATCGTCCCGAAAGCCTCGACGGCAACATTCAAGATCGCCCCGAACGCTGCGCTCGCCGACCTCGTCGGCGCTGACGGGCGTCTGGCGGTCGGCGAGCCGAAGTCGGTGCCGGCCGGCAAATACGCCCAGGACGCGCTGCAGAAGCTCGGCATCTGGGACTCGGTCAAAGGCAGGCTCGCCTATGCTGAAAGCGTGCGTGCCGCCCTGCAGCTCGTTGCCCGCGGCGAGGCACCGGCCGGCATCGTCTACAAGACCGATGCTTTCGCTGATCCGGGCGTCAAGATCCTCGACACCTTCCCCGAGGATTCGCATGCCCCGGTGGTCTATCCTGCCGCGCTCGTCACCGGCGCCTCGAACCCGGACAGCGCCGGCTTCCTGGCCTATCTGAGGGGCCCGGAAGCCAAAGCCGCATTCGAGAAGCAGGGCTTCGCCGTCATCGCCAAGTGAGGCGAGGGGAGGCGGGGCTGTCGCGGGATCGTTGGCTCTCGACGACCGGCCGGCAATCTGCGAGTTGATTGTCCGGATGAGCGCCTGCTGACATTGGCGGCACCACTGAGAACTTGAGGCTCCTGAATTGGACTTCACCCTAACAGCAGAGGAATGGACGGCGGTCGAATTGTCGCTCAGGGTGGCGACCGTCGCCTCTGTCGCGTCGCTCGTACCGGGCATCGCCATCGCCTATCTGCTGGCGCGCTGTCGCTTTCCCGGCCTGTCGATCCTGAACGGCCTTGTCCATCTGCCGCTCGTCATGCCGCCCGTGGTCACCGGCTATCTCCTCCTCATGGGCTTCGGCCGGCGCGGCCTGTTCGGCGCCTTTCTCGCCGAGCATTTCGGGCTGGTGTTCTCCTTTCGCTGGACCGGCGCCGCGCTCGCCTCCGCCATCATGGCGTTTCCCCTGATGGTCAGAGCCATCCGGCTGTCCGTCGAAGCGGTCGACCGCCGGCTCGAAGCCGCCGCCGGCACGCTCGGCGCGCCGCCATTAGCCGTGTTCCTGACCGTCACGCTGCCGCTGATCGCCCCCGGCATCCTCGCCGGCCTGATCCTCGCCTTCGCCAAGGCGATGGGCGAGTTCGGCGCCACCATCACCTTCGTCTCCAACATCCCCGGCGAGACGCAGACGCTGCCTTCGGCCATCTACGCGCTGTTGCAGGTGCCCGGCGGCGAATGGCCGGCGTTTCGCCTCGTTCTCGTCTCCATCGTCTTGTCGATGGCAGCGCTTGTCGCCTCCGAATGGATGGCGCGGCGGATCAACGTGCGGATGGGCGACTGATGCCGCTGAAGGTCGATATCGCCGCCCGCTTCGGCGACTTCCAGTTGACGGCTGCATTCGAGAGCGGCGGCGGCCTGACCGCGCTGTTCGGGCCGTCCGGTTCCGGGAAAACCTCGATCATGGATCTGGTTGGCGGCGTGCGCCGACCGGCCAAGGGACGCATCACATTGGGCGACACCGTGCTGGTCGACACGGCGCGCGGCATCTTCCTGGCTCCACACCGCCGCCGCATTGGTTGGGTGTTCCAGGAGGGGCGGCTGTTCCCGCACCTGACCGGGCGGCAGAACCTGACCTACGGCCAATGGTTCACCCCGCGCCACGAGCGCCACGAGAGTT
Source organism: Ancalomicrobiaceae bacterium (assembly GCA_031291575.1). Lineage (GTDB taxonomy): Bacteria > Pseudomonadota > Alphaproteobacteria > Rhizobiales > Ancalomicrobiaceae > CAIYYN01. Next base: position 36,084 of record JARLIT010000086.1, read on the forward strand.
TCGACCGCGTCGTCGATCTGCTCGGCCTCGCCCATCTTCTGGACCGCCGGCCGGCCGGGTTCTCGGGCGGGGAGAGAAGCCGCGTCGGCATCGGCCGGGCACTGCTCGCCAGTCCGCGGCTGCTGTTGATGGACGAACCGCTGGCCGCGCTCGACGACGTCCGCAAATCCGAGATCTTGCCGTACGTCGAACGCCTGCGCGATGAGATGGGCGTCGAGATCCTCTACGTCACGCACTCGATTTCGGAAGTGGTCCGGCTCGCCGGCCGTGTGGTGCTGTTGAGCCACGGCCGGGTTGCGGCGAGCGGTCCGACGGCGGACGTCCTGGCCAGCCTCGATCTTGCCACGGCGCTCGGTGAAGGCGAGGCGGGCGCTGTCGTCGACGCCCATGTCGAGGCGCATGATCCCGCCTTCGGCCTCACCCGGCTCGCCGCCCGCGCCGGCACCATCCACATCGGCGCGCTCGAACTGGCGATTGGCACGCACGTGCGGCTGCGCATCCGCGCCCGCGACGTGCTCGTCGCCACGGAACGGCCGAATTCCGTGAGCGCGCTCAATGTATTTGCGGGCCGCATCCTGAAGCTGGCACCGACCAGCGCCGCGTCCGTCGATCTCGCCATCGACTGCAACGGCGACATCCTGTTGGCGAGCGTCACCCGCCGCTCGGCACACGACCTTGCGCTCGAGCCCGGTCGCCCAGTCTATGCCATCGTCAAGTCGGTGTCGTTCGACCGGCTCGGTGTCGGCACGTCGCCGAACGGGCGGTGATCCGGTCGGGCAGGGCGGTTCGATCGGGAAGGGCGATGAGCCCGTAGCCGCCACAGACGTGGCACGCGCACGGACACCCCTCTGGAACCGTTCAGGAAATCAGACTGGCGGCGATGTTGATGGTCAGCGCCAACAGGGTCGTATTGAAGAAGAAGGCCAGCACGCAGTGGATGAGCCCGAGCCGGCGGATCGGCTTCGAGGCGAGCGAGATGTCGGCCGTCTGACCGGAAGTGCCGATGATGAAGGCGAAATACAGAAAGTCGGAATAGGAGGGGCGGGGGCATTCGCCCGGGAACTCCAGGCAGGGCGGCTGGCCGCGCACAATTCCGACATAAAAATCATGGGCATAGTGCATGGCGAACATGGTGTGCACGAACAGCCAAGCAGTCAGGATGGTCAGCGCGGCGAGCCCGACATGCAGCCCGCGCGCCGTGGACGTCATGTCCTTCAGCCCCGACAATTCGGCAACGATTGCCGTCAGGCAGGCGCAGGAGGCCAAGACCGTCAAGAGGAGAACGACCAGTTGGCCTTCGTCCTGGATCTGCGCCCGGAGCTTCATACGCTCTTCCGACGAGCGCACCATCATCGACCAGGCCATCAGGAGATAGAGGCCGATGGAAATGTTCCAGGCGATGAGGAGCTGCGTCGGCACCCGCCACGGCGCGAGCTCATGGAAGACCAGGATCAGCGCCAGGCCCAGAATGGAGCAGCCGATCAGGCGCGGGCGGGCCCAGAAGATCCGAAATACCCGGGGGCGGCGAAAATGCAGATCGAGATGATAATGCGTCATGACTATTCGTCTCGCTGGCAGCTGAAATGCGAATTCGGCGGCGTCTGACATGTCCGGCGCCCGGACGGCGCCAATTCCTATAGCAAGATCTTGCGCTGCGCGCGAATGCCGCCGTGCGGCAGGATTGGTGAGATCGGACCACGGGCCTGGAACCATCGCCAGGCCACCGAGTGCCAGGGCATGCGACGACTGAAGCCTTGGGCGGTCGGGAGATCGCCCGGCCGTGGGCAAGCGACAGCCAGTCCAACGTCCGTCCTCATGCGGGCCACAAGCCTATAACATCCGCTCCAGCGCTGCGGCGCCTCCCGACAGCGGCCGCCGCCGGACAGATTGTCACGTCTACCGGCAACGACGGGAATCCGGTCGGGCCGCCAAGATCACGACACCAAGACATTCCGGACTACGCATCAGCCAGTCGCATAAGGATGATTATGGAACTTATCCCCAGGACTTTCCCGGGCGGGATTGCCAATTCCGCTGCCGCAATCCTATCAGCAATCGCCGGCAAGTGGATAAGATATCAGGCATTTCGGGTTGATGATGGCCAGCGCGCCGGCCGATCACTCGTCGAGCGATCCGGCGAACGCTCTCCAGCCCGTCATGCTGACCACGTGGTGCCTGACGCTCAAAGTACCGCGGTGGCGCCGACGTCCGCTTCCGCCACGTCGGCAACGATCGCTGCCGTACGGTCGAGCGCCGTCATGGCGGCGGCAACGAGGTTGTCGACCGCAGCTGTACCACGCGCTGCTGCGGCAATCAGCGGTGCCGACAGGCACAGCCTGAGCGCAGCCACTTTGACGCCGTCGCGTATCCCGGCGGCCACTGGTTGGCCGAGCCTGACGGCGACATGGTCGCTGTCTTCGCTGGCCAACCGCCGGTAGACCGCAGCCGATTGTTCGGCCGTGAGGTAACGGCCGGCATGGCGCTGCAGGAATGGAAAGATCGTCTCCACCACGTCGTAGTTGAGGCTCAGCCCGAGGGCCGAGCGATCGATACGACGCGACGACAGCGGTTCGAATGCCGCATCCGCCTTCAGTCTGGCACGGGCGGCCTCGGCAAATCGCAATTGGATCGACGCGATTTTCAGGCCGTGCAGCCCGGTAAAGCGCTCAAGTTCGAACAACGCCGCCTGCCAGCGTCCCATCAGGCCGAAATTGGCCCGTTCCGGCAATGAGTTGCGGAGAGTCCAGGCTTCCGGCCAATCGGCCTTCGACGAATAGCCGGCCACCGCGGCCGGCAGGTCGAGGCCGGCAAACCGCGGCACTGAGGCGCGCGGCACCAGAAGCGCGCCGGAAAAGATCGGTCCGGCCAGGAACTTAGA
>JARLIT010000379.1 GCA_031291575.1 Ancalomicrobiaceae bacterium
CGCTGCAGCCGCTGACCGGGTGCAAGCCGCCCCGCATCCGACCGGCTTTCGCCGCTGACCTCGCCTTGTGCCACCGGCCCGAACATGTCCTGGATCAGCGCCCCACCGATTTGCGGTCCGGACTTTCCGCCCGCCGCCCAATTACGGCCGAATTCATCGGCTTCCTGCCAAATCTTGTACACAAGACGCGACGCTCGCCTAGCTCAAGATTTAGGCAGTTGGCCCGATTGGGCAAGAGAGAGGCGGTCAGTACCCAGGCAGGCAGGAGCCCCGATCGGCGGATGCACCGACCATCGGCTGCCGTCTCGCCTTTGCACCCGCAGAGGAAATCGTCTATGCCGGTAGAAATTCCCCGCGATTGGCCCGTATACGACGTCGGAGAGCCGCGAGCCGTGACGCAATCGACTGACGACGACAGCGCTGCTCGGCAGCGGATCAGACCGGACGAGGTCAACGGACGGTCGGGCCGAGCACGTGGGGTCGGGGCGCTGCTGCGCCGTTCGGCGCTCGGCCTTTTCGCTGCCAGCGCGGTTTTCCTGTCGAGCCCGGCCTCGGCTGAAGTCGGTGCCTATCTGGTGTTCGACGCCGGCTCGGGCGAGGTCTTTGCCCGCTACAACGCCGATCAGGCGTGGTATCCGGCCTCGATCACCAAGCTGATGACGACCTACGTGATCTTCAAGCAGATCAAGGCGGGCCGGCTGAAGTTCACGTCTCCGGTGGTCGTTTCGGCCAAGGCTGCCTCGCAGCCGCCCTCCAAGATGGGCTTCCCGCCGGGAACCGTGCTGACCGTCGACAATGCCCTGAAGATGATCATGGTCAAGTCGGCCAACGACATCGCCTGGGCGCTGGGGGAATCGGTCGGCGGTTCCAAGGAGGAATTCGTCACGCTGATGAATGCCTATGCGCGCCAGCTCGGCATGACTGAATCGACCTGGGACAATCCCAACGGCCTGCCCGACCCGGCGCAGGTGACGACGGCGCGCGATCTCGGCATCCTCGCCTATGCGCTCCTCAAGGAATTCCCGGAGTATGACTTCTATTACCGGCTGCCCGGCATCCAGCTCGGCAACCGTGTCATCCGCAACCACAACCACCTGATGGACCACTATCCCGGCACCGACGGGATGAAGACCGGCTTTATCTGCGCCAGCGGCTTCAATGTGGTGGCCTCGGTTACACGCGGCAACAAGCGCCTGGTGGCGGTCGTGCTCGGCGCATCCGGCGCCCGGCCGCGGGCGGAGCGCGCCGCTGATCTGTTCAACCGCGCCTTCGATTCGGCCAACGGGCTGTTCGGCTTTCTGGGCGGAAAGGAGAACATCCGCTCGATGGCGCCGGGACCGGAGGCGAGCCAGCCGGTGCGCGATGTCCGTAAGGACGTGTGCGGCGGCAAGCGCCACGACGACAGCCCGGAAGAGGCGGCGGAAGAAGAGCTGCCGAAAGGCGCTCTCGTGCGCGATACCGCGCCGAAGGGTCCGCTGTTGACTGCCCGCCGCTTCGACATCGGCCAGCCGGTGAAAGTGTGGATCGGCGGCGCCGATCCGGTCAGCGCCGACCCGGCTGCGCTGGCACGGCTCCCCGACAGCGTGCCGCTCAGCCCGGCCAAGCCCACCGACCGACCGCCCAATGCCGCGGCCTATGCCGAACCGACGCGGTCACCCGGGGCCATCCTGCCGTTGAAGCCGGGGATCCAGGCGGCGCCGGTCGCGGACCCGGCGGCCGCCGGAGCAACCGATCCGACCGAGCCCGCTGCTGTAAAGCCGGCGGGCGACAAGCTCGGCGAGGACGGCAAGCCGATGGATCTGGCGGCGCCGCAACAGCCTTCCGCCAAGCCTGCCTCGAAGCCTGCCGAGCAGGCGCTGAAGATGCCGGTGCCGAAGGCGCGGCCGGATCATGTCGCCCACGCCGCTGACGACCAGCCGCCGGCGAAGAAGCCGCCGCCAAAGGTCAAACCGAAGAAGAAGCTCGACGAGGGGCAGTAGCGGCCATGCAGGCGAGCGAGCCGCGGCATCCCATTCCGGTCACCGTCCTCACTGGCTACCTCGGCGCCGGCAAGACGACGTTGCTGAATAGGCTGCTGAAGTCGCCAGAGATGGCGGATACCGCCGTCATCATCAACGAGTTCGGCGAGGTCGGCATCGACCATCTCCTGGTGGAGCGGGCCGACGACGGCATCGTCGAACTGTCCTCCGGCTGCCTGTGCTGCACCATCCGCGGCGACCTCGTCACGACGCTGGAGGATCTCGTCACCCGCTCCGACGAGGGCCGCATTGCGCCGCTCAGGCGGGTGGTCATCGAGACGACCGGGCTCGCCGATCCCGCACCGATCCTGCATACGGTGATGCGGCACCCCTACCTTGTCGAGCGCTACCGGCTCGACGGCGTGGTGACGCTGGTCGACGCCGTCAACGGCTTCGACACGCTCGACCAGTCGCAGGAAGCGGTGAAACAGGCGGCGATCGCCGACCGGATCGTCGTCACCAAGTCGGACCTCTGTGACAGCCCGGTTCGGCGCAGCGACCTCGGCGAATTGGTGCTGCGGCTGAATGCGCTCAATCCCGGCGCCAAGATCCTCGACGCGTCGGCCGGCGAGGCGACGCCCGAAGCGCTGCTGGAGGCCGGGCTGTGGACGCCGGAGGCCAAGCGTGTCGATGTCGGCCGCTGGCTCGCCGACGAGGCGATCCGCGATCGGGAGAGCGAGCGGCTGCGGTTGGAGGCGCGATTCGGCACCGGGTTTTCCGCCAGCGAGGGGGCGCCCGACGATGCCTGTCCTCCCGGCCACGGCCACGGACCCGGGGCAACGCATGTGCACGACCGCAACCGCCACGACGCGCGCATCCGCGCTTTCACGCTTTCGACCGAACGGCCGGTCTCAGCCGCGGCGATCGAGCTGTTCCTGGAGCTGATGCAGTCGGCGCACGGGCCGAAGCTCCTGCGCATGAAGGGCATCGTGCAGCTCGTCGAGGATCCGGAGCGCCCCCTAGTGCTGCATGCCGTACAACACGTGATGCACCCGCCGGCCCGGCTGCCGGCCTGGCCCGATGCGGACCGGCGCACGCGGCTCGTCTTCATTACCCGCGATCTCGACGAGAGCTTCGTGGCGCGGCTGTTCGGGGCGTTCACCGGAGAGGTGGCGACGGATACGCCGGATCGCGCCGCGCTCGAAGACAATCCGTTGGCGATCGCCGGGTTTTCCGGCCGGTTCGGGCGTTGATCCAGCGTCCCTGAGCATTGCCGACGACATTCCGCGCCAAGACGGTCCGTCCGAACGCCGTCGTGAGGCCGGCCGGACCGCGCGCTTACCCCTTCTGCAGTCGAAACCGCATCCGTCGGTCGTCCATGTGTTCTTTGGCCAGGAGTAGATGGCCGTCCTCACGGCACATGTGCGGAATGTCGATCGCCGCCATTGGGTCGGTGGTGATGAGGGAAAGTTCGTCGCCGGTGCCGAGCCGCGCCAGCGCCTTGCGGGCCTTGATCACCGGCAGCGGACACTTCAGCCCGGACAGATCGAGTTCAGTGGTGTTGGGCAAATCGCAGCGCTCCCCGTCACGTCCGAGTAGAGACGCATGCCGACAAAGCCGATTTTGCTTGCCTTGACAAGTTCCACCGAGGCGCGCCATGTCGGTGGCAAAGGATTTTACCGGTCTTCAGCCCCAGACGTGGCGATCTTGTCGAGGCGGCTTGGCCGCGGCCGACCGGAGTTGACCGTGACGGAGTGGACTTGCCGATGTTCCCAGTGCCGAAGCCGCAGTTGACGCCGAATACTTATGCCTACGAATCCGAGCCGATGGTGAAGCCGACGGGCTTCCGCGAATATGACGCGCGCTGGCTGTTCGGCCGCGAAATCAACCTGATGGGCGTGCAGGCGCTGGGGATGGGGCTGGGCACGCTGTTGTCCGAACTCGGCCGGCCGCGCGAGGTGGTGACGGGGCACGATTTCCGCGGCTATTCCGCCTCGATCAAGTTGGCGCTGGTGTCGGGCCTGTTGGCGGCCGGCGTGAAGGTCACCGACATTGGTCTGGCCGTGACGCCGATGGCGTATTTCGCCCAGTTCGACCTCGACGTCCCCGCTTGCGCCATGGTCACCGCCTCGCACAACGACAATGGCTGGACGGGCGTCAAAATGGGCTGCAACCGGCCGCTGACCTTCGGGCCGGAGGAAATGGGGCGGCTGAAGGAGATCGTGCTGAAGGCCGAGTTTGACCTTTCCGGCGGCGGCTCCTACCGCTTCGTCGAGGGCTTTGCCGACCGCTACATCGCCGATCTGACCAACCGGGCGAAATTCAAGAAGCGTATCAAGGCAGTGGTCGCCTGCGGCAACGGCACGGCCGGCGCCTTCGCGCCGAGGATCCTTCAAGCCCTCGGCGTCGAGGTGATGCCGCTCGACGTCGAACTCGACCACACCTTCCCGCACTACAATCCCAATCCGGAAGACTTGGCGATGCTGCACGCCATCCGCGACGAGGTGTTGAGAACCGGCGCCGACGTCGGCCTCGGCTTCGATGGCGATGGCGATCGCTGCGGGGTGATCGACAACGAGGGCGATGAGATCTTTGCCGACAAGGTGGGGGTGATGCTCGCCCGCGACATCTCCAGCCTGACGCCCGGCGCGACCTTTGTCGTCGACGTCAAGTCGACCGGCCTGTTCGCCTCGGACCCGGTCTTAAGGGCGAACGGGGTCAAAGCCGACTACTGGAAGACTGGCCATTCCTACATCAAGCGCCGCGTCAACGAGCTCTCCGCCGTTGCCGGCTTCGAGAAGTCGGGCCACTACTTCTTCAATGCGCCGATCGGGCGCGGCTACGACGACGGCATGATCTCGGCCATCGCCATTCTCGACATGCTCGACCGCAATCCGACGAAGTCCATGGCGGATCTGAAGAATGCGCTGCCCAAGACGTGGTCGTCGCCGACCATGTCGCCGACCTGTGCCGACGAGGTGAAGTATGGCGTGGTCGCCAAGGTGGTGAAGCGGTTCGAAGAGATCAGGGCCAGGGGCGAACTGGTCGCCGGCCAGACGATCACCGATCTCGTCACCGTCAACGGCGTCAGGGTGACAACGGCGGACGGCACCTGGGGGCTCGTACGCGCCTCCTCCAACACGCCGCAACTGGTCGTGGTGGTGGAAAGCCCGGTCAGCGAGACCCGCATGCACGAGATCTTCCGGGCCGTCGACGCGGTGTTGCGCGAGAACCCGGAAGTCGGTCCATACAACCAGACGATTTGAACTGGCAAGGAGAGCCAGGTGCGGTCGGATTGGTCAATCGGATCGAACAAACGGCTCCAAACTCAATAACTTGAGCGTGTCTCTCTGGTTCCGGAATCGCTTCGATCCGAATGGGACATGCTCCGAGGGGCCGGCCGCGGCCCCCGGTCCCCAAGGGCGTGGAACATGTCGAGTAAAGCGAAGCCAGTCCAACAACAGCGCAGGACCATCGCCGTCTGCTGGTTCAAGCGCGACCATTATGAGGAGGCCAAGTCGCTGATGGCCGATCCCGACCGGCTCTACGGCAGCTACGACGAATGGCTGAAGGAGGCCCTCGGCTTCGAGCGGGAAATGGCGGGGCGCGACGTGAAGACCAAGCGGGTCGGCTTCCACGTGCAGTCCTTCATCCTGTTCTGCCGCATCCGCAGTCTCGTTCCGGATGCCGGTGCCCGTATGCTGTGGGCGGCGCAGGAGGCGCAGAAGTTGTAAGGTGCTACGGATGGCGACCCATCCTGCATTGGCCGACGGCGGCTTCGGCTAAAGACAGATAGACCGCCGGTGGTTTACCGCCGTCCATGTCGGCTGTCGCTGTTGCATGAAGTGGAATTTTTGTTCTACTTTGCTGCGAGACAGGATGGACCGACTGGAGGGCATCGGGATGACGGCCGATACGGGCGCCCGCCCGCCACGCGATTTTCGCAGCTTACGCGAGTTGATGATCAGCCAAGCGGTGAAGCTGCCGAAGCGTCTGCAGCAGGTGGCGGATTTCGCCATGCACTTTCCTGACGAAATTGCATTCGGTACGGTGGCGAGCATCGCCGAGCGGGCCAATGTCCAGCCCTCGACGCTGGTGCGCTTCTCCCAGGCGATCGGCTACACGGGCTTTTCCGAGCTGCAGGACATTTTCCGCGATCGCCTGCGCGATCGGCACACCAGCTACAACGAGCGGCTGGCTGGACTGCGAGAAACGGCCCATGCCGACAATCCCGCGGCAAAACTGCTCGAGGGGTTCGCGGAGGCCGCCGTACGCTCGCTCAATTCGCTGCGCGAACGGCTGGAATTCGACCAGGTCGCCGCTGCGGCGCACCGGCTTGCCGCCGCCGAAACCATCTATCTCATCGCGCAGCGCCGGTCCTTCCCGATAACAGCCTATATGAACTACGCTTTAGGGCAGCTGGGGGTGAAGACCGTGCTGATCGGCTCGCCTGTCGGGACCGATTCCGAGACGCTGGAGTTTGCCACGCCGCGCGATGCGGCGGTCGCCATCTCGTTCACGCCCTATGCCGCCACGACGCTCACCTACGTTCGCCAGGTTGCCGCCCGCGGCGTGCCGGTGGTCGCCATTACCGACAGTCCGTTCAGCCCGCTCGTTCCGGCCTCGACGCTGTGGCTCGAAGTGGTCGAAGCGGACTTCCAGGGATTTCGCTCGCTTTCGGCCACCATGGCCCTGGTAATGACCCTGATGGTGATCGTCGCCGAAATCCGCCGCGAGACGCAATGATGGAATGGACATTCCACTTTCAAGCTGATAAAAAACATTTGATCAATTTTCGCGGTCACAGTCTCGGCTGAACCGCAGCTTGAACGAGGAAACGCATGGCCAAGACCCTGGATGTGGTGACCATCGGTCGCTCGTCGGTCGACCTTTATGGCCACCAGATTGGCTCCCGCCTGGAAGATATCTCCTCCTTTGCCAAGTCCGTCGGCGGCTGCCCGGCCAATATGGCGGTTGGCACGGCCCGATTGGGGCTCAAATCGGCGCTCGTCACCCGTGTTGGCGCCGAGCAGATGGGGCGCTTCATCCGCGAGCAGCTCGCGCGTGAAGGCGTCGACGTCCGCGGGGTCGTCACCGACCCCAACCGGCTGACCGCCCTCGTCATCCTCGCCGTCGAGGACGAGGGCGTCTCGCCGATGATCTTCTATCGCTCCGACTGCGCCGACATGGCCTTGGCGCCTGAGGACATCGACGAGGAGATGATTGCCTCGGCGCGAGCCATTGTGGTGACGGGGACCCATTTCTCCCGCCCCGACAGCGACGCGGCACAGCGCAAGGCAATCCGCATCGCCAAGGCGACCGGCGGCCGGGTCGCCATCGACATCGACTATCGCCCCAACCTGTGGGGGCTGGCCGGGCACGCCGACGGTTTCGAGCGCTACGTCAAGTCCGACCTCGTCACCGAACATCTGAAGACCGTGCTGCCCGACTGCGACCTGATCGTCGGCACGGAGGAAGAAATCCGCATCGCGTCCGGCGTCGACGGCGTGCTCGATTCGCTGAAGGCGATCCGTGCCATCTCTGACGCGACCATCGTTCTGAAGCGCGGCGCCATGGGTTGCGTCGTCTACGACGGGCCGATCAGCGACGATCTTGAGGCCGGCATCGTCGGCAAGGGCTTCCCGATCGAGGTCTTCAACGTGCTCGGCGCCGGCGACGCCTTCATGTCCGGCTTCCTGGCCGGCTGGCTCGCCGGGGAAAGCCTGGCGACGGCGGCGACCTGGGCGAATGCCTGCGGCGCCTTCGCGGTCTCGCGGCTGTTGTGCTCGCCAGAATACCCGACGCGCGAAGAGCTCGACCATTTCCTGACCCACGGCAGCCCGACGCGGTCTCTGCGCAAGGATCAGGTGTTGAACCAAATCCATTGGGCGACGACGCGGCGGGCGCAGGCCGGCGAACTCATGGCGCTGGCCATCGACCACCGCATGCAGCTCGAAGAGGTGGCCGACCGGCTGCATGTCGACCGTTCGCGCATTGCCGACTTCAAGGTGCTGGCGGTCGAGGCCGCGGCGCGTGTCGCCGGCGGGCGTCCGGGCTTCGGTATGCTGCTTGATTCCACCTATGGCGTGAAGGCGCTCTACCGCGCCGAGCACCACCGTTTCTGGATCGCCCGGCCGGTCGAACAGCCGGGCTCGCGGCCGCTCGAATTCGACCGGATGCTCGATCTCGGCAGCCATCTCATCGAATGGCCTGTTGACCACACTATCAAGTGCCTGTGCTTCTACCGTCCGGACGATCCCGACGACTTGAAGGCCCGGCAGGAACGCGAGCTGTTGCGCTTGAACGATGCGGCGCGCACGGTTGGCCGGGAGTTGCTGATCGAGATCATCGCCGGCAAGCACGGGCCGCTCGAGGACGATACGGTTGCCCGGGTCATGGCGCGGTTCTACGAGATCGGCATCAAGCCGGACTGGTGGAAGCTGGAGCCGCAGACGTCCGCGAAGGCTTGGCAGCTGATCTCCGAGACCATCGAGGCCAATGATCGGCATTGCCGCGGCATCGTCGTGCTTGGTCTCGAGGCGCCGGAGGAGGAACTGTCCCAGGCGTTCCGCATTGCACGGCCCTGGCCGCTGGTGAAGGGCTTTGCCGTCGGGCGGACCATCTTTGCCGACGCGGCGGCGCGCTGGCTCGCTGGCGAGATCGATGACGAGGCGGCGATCGCCGACATGGCGGGCCGCTTCGCCAGCCTCGTCGCTGCTTGGAAGGCCGCGGGCTGACTGCCTGCTTCGGCTGGCCCAGGCATCGGCCGAGACCCAACACGAGAATGCGGACGGCTGCGGCCGTCCGTCCGGAACAACCGGCCCCCGTCCGGCAGAAGCCTTTCAAACACGAGGAATTGGCCCATGACGACCGTTCGGCTTACCATGGCGCAGGCGCTCGCGCGGTTCCTGACCAAGCAGATGACCGTCATCGACGGCGAGAAGCTGCCGCTGTTCGCCGGCGTCTTTGCCATCTTCGGCCACGGCAATGTGGCCGGGTTCGGCGAGGCGCTGTACCAGGTCCGGGACGAACTGCCGACGTTCAGGGCGCACAACGAACAGACCATGGCGCATGCCGCCACCGCCTTTGCCAAGGCCTCGTTTCGCCGCCGCATGATGGCGGTGACGACCTCGATCGGGCCCGGCGCCACCAATATGGTGACCGCCGCCGCGGTGGCGCATGTCAACCGTCTGCCGCTTCTTCTTCTGCCCGGCGACGTCTTCTCCACCCGACTGCCGGATCCGGTGTTGCAGCAGGTGGAAGACTTCGGCGATGGCACGGTGTCGGCCAACGACTGTTTCCGCCCGGTGTCGCGCTACTTCGACCGCATCCAGCGGCCGGAACAGCTGATCCCGGCGCTCACCCGCGCCATGGCGGTGCTGACCGATCCGTCCGAGTGCGGTCCGGTGACGCTGGCGCTGTGCCAGGACGTGCAGGCCGAAGCCTACGACTATCCTGCCTCGATGTTCGAAGAGAAGATCTGGACGCCGCGTCGCGTCAGGCCGAGCGAGGATGAACTGGCGCGCGCCGTCGGGCTCCTCAGACAGGCGGAAAAGCCGCTGATCATCGCCGGCGGCGGCGTGCTCTATTCGGGCGCGGCGGCGGCGCTGGCGGCTTTTGCCGAACGCCATGCCATTCCGGTCTCGGAAACGCAGGCCGGCAAGTCGAGTCTCGCCTACGGCCACGATCAGAAC
>JARLIT010000002.1 GCA_031291575.1 Ancalomicrobiaceae bacterium
CGGGCGCCGCCACAGCGATCGTCGCGACGGCCGATTGGGTGCGCAACCAACCGTGGGCTCAAAAGAATCGGGTCCTCCTCGTTGGCCACTCGGTCGGCGGGCTCGGCACGGTGGCCGCTGCGGCGCGGCATCCAGCCGGCGTCGTCGCTTTCGTCAACTTTTCCGGGGGCATGGGCGGCTTCCCGAAGGATTCACCCGGCAAGAGTTGCCAGCCCGAAGTTCTGACCTCGCTCTACGGCCAGTTCGGCAGCCAAACCAGCCTGCCGGGCATCTGGTTCTATGCTGCAAATGACGAATTCTGGGGCGAGGAGGCGCCGAAGCAGTGGGCCAAGGCCTATCGCTCCGGCAATCCGCACGTCACCACCGTGTTCACTGGGCCGGTGCCGAGCGGCAAGGGCCATTCGCTGATGAACATGGCACCGCAACTATGGCGGCCGGCGCTCGAGCAATTCTTGCGCAGCCAGGGCTTTGATCTTCGGGTCGACGAACCGGTGCGGACGTCGCCGGCGGCGGCCGGCCAGACACACGGCGCGTCCGCGCGCTAGAGCATTGATTCCGCTGTCACATGATTCCGCGCGACAGCATGGCGCTCTATCCGCTTGGCCGACGGGCGCAGTGCGCTTCAATACAGCCCGCCCGGCTGCAATTCCTTTTCCTGCTCCGGCGTAACCTTGCGCGCCTTGGCGAATTCGCCCTGGTCGTAGTCGGAGATCTCGAAATTGTCGGGCGGGGCGGTACCGGGCTTGAAAGCTTCCATGATGGTATCGGAGTCGCCGGGCGAGGCCTTCAGGCCGGTCGCATGGCTGACGGCGACGAGCTTGACGCCCGGCGGTACGCGGAAGGGCACCGGCGGCTGGCCTTTCAGCGCCTCGAGATAGAAATCGCGGGCGATCGGCGCGGCGAGATGACCGCCGGTCTGGCCATTGCCGAGGGTGCGCGGCTTGTCGTAGCCCATGAACACCCCGACCACCAGATCGGGCGTGAAGCTCATGAACCAGGCGTCCTTTTCGTCGTTGGACGTGCCGGTCTTGCCGGCGATCGGCCGGCCGATGGCGTTCAGGATCGTTGCCGTGCCGCGCTGCACGACGCCTTCCATGATCGAGGTGATCTGGTAGGCGGTCATCGGGTCAAGCACCTGCTCGCGCTCGTCGATCAGCTTGGGCTCGTCCTGGCCGGTCCAGGCGGCGGCCTCGCAGCCCTCGCAGATGCGCGGATCGTGCTTGTAGATGGTCTTGCCGTAGCGATCCTGGATACGGTCGATGAAGGTCGCGTTCACCCGCCGGCCACCATTGGCGATCGTCGCATAAGCGGCGGTCAGGCGCAGCACGGTGGTCTCGCCGGCGCCCAGCGACATCGGCAGATAGGGCTTCAGGTCGTCGTAGATGCCGAAGCGTTTGGCGTACTCGACGACGAGCGGCATGCCGACATCGCGCGCCAGCCGCACTGTCATGGTATTGCGCGACTGCTCGATGCCGACGCGCAAGGTCGAGGGACCATAGAACTTCTTGGCATAGTTCTCCGGCCGCCACACCGGCTGTCCGGGTCCCGGCTGAATCTCGATCGGCCCGTCGACGATGATCGAGGAGGGCGTATAGCCGTTGTCGAGCGCGGCGGAATAGACGAAGGGTTTGAACGACGACCCCGGCTGGCGATAGGCCTGGGTGGCGCGATCGAATTCGCTTTCGGCAAAGGAGAAGCCGCCGGAGACGGCGAGCACGCGGCCGGTGTGCGGGTCCATCACCACCATGGCGCCGGAGACTTCCGGCAGCTGGCGCAGCCGGTAGGTGGCGCGATCGCCTTGCCCCAAGCCGGTCTTCTCGACGTAGACGACGTCGCCGGGCTGCAACACCTGGGTCAACCCCTTGATCGAGGCACCCCGCTTCGGCCCTTCGGACCATTTCGCCCATTTTGCCCCGTCGAGCGGGATGATGCCGCGCTCGCGATTGGTCGGCACGTCGCCGGTCGCGGTCTTCACCGGCTGCAGACCGATGATCGCCTCCTGGTCGATGACGGAAATGACGACGGCAGCGCGCCATTCCGGCACGTCGGAGAGGGTCTTCACCTCGGCCAGCTTCGGGCCCCAGTCGGCGCCGGCCGTCAGCGCGAGGTGGGCGAACGGGCCGCGCCACCCGAGGTCCTGGTCGTAGTCGACGAGCCCCTTCATCAGCGACCGCCTAGCGATCAGCTGCAGGCGCGGGTCGAGCGTGGTCCGGACCGACAGGCCGCCTTCGTAGAGGCCGCGGCTGCCGTAGCGCTCGTTCAATTCGCGGCGGACTTCCTCGGCGAAATAATCGGCGCCGAAAATATGCGGGCCGGTTTGGCGCTGCACCCAGACAAGCGGCTCCTGCTTGGCCTTGTCCGCCTGCTCCTGCGTGATGTAGCCGTTCTGCGCCATCAGCTGGATGATGTCGTTGCGCCGGCCGATGGCGCGCTCGTGGTTCTTCACCGGATGATAGTTTTCCGGCCCCTTCGGCAACGCCGCCAGATAGGCGGCTTCGGCGATCGACAGTTCATGCACCGACTTGTCGAAATAGAGGAGAGACGCCGCCGCGACGCCATAGGCATGCACGCCGAGATAGATCTGGTTCAGATAGAGTTCGAGGATCTGCTCCTTCGGCATCACCTGCTCGATGCGGATGGCAAGGATCGCCTCCTTCACCTTGCGCTCCAGCGCATATTCGTTGGTGAGAAGAAAGTTCTTCGCCACCTGCTGGGTGATCGTCGAGGCGCCCTGGGCGCGCTTGCGGCTGCCGGAGGCATAGTCGAGCCCGGCGCGCACCACCGCGCGTACGATGCCCTCTGGATCGATGCCGTTGTGTTGGTAGAAGTTCTTGTCCTCGGCGGAGATGAAGGCGTTCTTCACCAGCGCTGGAATGGCCGCCGATGGCAGGAACAGTCGCCGCTCCGTGGCGTATTCGGCCAGAAGCGAGCCGTCGGAGGCATGCACTCGGGTCATTTCCGGCGGAGCGTAGGTCTTCAAGCCGCTGTAGTCGGGCAGATCGGTCGAAAAATACTGGTAGCCGACCCAGGCCGCACCGGCCGCGCCGAGGGCCAGCACCGAACAGAGCGACACGAGATAGGCGATGAACCTGAAGATAAACATGCCGCCGGCGCATCCTCGAAGAGGGCGCCCGTCCCGCGGCGCCGCCTCATCCACTCGTTTCGTTCAAGACCGCTCGCGGCCTTCGCTCAACCTGCCATTCTGGATCCGTCTGGAGACACCGTCGATCGGACCGGCGGATGCGACCCGCTTCCGGTCGATAGCGCAACGCGAGCCCTCCTGCGGTCCGCCCCGTGGAGCCCGCTGGCGGCAGCCCCTCATGCCTCAATTCCGTCATGCGTCAATAAGGTCACGTTTATGGCGAAGCTGGGGCGCGGCCGCCCACCATCCCCGCATCAGCCTCCCGGTTGGATACGGCATGCGCCGCCGACCGGCAAGAGGCGGTAGCTGTTCCCGGTCGCGGCAACGGCACTGCGCCTCCCCTGGTCACGGCGCCGCCCTCGCCTCGCGGGAGGCGAAGAACTTATCGATGGAGCCGACGATGGCGGCAGCCGTCTTCTCCCGCCAATCGGGCGAGACGAGTTCTGCCTCGTCGTCCTTGTTGGAGAGGAACCCCAGTTCGATCAGCACAGACGGCACGTCGTAGGCCTTCAGCACCTTGAGCTGGGCCGAACGATGCGGGTCCTGCTTCACCATGCGGCCCGACTTCGCCATGGCGGCGACGAGATAGGTAGCGACCGCATGGCTGAAATGGCGGGTCTCGCGCTGCGTCAGGTCGAACAGGATGTCGGAAATGTCGTCGGCCTTGTCGTCGCTGGCGACACCGGCGACCGCGTCCGACTGGTTCTCCTTCTGGGCGAGCGCCGCCGCCCTGGCGTCGGAGGCCTTTTCCGACCGGGTGAAGATGGTCGAGCCACGCACGCTCCTGTCGAGTTCGGCGTCGGCGTGGATGGAAACGAGGAGATCGGCGTGATGGCTGCGAGCGAAGGCTACCCGTTCGCCGAGCGGCACGAAGGTATCGCTCGAGCGGGTGAGGAACACGTCGTAGCGACCGCTGTCGATCAGCTTCTTGGCCAGCAACTGGCCGAACTCCAGTACAATCTGCTTTTCCGGCATTCCCGTGCGTGGGCTCGACGTGCCATTGTCGAGGCCGCCATGACCGGGATCGACGACGACGACCAGCTTCTGTCCGGGCACGGCAGGTTCGAGACGATCGGCCTTAACCGGACCTTCCGGCTTCGCTGCCTCGGTTGGTTTCTGCGCCCGGACATCGGCGACGAAGGCGTCGGCGGCGACGGCGGCAAACTCCAACGTCAACCGGGTGCCGGCGGCCCCCTCGGGCTCGACCCGGCTGGAAGCAATGCGCGCCGGGCCGGTCAGGTCGAACACCAGGCGCGACCGGCCGGTGGCGAACAGACCGTAGCGCCAGGAGCGGATGAGGCCGCGCGCTTCCTTCGGCATTGTCGCCAGATCGAAATGCGTTTCCGGCAGATCGACCACGGCGCGATACGGATCGGCGAGCACGAAGGCATCGACTGCCACCGGCCGGCTGAAGTCGAGGACGAAGCGCGTCACCTCGCCCTTCGTCTCCACCGTCGCGTGCGAAGCGATGGGCACCGAAGTGGCTTCCGGCGGCCTCGGCGCATCGGGTTGAACGGGATCCGAACTTCCGATTTTGACTGCCGCCGCCTCCACCGGAGCGAGAACAGCCATCGAAACGCCAAGTAGCGCGAGAGCGGCGAGCGCCAGGCAAAGCCGGCGCCGGACCGGTCCTGCCCCGTGGTTCGTCGGCATTTGCGTCCCATTTGCGTGCTGCATCGTGCGCCCGTGTCGCTTCTTGCCCTCTTCTGACGCCACAGCGCCATCTCCGCAAGCCTCCGGCAGCGGCCGGACCACACCCGTGCCTGATCTTCGCCAGCATCGGGTTAACCCCACGTTGACGCTATGGTGATGCTTATCGGTCTAAAGCATTCCGGTTCATCCCTTGCAAAGGCAACACCGGCTCCTTAAAAGGAACATAGGGGTTTGGCCGTCCCATCGAATCCGAAGGGACAGTGCCGCCGACGATCGCTTTCGGGTTCTCATGTCAGAGGACCCTCGATGCGGTCGAGGTTCCGTCAGTGCGGTCGGCCGGCACTCGTCAAGAGTGTAGGCCCGGCAGCGGTCAGGCAGTCGCGGGTCGCAGCGCGTTTCGCGCGGGTCGCAGGTGCCGCGGAACGGGACTGCTCGGCCCCCTGGCTCGCATCACGCGGGCCGTCGATCGTCGGACGGGTTCGGGCCAGGCCGGACGCGCAATGGTCTGGGCGGATACAGTCCGGCGAATGCGAATTCGGGTTGCGGCTTCGGCCGTACTCCCGGGGCAGATCGGTATCGGATCGGGCGGCGGTTGTCGCTCTCGCCGGATGTCGCGATGCCCCCGACGCGGTTTGGAGCGCCGGCTTGCCGGGTTGGTGACTCGCGCGGGCTGCGCTCCGGGACAAGCGGATGGTTGGTCGCGTCGTGCGGCATGGCCGGGTCCGCTGTGGAATCGAAGCCGAGGCGACGGTCCGGGTGCAACCGGGACAGTCGCGGCGATGAGATGAGAGCCGCCGGGGTCCCCTTGGGGCCGGAGCGGCTTGGACGAACCGAATTTGCGCCGCGGCCGGTTTTTGCCGGGTAGGCGCCTGAACACTGGGTCATATCCAACGGTCATGCCGATCGTCACAGGAACAGCAGCGTCGGAATGGGAGCCGGTCAGGGACCGGACGACCCGTCGACGCATCGCTGTCCGGGCGGCCGGGACCGAGGCCCTTCCTCTTCCATCCCAACAGTACGGTCCTTCCTCGGCGCGGCGCGGGAGCGCCTGCGCCGGCGTATCAGCGCGGGGCCGTGGAGACGTTCCTAAATGGCCAATAAGATGCTCGTCGATGCCACCCATCCGGAGGAGACCCGGGTAGTCGTGGTGCGTGGCAGCCGCGTCGAGGAATTCGATTTCGAGGCAGCCTCCAAGAAGCAATTGCGCGGTAACATCTATCTCGCGAAGGTGACCAGGGTCGAACCTTCGCTGCAGGCCGCGTTCGTCGATTACGGCGGCAATCGGCACGGGTTCCTCGCTTTTGCGGAGATCCATCCTGATTACTATCAGATCCCGTTTGCCGACCGGCAGGCGCTGCTCGAGGAAGAGGCGCGCTATCAGTCGGAGGTCGACCGTGACGAGGGGCGCCCGCGGCGTCCGTCGCGTGGTCAGGCCGCGGAAGTCTCCGACAGCGACGACTCCCGCGACAATGGCAACGGCGATGACGACAGCGAGAGCGAGGCCGAGGAGGATCAGGTCGACGTCGTCGGCTCCGAGGACGCACTCGAGGAGGTGCCGGAACGGCGGTCGCAGCAGCGCATGAAGCGCCACTACAAGATCCAGGAAGTGATCAAGCGCCGTCAGGTGCTGCTCGTCCAGGTGGTCAAGGAAGAGCGCGGCAATAAGGGCGCGGCGCTCACCACCTATCTGTCGCTCGCCGGCCGCTATTCGGTGTTGATGCCGAATACCGCGCGCGGTGGCGGCATTTCCCGCAAGATCACCTCCATTCCCGACCGCAAGCGGCTGAAGGTCATCGCCCAGGAGCTGGAAGTTCCGGAAGGCATGGGCGTCATCGTCCGCACCGCCGGTGCGGCCCGCACCAAGACCGAGATCAAGCGCGACTTCGAGTATCTCCTCAGACTGTGGGAGAACGTGCGCGAACTGACGCTGCAGTCGACCGCGCCGAAGCTCGTCTACGAGGAGGGGTCGCTGATCAAGCGCTCCATCCGCGACCTCTACAACAAGGACATCGACGAAATCCTGGTCGCCGGCGACGACGGCTACCGTGAGGCCAAGGACTTCATGCGCATGCTCATGCCGAGCCATGCCAAGAACGTGCAGGCCTACCGCGAGCCCTCGCCGATCTTCACCCGCTTTGCGGTGGAGAGCCAGCTCGATGCGATGTTCTCACCCCAAGTGACGCTCAGGTCCGGCGGCTACATCGTCATCAACCAGACCGAAGCGCTCGTCTCCATCGACGTCAACTCCGGCAAGTCGACGCGCGAACACAATATCGAAGACACGGCACTTGCCACCAACATGGAGGCGGCTGAGGAAGTCTCCCGGCAGCTGCGCCTGCGCGATCTCGCCGGCCTCGTCGTCATCGACTTCATCGACATGGAGGAGAAGCGCAACAACCGGTCGGTCGAGCGCAAGCTCAAGGATTGCCTGAAGAACGATCGCGCCCGTATCCAGGTCGGCCGCATCTCGCACTTCGGCCTGATGGAAATGTCGCGCCAGCGCATCCGCACCGGCGTGTTGGAATCCTCGATGGTGGTTTGCCAGCATTGCGGTGGCACCGGCCTCGTCCGCTCGACGGAATCGGTCGCGCTGCACGTGCTGCGCTCGCTTGAGGAGAACCTCATCCGCGGCGTGACGCACGACCTGACGGTGAGGACCCGCACCGCGGTGACGCTCTACATCCTCAATCAGAAGCGGGCGCATCTGTTCGATCTGGAGCGCCGCTTCGGCCTCACCATTTCGATCCTTGCCGACGACCATGCGGTGATGAGCGGCCACCTGTTCTCCATCGAGAAGGGCGAGCCGGTAACGGCGCGCGTCGTGCCGGTGCTGCAGCCAGCCCTGGTGACACCGGAGTCGGTGGTGCCTGACTACGACGACACGATCGACGACAACCTCATCGAGGACGAAGAGGTCGAGGAGATCGAGGAGGAGGTCGAGGTCGAAGGCCGGAGCGAGCCGCGGAGTGAACCGCGCGGCGAAGCCAGACGCGACAGCGAAAGCGACGGCAATGCGCGGCGCAAGCGTCGGCGCCGGCGGCGCGGTCGCGGGCGGACCGGGGAATTCGAGGCCGGGGCCCCACGCGAGGCGGTCGGCGAGCGTGCCCCTGCGGCACCGGGCGACTATGCCGCCGAGCAGCCGTTCGACGGAGATGACGAAGGTCCCGAAGCCGAAGACGCCGAGACCGACACCGAGACTGAGACCGAGGCCGAGGCGCAGAGCCGCGGTGAGGATGCGGGCGGCGAGCGCGGCGGTCCGAGGAAGCGCCGTCGGCGTGGTCGTCGGGGTGGCCGTCGCAACCGGCGCGAAGGCGAGCCGGGCTTTGAGGCAGGGTCTGACGCCGGCTTCGAATCCGATGTTGACGATGAAGGACCAGAAGGTCAGTCGGACGAGACGGAGGATGCCGCCGAGGCAGCCGAAGTGCACGCCGAGCCGGTCGAGGCGCCCGTCGTCGAGACGCCGGACTTCGTGCTGATGGACCGCGAGACGCTGGCTGCCGAGGTTGAGGTCATCCGTGCCGAAGAGGCGGCCAAGCCGAAGAAGCCGCGCGCACCGAGAAAGCCGCGGGTGACGAAGAAGGCGGCAGCCGAAGCCGCTGCGGCCGAGGCGGCAGCCGCCGAAGCTGCCGGTGCAGCAAGCAGCGAACCGGCTGACGTCACGCCAGTCATCGAGGCTGCACCGATCGTCGAACCGGTTCCGGTCGTCGTGGAAGCGGTTGCCGAAGCGGTGGTGGCTGAACCCGTCGTCGCCGAACCGGTCGCACCAGCCCCGGTCGAACCGCCGCCGCCGCCGAAGCCGGAGATCACCTCCACCGAGATCGATCCGTCGAAGCCCAAGCGCTCCGGCTGGTGGTCGAAGAAGGGCACCAACTGAGTCGAATCGAGCGCGGTGCATTTCAGAGCGAAATGCACCGCGCAGCGATCCTATGACGCCGCGAGAGATTTCTGGGGTTCATCCAGCATTCAATCGGGTGCCGCTACTCTGCGCAGACACGCTCACCAGCAACGGAGGCTCAGTGTTGCGCGGCTGTTTGTTCCTCCTTATCGTCGCCTGCCTTTCGGCGCCGACGTTGGCCAGTTCGCCCAAACCACCAGCGCTGCAGGCCGAATGGTTGCCATCGAGCGAGCCGATCGCGCTTCCCGCTGGAGCCCCGGTTCGACAGGCAAACCTCATCGAAGAGACAGGCATCGGTGGCGAGGTGCTTGCCGCGCACGGCCTTGTCCGCTGGAGCCTGCGGCAGAAGGCGGCACCCGCCGCGCAGCCGCAATCAGTGGCGATCGTCGCCGAGGTGGCCTTTCCCGGTCACCGCGGCGACGCGCGTCTCATGTTGATGCAGAACACCGATCCCTCGATGCCGGCCGCGCTGCTGGTCGGGTTGCGGTTCCTGCCAGATTCGGCGCTTGCGCCCGCAGTCGACAAGGTGCCAGGCGTGGTGGCCAAGGCCACCGAGCACGACCACGGCATCTTGATCAAAGGTGCGAGCACCAAGGTGGCGCCCAATCTGTTCCTGATCGGGTTTTCCGACATCACCACACCAACCTATGATCTGCGCGCGCTCTGGACCGGTGACAGCTGGATTGACATTCCGTTCATCTATTCCGGTGGGCGGCGCGGGCTTCTGTCGCTTGAAAAGCCGGTTGGCGAGCCGGCGATCGATGCGGCGTTCGCAGCATGGAAGCCGATGCTTGGCCCCCCACAGGAGCATTGACCGATGCGAGCGCGGGCACCGCGATGGCGATTTGCCAGTGCCGGCATCCGCGCCGGGCTCAGATCGGGCAACACTGACGGCGGCATGGCTGCCCCTTTCCTCCTGCTGTGGTTTGCAACCGCCGTCTGCCTGATATCCGGCAGCGGGCCGGCGAGCGCCGACGCCGCCGTCCGCAGAGTACAGATTCAGGGCGGCGAGGCGACAACCGTGCACCTGTCCGCAACCGCGGTGGCAACGATCACGTTCCACCGCGTCATCGAGGACAACCGCTGCCCGACGGCCGTGTTGTGTGCTTGGGCAAAGCCGCCGGTCGTGGAGATCTCGCTCGGCCAACCCGGGCAGACCGCCCGCCGTTTGCGCGTATCGGTGCCGCAGGACTGGGCGAGCGCGATGGCCGCCGCCGGCTGGCAACTCCGGGCGGCCCGGCTCGAGCCGCAGCCGCGCGAACCACGGGATTTTGGCAAGATCCTGCCTCTCGGTGCCTATCGGTTGACCGTCGAAGCACGGCCAGAGACGAATTAGACCCTATTTCCCAATCAATTAGCGAGAATGGCGGAAGTTCTGAGTCCGATTCAGGCCATTCGCCCGAAATGAAAAGTTCCGGCCGGGCTTCTCATGTTGCGATTCCGCTCGAACCTGTTCAGCCAACGATTCCACTTGAGGTTCGACCGTCACCCCCGCTGCAGCCAGCCACCGATGCGCTCGACGGCCTCGACGATGTCGGCCTCGGACCCGGCGAACGAAAACCGCATATAGCCCGCCCCGCGCGCCGTATCGAAATCCGGGCCCGGCGTCGCCGCGACGCCCGCCTCCATCAGCATGCGGCGGGTGAAGTCGACGCTGTCATTGGAAAACCGCCGGACACTGGCATAGACGTAGAAGGCGCCGTCGACGGGCAGCAGTTCGTCGAAGCCGATCGCCGGCAGACGCTGCAAGAGATGGGCGCGGTTGACCGCATAGGACGCCTTGACGCCATCGAGATAGGCGGACGAGGCGGGATCGAATGCGGCGACCGCCGCCTTCTGCGAGATCTCATTGTTGGACAGATAGAGGTTCTGCGCCAACCGATCGACCGGCTTCACCAGCGTTTCCGGCAGCACCATCCAGCCGATGCGCCAGCCGGTCATGCAGTAGTATTTCGAAAAGCTGTTGACCACGATGGCGTTGTCGGAAAAAGCCAGCGCCGTCGCCTCTTGGCCGGCAAACACGAGGCCGTGGTAGATCTCGTCGGAGATGAAGGTGAGGCCGAGGTCGTCGCAGGCGTCGCAGAGCGCCTTCAGGCTGTCGGGTGAATACATCGTGCCGGTCGGATTGGCCGGACTGGCGACAAGGACGCCGGCGAGCGGCTTCTGCGCGTGGACCTTCGCGATCATGGCGGGCGTCAGCGTCCAGCGCGTCTCGGCGGTCGTCTCGATCTCCACCGCTTCCAGCCCCAGCGCGCCGAGGAGATTGCGGTAGGCCGGATAGCCGGGCGTCGGCACGGCGATGCGGGCGCCGACGTCGAAGGCGGCCAGAAACGCCAGGCTGAAGGCGCCGGACGATCCGGCAGTGATGGCGATGCGGTCCGGATCGACCGCGACACCATAGGCGCGGGCATAGTGCTCGGAGATGGCCCAGCGCAACTGACGGATGCCGAGCGCCTCGGTGTAACCGAGTTTGCCCGTGATCGCCGCGTGTGCAGCCGCGATGACCGGAGCCGGCGCTGAGGCGCCCGGCTGGCCGACCTCCATGCGGATGACGCGATGGCCCTCGGCCTCGCGCTTGACCGCATCAGCCAGCACTTCCATGGCGATGAAGGGCTCGACGCGCGAGCGAACGGATGGGGCGAACGGCGGCATTTTCGGCTCCAGCGGTGCTGGCGCTTGCTACACCCGGCCAGTGCCGATGTCGATCCCGCCGGCCCGCGGTCCTCCCAAGCGCCGGCCTTAGTCCCGCCTCAAGAAAAAGTGACGCTTTCAGCGCGGCACGGGCTTCGCCTTGCCCGGCCGATCGCCTATAAGCCGCTGAGGCTTGCGGGCATCGCCCTTACGCCGCCCGATGGGAGAGATCCGATGATGTTCCGCCTGCCGCTCAGCCGCCTCGCGCTCGTTCCCGTCCTCGCCGGCGGCCTTTTCGCAGCCACGGCGCCGGCCCCAGCCGCCGATGCGGCGTTGTCGAGGCCCGAAATCGAGAAGATCGTGCACGACTATATCGTCGAGCATCCGGAAGTCGTCGAAGAGGCGATGGCCGCGCTCGACAAGAAGCATAACGAACAGATCGCCGAGCAGCAGAAGACGGCGATCGCCGATAAGGCGGCGATGATCTTCGATTCACCCAACCAGGTGGTGCTGGGCAACCCGAAGGGCGACGTGACCCTGGTCGAATTCTTCGACTACAACTGCGGCTTCTGCAAGCAGGCGTTGCCGGATATGCTCGGCCTCCTCAACGAAGACAAGAATCTGCGTTTCGTCTTGAAGGAATTCCCGGTGCTGTCCGCCGGTTCGGAAGAGGCGGCACGCGTCGCCATCGCGGTCAACCGCATCGCCCCGGACAAGTACATGGAGTTCCACAAGCGGCTCCTCGGCGGTCGCGGACCGGCCAACAAGCAGAAGGCGCTCGACGTCGTCGCCGAGATCGGGCTCGACAAGGCGAAGATTGAACTGGCCTCGAACGACATCCCGACGGTGCTGCCGGCGCTGCAGGAAACCCGCGTCATTGCCGAGGGCCTCGGGCTCAACGGCACGCCGTCCTATGTCGTCGGCCGCTCGGTCATCCCCGGCGCCATCGGCATCGACCGACTGAAGCAGAAGATCGCCGAAGTCCGGAATACCTGCACGGCCGACGGCGGCGTGAAGCCCTGCTGAGGGGTTCAGCAGTCCGCGTCGGCTGAACGCCTAGCGGGTGCCGGTGTCTATTGTTGTAATGTCGCGCCCTTACTCCGTCATTGCGAACCGAAGGCGAAGCAATCCAGTCTTCTGCCGTGGCTTTCAGGATTGCTTCGCTGCGCTGGCGATGACGAAGGGGGCGTTTGTCTTGTCGCGACCGTGCCGTGTTGATTGCCGTCGATGGCGACCAACAACCGTATTTCAGCGGAGCCATGGCGAGGCTCCTCCCCCCTCCCCGCCTTTGCCGTTCCCGGTCCTTCCCCAGAAACCGTGCCTTCACGGGCTTTTCTCGTGGCCGTATCCCGCCTATAAGGCGTGGTTCGATGGCGGCAAGCCGCTGTCGGCTTATTTGAGGCTCGTTCGATGTGGCATCGGCTCGAGGCATTGGGCTCCGCCGGCCGGCACTTGTGGTGGCCGGATGGCGCGAGCCGCCTGACCTCGTGGCGTCGCTTCGGGCGGGTGCCCGCCTCATCAGTTGGAAAGACGGAACCGCGCATGGCCGCTGCGAAAAAACCCTTCGACACCGAGATGATCCGCGAACTGGCGCTCCTCCTCGCCGAAACGGATCTGACTGAAATCGAGGTGAGCCAAGGCGACTTGCGCATCCGGGTCGCCCGCAATCTCTCCGTCACCGCGCCGGTCAGCGTCCAGGCCGCCGCCCCGATCGCCTTCAGCGCCGCAGCCACCGCGGCCGCCGCGTTGGGCGTTCCCGACTCGGCGCCCGGCCATGGGCCGCAGGCGCCCCAGGCCACCGACATCGCCAACCACCCGGGCGTCGTCAAGTCGCCGATGGTAGGCACCGCCTACCGTTCCCCCGAGCCGGGCTCGTCCGTCTACGTCGAGGTCGGCGACAAGGTGCGCGAAGGCCAGACGCTCCTCATCATCGAGGCGATGAAGACGATGAACCAGATCCCGGCGCCGCGCGCTGGGACCGTCACGGCCATCCTCATCGACGACGCCCAGCCGGTCGAATACGGCGAACCGCTCGTCGTCATCGAATGAATGGAGAACGGCGCATGTTCTCCAAGATCCTGATTGCCAATCGCGGCGAAATCGCCCTCAGGGTGCTGCGCGCCTGCAAGGAACTCGGCATCCGCACCGTCGCGGTGCATTCGACTGCCGATGCCAATGCCATGCACGTGCGGCTGGCCGACGAAAGCGTCTGCATCGGTCCGCCGGCGGCGCGCGATTCGTACCTGAACATCCCGCAACTGGTCGCCGCCTGCGAGATCACCGGCGCCGAAGCCGTGCATCCGGGCTACGGCTTTCTGTCGGAGAACGCGCGCTTTGCCGAGATCGTCGAGGCGCATGGGGTGAAGTTCATCGGCCCCTCGGCCGAACACATCCGCATCATGGGCGACAAGATCGAGGCCAAGCGCACGGCGCAGGCGCTCGGCATTCCGGTGGTGCCGGGGTCGGACGGCGGCGTCACCAACGAGGCGGACGCCTTCCACATTGCGGCCGAGATCGGCTACCCTGTGCTGATCAAGGCATCGGCCGGCGGTGGCGGTCGCGGCATGAAGGTGGCGCAGACGGCCGACGATCTGGCCGAGGCCTTTGCCACCGCCCGTTCCGAGGCGCGCGCCGCCTTCGGCGACGACACGGTCTACATCGAAAAGTATCTGCAGCGGCCGCGCCACATCGAGATCCAGGTGCTGGGCGACGGCCAGGGCGGCGCCATCCATCTGGGCGAGCGTGATTGTTCGTTGCAGCGCCGGCACCAGAAGGTGTGGGAGGAGGCGCCCTCCCCGGCCTTGAATTCCGAGGAGCGGGACCGCATCGGCGCCATCGTGGCGAAGGCGATCGGCGATCTCGGCTACGCCGGCGCAGGCACCATCGAATTCCTGTACGAGAACGGCGAATTCTACTTCATCGAAATGAATACGCGCCTGCAGGTGGAGCACCCGATCACCGAGGCGATCACCGGTATCGACCTCGTCAACGAGCAGATCCGGGTCGCCTCCGGCGCCGGGCTTTCGGTGAAGCAGGCCGACGTGAAGTTCAACGGCCACGCCATCGAGTGCCGCATTAACGCGGAAGACCCGGCCACTTTCACCCCGTCGCCGGGCCGCATCTCCTACTATCATCCGCCCGGCGGGCTCGGCGTGCGCGTCGATTCCGGCGTCTACCAGGGCTATACGATCCCGCCCTACTACGACAGCCTCATCGGCAAGCTGATCGTGCATGGCCGCAACCGGGTCGAGACGTTGATGCGGCTGAGGCGCTGCCTCGACGAATTCGTCGTCGACGGCATCAAGACGACGATCCCCTTGTTCCGCAATCTGGTCGACAACCAGGATATCGCCAACGGGCTCTACGACATCCATTGGCTCGAGCGCTATCTCACCACCAAGCCGGACCTGTCGGAACGCTGAAGGGGGCTGACATGGCGGCGAGGGGCTCGGGACCGCACATCACGCCCGAGGTCCTGCTGAAGGCCTATGCGGTCGGCATCTTCCCCATGGCGGAGTCGGCCGAGGATCCGACGCTGCACTGGATCGAGCCGGAGTTGCGCGGCATCCTGCCGCTTGAGCACTTCCATGTGCCGAAACGGCTCGCCCGCACGGTGAAGTCCGACAGGTTCGAGGTGACCGTCGATTCCGACTTCGATCAGGTGATCGAGGCCTGCGCAGCCCCGGCTCCGGGGCGTCGCAAGACCTGGATCAACGGCCGCATCCGCCGCCTCTATGGCGATCTACACCGGCTCGGCCATTGCCATTCGATCGAGACGCGGCTCGACGGCGAACTGGTCGGCGGGCTGTACGGACTGAAACTCGGCGCCGCCTTCTTCGGCGAGAGCATGTTTTCGCGGGCCACCGATGCCTCGAAAGTGGCCCTCGTTCACCTCGTCGCGCGACTGAAGGCCGGCGGCTATCGCCTCCTCGACACGCAGTTCATCACCGAACACCTGACCCAGTTCGGCGCCGTGGAGATCCCACGCAGCCTCTACCAGACGATGCTCGAGGCGGCGCTGATCGGCGACGGCGTCGACTTCTTCCGGCTGCCGCGCAACGGCGTCTCCGGGGCTGAGGCTCTGCGCGCGCTGCAGGGAACGCACGACAGCGACCAGTAGTGCAGCGATCGGACGCTTCGATGGACTACGCGATCCCATCAGAGCATCACGGACGCCAATCCAATAGACCCCATGCTGTACGTCGAGCCGCACGCGGTCCAGCTGCGGCGATCGTCATTCGACTTTTGTCTATGGTTATATCTCTCAGGTCTCAGCCTCAATCCATCCGGCAGATGCAGTCAAATATGGTTAATCCGCAATTATTCGATATCTCAGGACTGATTGTAGACAACTCTATCGATCGTTTTAGCACCAAATTATCCAACTCATAGGCTGCGCGCACGACCTGTGGCCACGCCTTCACTTTGCTTAAGCCGATTAACCGATAATTTATGAATACATCCCATTTCCTATATATGTATTGCGCCTGACGTTTCTGAGCGGTTGGCTATCGCGTGGTGGGACCTTCCGGCCGGCAGAATTCCTCTGTCGGAGCCGGTTGGTCCGGCCGTGCCGATGCCGGAGCCGTTGTCCGAACGCACGCAGTGGACTCACCCGTTTGCACCGCCATCCAGCGTGGTACACCATGTCGCTCAAGAACATCTCGATCCTGTGGAAAGTCATCGGACTGCTCGCACTGCTCGGCGCAACAGCGGTCGCGGCCACCATCTATTCCACTTCGGTCATGCGGGCGACCGCGACTGAATACGCCCAGTTGATCAGCGGTCCGGAGTTGGCGCAGCTGCATCTGGCCCGCGCCGGCCGCGGCGTCGTCACCGTCAACCGCTCGATCTATCTGGCGCTGACCTCGACGACCGAAGCCGGCAATCGCGCCGCCGAGGCCGAGCAGAACGCAGGCATCGACCTCGTCCACAGCAACATTCAGATGGCCAAGAACGAGGCGCCGCATGCAGCGGCCGAGCTCGACACCATCGTCAGCCGGTTCGACGCAGTCCTCGCCCAGACGTGCGGCAATACGCTGAAGCTGGCCAATTCGGCGACCACCGCAGAAGATAACGCCAAGGCAGCCGCGGAAATGGTGCAGAACTGCGAGCCGGCCTTCAAGCAGCTGCTCGCCGATATGGTCCCGATCACCGATCGCACGGTGAAGGAGGCCACGGCTGCCTCGGACGCTCTCGCCGCTTCTGCTCGGACCGGCATCACAATGACCTACGTTATGGTGTTCTCCGGCCTGGCACTGGTGCTCGTCGGAGCCATCCTGGTGACGCTGTTCGGCATCACCCGCCCGATCGGCCTCGCCGTCACCCAGATGGCCAATATCAGCAATGGCGACTTGCACGTCGACGTCGCGGGCACCGCACGCAAGGACGAAGTCGGCGCCATCGCCCGTACGCTGGAGACCTTCCGGCTGGGTCTGGTCGAGGCCGAGCGGGCGCGCAGCGAAGCCGCAGCGCAGGAACTGCGCAACGCCGAGGCTATCCGCGATCAGCGCCTGCAGATCGCCGATGAATTCCAGCAGAAGATGGGCTCGCTCGCCGACACTTTCGCCGGCTCGTCGGCCGAAGTGTCCGAGGCTGCACGCAATCTGGCCGCAACGGCGGAAGAGACCTCGCGTCAGGCCCTGGCCGTCTCCGGCGCGGCGGAAGAGGCCTCCGCCAACGTGCAGACCGTCGCCGCCTCGACGGAGGAGATGAGCGCATCGATCCGCGAGATCTCCGTCCAGGTCACGCGCTCAACCGAAATCGCCGACGTAGCGGCCCGCGAGGCGGGGCGCACCGAAGCCGACGTGCGGGCGCTGTCGGACGCCGCCGCCAAGATCGGCGAAGTGGTTGAACTCATCAACACCATCGCCGGTCAGACCAACCTTCTCGCCCTGAACGCCACGATCGAGGCAGCCAGGGCTGGCGAGGCGGGCAAAGGCTTCGCCGTCGTCGCCTCCGAGGTCAAGCAGCTGGCTGCACAGACGGCGAAGGCAACCGACGAGATCGGTTCGAAGATCACCGAGATCCAGCAGGCGACCAGCCGGACGGTCGTCTCGATCGACCGCATCGTCGGAACCGTCAGCGATATCCAGAAGATCTCGTCGGCGATCGCCGCCGCCATCGAGCAACAGGGCGCCGCGACCGGCGAAATCGCCTCCAACACACAACGCGCAGCGCGCGGCACCGAAGCCGTTTCGGACAACATCACCGGGGTCGGTCGCGCCGCCGAAATGACTGGCGCCGCATCCACCCAGCTGATCGGTCTGTCCGGTACGCTGTCGGATCAGGCGGCAAGCCTGCAACGGGAGGTCGGCGCCTTCGTCAAGATGCTCAGAACGGGTTGAACTCCGCGCGCGGCAGCCTTCCTGACAGGCTGCTTGCGACCTGACGGCGCCGGGCCACCGCTCGGCGCCGTCTCTGTTTGAGCAACCTACCTCGCCTCCCCTGACGCTGCAGGCTCGGATATGTTATAAAATTGTCATCTACTCGATTAGAAACGTTTGCGGGATCGATTTGGATCTCGCGGCGGCTCACAAATAGTACTTTAGCTTGCATCATGTACAGAAATGGCCGCCCGCAACATTTTGCACCGTCTATTAACGATATCGCGCCACAAGCGCCCACTAAAGCTGCGATTGCCAAAAACTCGGACAATTTCTGCTGACTGAGCCGCATTATTAACGGTCTGATAAATAGATTTTCTAAATATCAAACAAACGCATGCGATCCGCCCCATCGTCGCCGTGCGACGCGAGCTGATGTGACAGCCGCGCCGTACCTGGAGCAGCCCCCGTCGCGGGGTGAGCGCCAAAGTTCGACGAGCGGTCGGCTCGGATTGCAATTATCAAGTCTGGGGAGATGAGAATGAGGTTGTCCATCAAGTCGAGCCTGATCGGCACGACAATCTTTCTGGCTCTCATGATCATCGCCGTCGCCGGTGTCGCCATCGATCGGATGGCGGTCATGCAGAGCAACGCTTCGGAGCTGGCAACGAAATGGCTTGCCAGCGTCGAGGCGGCGACCAAGCTGAGCAGCCTCGTCGGCGAATACAGAAACCTTGAATCGATCTACATCACCGCTCCCGACGAGGACGAGGCGGCGATGACCGACCAGCAGATCACCGCCAAGGCGGGCGAGATCGCGGCGCAGCGCCAAGCCTACGAGCCGTTGAAGTCGCTCTCCGAAGAGATCGATCACTACGATGCATTCGCCAAGAAGTGGGACGACTACCTGAAATTGCATCAGGAGATGATCGACCACACCAACAACAGGGAACGCGACGTCGCCGCCAAACTGTTCCGCGCCGACGGCCAGGAAAAGTTCAAGGATCTGTCGCGGGACCTCGATGCCATCGTCAACATCAACGCCGGCGGCGGCGACGATTCCTGGGCCACCGCCCAGGCGACCTATCAAACTGTCATCATCGTGATGGGAGTCGTGCTCGGCATCGCCGCCATCGTCGTGCTGATCTCGCTCGTGTTCATCTTCGCGTTCGTCGCCAACCCGCTTGCCCGGCTGACGGCATCGATGAAGAGCGTGGCAGGCGGACTGCTCGGCACTGCGGTGCCCTACCAGAAGCGCAACAACGAGATCGGCGACATGGCACGCGCGCTCGAAGCCTTCCGCGGCAGCCTGCTGGATACCGAGCGGCTGAGAAGCGATGCCGAAGAGCAGGAGAAGCTCAGCGCTGCGGAAATCCGGCACCAGCGGATCGAGATCGCCGACGAATTCCAGCAGAAGATGGGCTCGCTTGCCGATACGTTCGCCCAGTCGTCCGGACAGGTACTCGAGGCGGCGCGCAATCTCGCCGCCACCGCCGAGGAGACCACGCGACAGGCGCAGGCCGTCGCCGGAGCGGCGGAGGAAGCCTCCACCAACGTGCAGACGGTTGCCGCCTCGACCGAGGAGATGGGTGCCTCGATCCGCGAGATCGCCACCCAGGTCGCCAAGTCGGCAGAGATCGCCAATATCGCGGCTCGCGAAGCCAGCGACACCGAATCCGATGTGCGGGCGCTGTCGACCGCCGCTGCCAAGATCGGTGAGGTGGTCGAGCTCATCAACAATATCGCCGGCCAGACCAACCTCCTCGCCCTGAACGCAACGATCGAGGCGGCACGGGCCGGGGAAGCGGGTAAGGGCTTCGCTGTGGTGGCAAGCGAGGTGAAGCAACTCGCCAATCAGACGGCGCGGGCAACCGACGAAATCGGTGCCAAGATCGCCGAGATCCAGCAGGCGACGACCCGCACCGTGGGATCGATCAACCGCATCGTCATGACCGTCGGCGACATCCAGTCGATCTCCACGGTCATCGCCTCGGCGGTCGAGGAACAGGGCGCAGCGACCGGCGAAATCGCAACCAATACCCAGCGCGCGGCACGCGGCACAGGCGCGGTATCGGACAACATCAATGGCGTCGGTCGCGCTGCGGTGTCGACCGGAGCCGCCTCGACCCAGCTGATGCAGCTCTCGGACGGCCTGACGAGCCAGGCGCACGACCTGCAGCAGGAAGTGGCCGAATTCGTGAAGATGCTGCGCGCCGGCTGACGGTGCACTCCAGTCGCAGTGGTCGCTCCCTGTCCACAGCGATCGGACGCTGCGCTGCAGCCGGGATGCGAGCAGGCCGGATCCGCCTCGGTCCGATCAGTGATTGACGGGTGCTATTGCCTGAGGGGCGCCGGGGTCGTTCCCGGTGCCTTGGCGTTCGGCTTCGTCTCGCCGGCCGGCTTTGGATCTGTCGCGACCGCCGGCTTGGCCTCGGCGACGGGCTTCGGATCGACGGCCGGCTTCAAGTCGGCATTAGGCGGCAGCGCCGCCGCCGGCACATCCTTTGACGACGCTTTGCACTCGGTCAGCCAGATATCGTAGACGGCGTGCTCGACGGCATGCAGACCGGGACTGTCGGCGAACATCCAACCGGTGAAGATGCGGTGGATCTTGTTGTCGAGGGTGATCTCGTCGACTTCGGCGAAGGTGGTGGTCAGCGGCGCCATCGTCTGCGGGCGGGCGTAGCAGACCCGCGGCGTCACCTGCAAGGCACCGAACTGCACCGTCTCGTTGATGGCGACGTCGAAGGAAATGATGCGGCCGGTGATCTTGTCGAGCCCGGCGAAAGTGGCGATCGGCAGCGACAGTTTGGTGCTTTCTTCGGCCAACGGCGGTGCGACGGGGGCGGATTTCTTCGGCGCGGCGGGCACAGGGGCCGACGGCGCCGGAGCACTGGGCGCGGGGGCAAGCGGCGCGAGCGGCTGGGTCTGCACGGTCGGCGGCGGCTGGGTCTGGGCCGCGGCGCGCTCGGCCGGGCAGACCAGCAGAAGGCTGCCGAGGCCGATGCCGACGGCGGGCATGAGTGGGTTCAGCATCTTCCTCATCGGCACCTTGCCCTAGAACCGGATCTTTCGCAGACGGACACGCCGCCGCGATCCGTCTGACAGCCGAATGACTGCTCCATTCGTCATTGGAGCGCCGATTCGGCTGTCACACGTCTTCCTGCGACAGCTTCGCGCGCCTGCGAACGGAAACCTCCGTCTAGCACGTGGCTAACGGCCGAGGAAGGCGACATTCGGGCGGCGCGGCAGCGGCCGGACCAACCGAATAGCCAGAGACCGAGGCACAGCTCGGGCGTCGGTCGCCGGCGCCTGTGGGCGAGCCCCCGCCCCTCCAGCCGCCGCGCCGGTCTGGCACGCAGGGTTGCCGAAGCCGTAACCCTACCTGGGGATTCACTTCCTCCCTTCAGCGCGTATTAACGCCCACCGGGTCATATCCGGCCTGCGGCGCGCCGATGTGCGCCGGTGATTCGGATCAGCCGACAAGGCGACCGGTCGCAGTGGACTTAGGGAGACGTGGCCATGCGCAGGGAGCAGCTCATTGCCTTTCGCCGGCTCGCCCAAGCGGGCGACGACGCGCCGTCGGCAATCGTGACAACGATCGACGCACACGGCCGCTCCATCCGCGTCATGCTCGGCGATACGCTTGGCTTGCTTCTCGATGAGGCGTTGCCGCTCCGCGACCGCATCTGCTTGGCGTCGGGCACCTTCGCCGGAACGCTGCACTGACGAGACGCGACCGGACGCGTTCGACGCTCCCGGCTGGCTCCTGGCCAAGCCCGACATCTCTTCCTTAAGGCGATTGCGACGGAGGGCCCGGATCTACTCCGGCTGCCACGGCTCGTAGTCGGCACTCGCCGGCGCGCGGGGACCGCTGGAGAGGATCGATCCCTTGGGATGATAGGCGTCGCCCGTTCCGGTCATGTTGGGGCGGTGCGGCAATTGCCAGGGGAACGCCTGATAGTCTTCCTTCGACGGCGGCGTATCGGTGCGATGGTGCATCCAGCCGTGCCAGCCGGGCGGAATGGTCGAGGCCTCGGCGTAGCCGTTATAGATCACCCAACGCCGTTCGAAGCCGAGGACGGGATCGATGGCGCCGCCCTTGGAGCGATAGTAGACGTTGCCGAATTGGTCATCGCCGACGCGCTCGCCGTTCCGGGCGGTATGGAAGCGCGTGCCCATGGTCGCGCCATTCCACCAGGTGAACAACTCCAGGACAAAGCGATTCATCGGCGCGACCCTTGGCTCTCAGGGGGTGGCGCATGTCGGCACCACCCTTCCTCAGAAACCCTTATGCCGCCTTGCCGCCTCCGTGTCCAGTCTTGGGCTTGGCATCGGTCGCCAGCCGCGTTTCGCCGCGACGGCCGCCCATTCCCTTGGATTTCTTCGACGCGGCGGCCGCCGCCTCGACTTTCGCCGCATCCAGCTTGGCGGCTTCGGCCGCCTTGTCAGGCGCCTCTTGCGGCTTCGTCGGACGGGTGGCGTGCGGCGCGATCAGTTCGGTGTAGCCGCTCCGCACCTGATGATACTTGCGCCAGCGGGTGCGCTGGATCTCCAGCGTCTCGGGCGTGCCCTTGATCATCCACTCGTGCGTCTTGTCGTCGAGCACGAAGGGGCGGCGGTCGCTGAGGATGGCTTCGATGCGCTTGATCAGCGTCGCCGGCGCGAACGGCTTGGCGAGCACCCCGTGGGCCGAGACGCGAATCGATGCCTCGACCAGATTGCGGGTCGGATGCGCCGTGATCAGCAGGGCCGGCACCAGCGCCAAGGCACCCATGCGCTCGGCGCGCATCGCCTGGATCAACGCAATGCCGTCGACCGGCTGCATGCGCCAATCAGCGATCACAAGATGTGGTGGTTCGACGATCATCGCCTGCATGGCACTGGCGGCACCGTCGAAGGTGCGGACCCGGCCGACACGGAAAGAATGCAACATGGAGCGCACGATCGTCTGCATCGTCTTGGCGTCGTCGATGACGACGACGTCAATCTGGCCGAGTGCCCGCCCGCAGGCGGCGTGCGGCAGTTCGCGCGGCATAGACTTCTTGACCTCGCGTGCGGTTACGGCACGCACTGGCTCAATATCCGCTGATGCCATCGACCCACTCCCCCGGTATTTCCTGACGGCCACGATCTTGGCAGATGACTGTCAAAGTCGAATTTCTTCTGTTCGGCGCCTTCGACACGAATTTGATGAAAATTTTAACGGTCACACACGGCGCAGGCCTTTGCCCGGCCGGCGGTGAAGCATGGGCACCGCCCGCACCTTGCTCGCCATCCCCGAAATCCACAGGATTCGATCTACATTTAGCTCAGCCTAGGGCAAATACCCCTATCACTTGACGCCTCGACGGGACTCGGACTAGCCTTGAGGTGTTGTCCCGATTGGCGGCACAACATTCGAATCCGTCAGCCCGGCGCAGCGCGTTGCGGCCCAACGGATGCGAATGGAGGCCGGTCCGGCGTCGACAGCGATGGTGAAGACATCGTTGCCGGCACGCGTTGGCAGTCGGGGCGCGTCGTCAGTCTCAGATGCGTCACACCGGTAACTTCCGTCCCTTGAACAAGGTCGGGGGGCAGATAGGGTTGTCTTGCCGTCAGGGCGCCTGTTGCCCTGAACGTCGTGGCCGCCGGGTGTCAGGTGGCGCGCTCAAGCTTTGGCTGCGCAGGCGTAACGCGGCACTTCGGGGTGGGCGCGCCCGCTCAGCCGTGCGTTCCGTGCAAATCAGATGCGTCGGCTAACAAGCGGTGAATAAGGCGACTTAACACTATATTTAGTGTTTACGACGACCATACCCACAAGATATCCAATCGACAGACATTGGAATCACTCGACAGGCGTCAGCGGGGTGGTTCGGAGTTGAGTGCGGGCGAGCGCCCGGAAAGCCGTCGGCAAGCGGGTTCACTGCTGCCGTCCGGAGATCCGGGCCGGTTCGGTCAGACCGTCGGTCGGGGCTTGCGGGCCCCTCGAGCGGCGGGCAAGGGCGAAGGTGGGGCGATAGACCTCGCCACGTCGTGACCGGAACCGGAGCGCATCTTCCGCGAGTGTCGGCACCGAACGATGATATGATCGGGGCGACCCAGTCGCAGCTCGATCCGATGAGGGGGTTTGACTATGCGCATTGAGCGTCGCTTCACGGTGGCAGGGAAGTCGCCGTACGAGACGATCGAGTTCCGATCGACGACCAGCGAGATCCGCAATCCGGACGGGTCCGTGGTGTTCAAGCTCGACGGGATCGAAGTTCCGGCGTCGTGGAGCCAGGTCGCGGCCGACATTCTGGCGCAGAAGTACTTCCGCAAGGCGGGCATCCCGGCGCAGTTGAAGCGCGTCGAGGAAGAGACCGTTCCGTCCTGGCTGTGGCGCTCTGCCGCCGACACGGTGGCGCTCGAGGATTTGCCCGAGAAGGAACGCCTCGGCGGCGAACGGGATTCGCGTCAGGTGTTCGATCGGCTGGCCGGCACCTGGACCTACTGGGGCTGGAAGGGCGGCTATTTCGATCAGGAGGAGGACGCGCGCGCCTTCTTCGACGAACTGCGCTACATGCTGGCCAAACAGTTGGTCGCCCCCAACAGCCCGCAGTGGTTCAACACCGGCCTGCACTGGGCCTACGGCATCGACGGCCCGAGCCAGGGGCATTTCTACGTCGACTTCGAGACCGGCGAGCTGACCCGGTCGGCCACCGCCTACGAGCACCCGCAGCCGCACGCCTGCTTCATCCAGTCGGTTGCCGACG
The DNA here is from genome assembly GCA_031291575.1 of Ancalomicrobiaceae bacterium. Taxonomy (GTDB): domain Bacteria; phylum Pseudomonadota; class Alphaproteobacteria; order Rhizobiales; family Ancalomicrobiaceae; genus CAIYYN01. The sequence goes on from JARLIT010000002.1 coordinate 24,382, forward strand.
ACCTCGTCAACGAGGGCGGCATCATGGATCTGTGGGTGCGCGAGGCGCGCCTGTTCAAGTACGGTTCGGGCACCGGCTCAAACTTCTCCAAGCTCCGGGGCGACGGTGAGAGGCTGTCGGGCGGTGGGCGTTCCTCCGGCCTGATGAGCTTCCTGAAGATCGGCGATCGCGCCGCCGGCGCCATCAAGTCGGGCGGCACGACACGCCGCGCCGCCAAGATGGTCGTCGTCGACGTCGACCATCCGGACATCGAGGCTTACGTCAATTGGAAGGTGAAGGAAGAGCAGAAGGTGGCCGCGCTGGTCGCCGGGTCGAAGCTGTGCTCCCGGCATCTGAATGCGGTGATGAAGGCCTGTCTCAACTGCTCGGGTTCGGGCGACGACTGCTTTGATCCCTTGCGCAATCCGGCCTTGAAGCGGGAGATCCGCGCCGCCAAGAAGGCGTCGGTGCCGGAAGCCTATATCAAGCGCGTCATCCAGTTCGCCCGCCAGGGTTATACCGAGATCACCTTCCCGATCTTCGATACCGATTGGGATTCGGAGGCCTATCTGACGGTTTCGGGTCAGAACTCCAACAACTCGGTGCGCGTCACCGACGAGTTCCTGCGCGCCGTCGAGCACGACGGCACCTGGAACCTCATCCGCCGCACCGACGGCAAGCTGCACAAGACGCTTCGTGCCCGCGATCTGTGGGACGACATCGGCCATGCCGCCTGGGCTTCGGCCGATCCGGGCATCCAGTTCCACACCACCATCAACGACTGGCACACCTGCGCCAATTCCGGCCCGATCGTCGCGTCGAACCCGTGCTCGGAGTACATGTTCCTCGACGACACCGCGTGCAATCTGGCCTCGATCAACCTGCTGCCCTTCCGTCAGGCGGACGGCAAGTTCGATATCCCGGCCTATGAGCATTGCTGCCGGCTGTGGACGGTCGTCCTGGAAATCTCGGTGTTGATGGCGCAGTTCCCGTCGAAGGAAATCGCCGAACGGAGCTATCGCTACCGCACCCTCGGCCTCGGCTATGCCAACGTCGGCGGCCTCCTGATGTCGTCTGGCATCCCCTACGACAGCCCGGAGGGCCGCGCGGTGTGCGGCGCCCTGTCGGCCATCATGACCGGCGTCGCTTATGCAACGTCGGCGGAAATGGCGGGCGAACTGGGGCCATTCCCCGGCTATGCCGACAACGCCGAGCCGATGATGCGGGTGATCCGCAATCACGCCCGGGCGTCAAAGGGACTGCACGAGGGCTACGAGGGTCTGGCGACGCGGCCGGTGCCGCTCGACCATGCCTCGGCGCCCGACAAGGCGATGATCGAGGCGGCGGAGCGGGCCTGGGATAAGGCGGTCGAACTTGGAGCGAAGTTCGGCTATCGCAACGCGCAGGTCTCGGTGGTGGCCCCGACCGGCACCATCGGCCTGGTGATGGACTGCGACACCACTGGCATCGAGCCCGATTTCGCCTTGGTCAAGTTCAAGAAGCTGGCCGGTGGCGGCTACTTCAAGATCATCAATCAGGCGGTGCCGACTGCCTTGCGGACGCTTGGCTATAAGGAGAGCGAAATCGCCGAGATCGAGGCCTATGCCGTCGGTCACGGCACGCTCGATCAGGCGCCCGGCATCAACCCGACGACGTTGAAGGCGCGCAAGTTCACCGACGAAGTGATCGCCAAGGTGCAGGCCGGGCTGAAGTCGGCCTTCGACATCAAGTTCGCCTTCAATAAGTGGTCGATCGGCGAAGATTTCTGCTCGAAGGTCCTCGGCTTCACCAGTGCCGACCTCGATGCGCCGGGCTTCGACATGCTGACCGCGCTCGGCTTCTCCAAGGCCGAGATCGAGGCGGCGAACCTGCACATCTGCGGCACCATGACGGTCGAAGGCGCGCCGTTCCTCAAGGCCGAACATCTCGCCGTGTTCGACTGCGCCAATCCGTGCGGGCGGACCGGCAAGCGGTTCCTGTCGGTCGAAAGCCACATCCGCATGATGGCGGCGGCGCAGCCGTTCATTTCGGGGGCGATCTCCAAGACCATCAACATGCAGAACGATGCCACCGTCGAGGACTGCAAGAGCGCCTACATGCTGTCCTGGCGGCTGGGGCTGAAGGCCAACGCGCTCTATCGCGACGGCTCGAAACTGTCGCAGCCGCTGAATTCGCAGCTCGTCGCCGACGACGAGGACGAGGCGGAGGACGCCATCGAGGCGATGCGGTCGACCGAGCCGGCGCAGGCGCGCGCCCAGGTGATGGCCGAGCGGATCGTCGAGCGCATCGTCGAACGGGCCGTGCGCGAGCGCGAGAAGATGCCGAACCGGCGCAAGGGCTACACCCAGAAGGCCAAGGTTGGCGGCCATACCATCTTCCTGAGGACCGGCGAATACGAGGACGGTCGCCTCGGCGAGATCTTCCTCGACATGAACAAGGAAGGCTCGGCACTCCGCGCCCTCATCAACAACTTCGCCATCTCGATCTCGCTCGGCCTGCAGTACGGCGTGCCGTTGGAAGAATATGTCGACGCCTTCACCTTCACCAAGTTCGAGCCGGCCGGTATGGTGACGGGCAACGAGGCGATCAAGAACGCCACGTCGATCCTCGACTACGTGTTCCGCGAACTGGCGGTCTCCTATCTCGGCCGGCAGGACCTCGCCCACGTCAATCCGGACGACATCGGCCGCGGTGCGCTCGGTTCGGATCCGCGCCCGCAGCCCGGCGCCGAGACCATCGTGTCGCGCGGATTGGTGCGCGGCAAGGTGCACGAGCGGTTGAAGGTGGTGGAAGGCGCCGCCAACTGGGCCAGCACCGCGGCGACGAGTGCGGCAACCGGAGGGGCGGTTGCTTCCGTTGGCGCGGCGGTGACCTCGCTGTTCGGCGCGACGGCGTTGAAGTCGGATGCGGCCTACGACGTCAAGCCAGCGGCCTTGCCCGCCGAACGCACCGAGTTCGGCGCCGGTCTGCAGAAGGGCGCCAAGATCGCCGAAGCCCGCATGAAGGGGTATGAGGGCGAAAGCTGCGGCGAATGCGGCAACTTCACCATGGTCCGCAACGGCACGTGTCTAAAATGCGAGACGTGCGGGGGAACCAGCGGGTGTTCGTAAGCCAGCGCGGCGGCCAGTCCTCGGCAGTCGGATTGAACCGCCCCGGGTTTGCCGGAGGCTCCAACTTCCAAATAGGATGGAGCCATGACAAGCCAGACGACAAACAAGTTCTCTCCCGAAGTCCGTGCGCGAGCGGTGCGGATGGTGCTGGAGCATGAAAGCGAGTACGCCTCGCGCTGGACGGCGGTGCAGTCCGTCGCCACCAAGATCGGCTGTTCGCCCCATACCCTGCTCGACTGGGTCAAGAAGGCGGAGATCGACAGCGGCAAGCGTGCCGGCGTGCCGACGGATGTCGCCGAGAAGCTGAAGGCGCTGGAGCGCGAGAACCGGGAACTGCGGCAGGCCAACGAGATCCTGCGCAAGGCGAGCGCGTATTTTGCCGCGGCGGAGCTCGACCGCCGGTCGAAGACATGATCGCCTTCATCGACGATCACCGGGCGGACCATGGGGTCGAGCCGATTTGCAGGGTGCTGCCGATCGCCCCGTCCACCTACCATGACCGTGCAGCCAAGCGGCACGATCCCGCCCGACTGGCTTCTCGGGCAAAGCGGGATGCCGGCCTCGAGCCTGAGATCGCGCGCGTGTTCCGGGCTAACTTCCAGGTTTACGGCGCCCGCAAGGTCTGGCGGCAGCTGAACCGGGAGGGCTTCGACGTTGCGCGATGCACGGTGGAGCGGCTGATGCGGCGGCAGGGCCTGACAGGCGCTGTCCGCGGCAAGCCCATCAAGACCACCGTGAGCGACAAGGCGGCACCCTGTCCGCTCGACCGCGTCAACCGGCAATTCTACGCGTCGAGACCGAATATGCTGTGGTTGTCGGACTTTACCTACGTCTCGACGTGGACCGGCTTCGTCTATGTGGCGTTCGTGATCGATGCCTTCGCACGGCGGATCGTCGGCTGGCGGGTGAGCCGGACGGCTCATGCTTCCTTCGTACTGGATGCCCTCGAGCAGGCGCTGCATGCCCGAAGGCCGATGCACGGCGGAGGCCTCGTCCATCACTCCGACCGCGGCAGCCAGTACGTCTCGATCAAATACACCGAGCGCCTGGCCGAAGCGGGGATCGAGCCCTCGGTCGGCACGGTCGGCGACTCTTACGACAATGCACTGGCCGAGACGATCAACGGCCTCTACAAAACCGAGGTCATCCATCGGCGCGGACCATGGCGGTCGTTCGAGGCTGTCGAGTTCGCCACGCTCGAATGGGTCGACTGGTTCAATACCCGACGGCTTCTCGCGCCGATCGGCAACATCCCGCCGGCCGAAGCAGAGGCCCGCTACTACGCCATGCTGGATACCCAGGCCATGGCCGCATGATTTGAGCCAATCAGCCTCCGGCAAACCCGGGGCGGTTCAGATCGAAGTAAGAGATGGTCATCGTGCGGGGCGAAAGTCCCGCACGATGTCTTTGTGGCGTCGCGGCGGGACGTGGCCGCCTGGCGGCGCATTGGAATGGGCTGACGGACCACGGCTGGCCAAGCGGAGGCGGCAGGTTCGCGCCA
>JARLIT010000087.1 GCA_031291575.1 Ancalomicrobiaceae bacterium
CGGCGCTCTAGGCGATCAGCGCGAGGACTTCTTCAGCGGTTGTGCAGATGGCGTCGGGCTCCAGGCCGGTGAGATCGGCACGGAAAGCCTCGCCCTGCGCGTGGCTGCCGCCGACGAACCCGATCACCGCAATCCCCGCCTGCTTGGCCGCTTCGATGCCGGCCGGACTGTCTTCGATCACCAGGCAGTCGCGCGGTTCCACCCCCATCGTCCTGGCCACATGCAGGAACAGGTCCGGCGCCGGCTTGCCGCGCGCCACCATCGAGGCGGAGAAGATCCGTCCGCTGAAACGGTCCGCCAGGCCGGCGGCAGCGAGCGTCACCTGGATGCGTTTCGGGGAACTCGACGAGGCCAAACAATAGGGAACGGTCAGGCGATCGAGCAACTGCCGAATGCCCTCGACCGGCTTCAATTCCTCGCGGAACCGGGCGAACAGCCGCTCCTGCAGGCGTTTCTCGGCCATCGCGTCGATCCTAACACCATAGGACCGCATCAGGACCGCCTGCACGGTCGGCGCACTGCGGCCGATGACCCGCGCGGCGATTTCGGGGATCGTCGCCGGCACACCTAAGTCGTGCAAATGGTCGACGAGCACGGCAGTGGCGATCATCTCGCTGTCGACCAGCACGCCGTCGCAGTCGAAGATGATCAGGCGCTTGTCGGCGAACGGCCCGCCCGAGCGCTGGTGGCTACCGTCCGGCTCCAGCTCCGTCAGCCGTTCGACCTCTCGGCGATGCTGCTGCATGGCGAGGAAGATGCGGTAGTCGCGATCGTAGCCGGCAGCGGCGGGCGACGGCCAGCGCGTGCTGGTCTTGCCGGCCATGGCGACCGCGGCAGCGGCGAGACTCGGATAGATCCCCGCTGCGACCGCCGCCGAAATGGCGGAGCCGAGCAGCGTCGCGTCGGCGTCAACGAGCGTCACCACGCGGCAGCCGAGCACGTCGGCGTAGAGTTCCATGAGGAGGGGATTGCGCGTATGGCCGCCGGTGACGCAAAGCGTATCGATCGCCTGTCCCTCGGCCTTGAGCGCATCGAGAATGTGCCTGAGGCCCAGCGCCAGGGCGACCGCTGTACGCCAATAGAGCTGGGCGAGACTGTCGAAGGACGCGTCCATCGCCAGTCCGGAGATCACGCCGAGTGCGCGCGGATCGGCGAGCGGCGAGCGGTTGCCATGGAAATCGGGCAGAACCCGCAACCGGGCGGCGAACCCCTCGCCTTCGACTGCCCGGAGCTCGCCGATCCGGGCGATGATGCGGGCGTGCATGTCGGGCGACGGCTCGCCGCCGGCGCCATGCCAGCGGATCACATGGTCTAGGAGCGCGCCGGAAGCCGACTGGCCGCCCTCCGTCAGCCAGAGGTCCGGTAGCGCGACACCCCAGTAGGGACCCCAGCTGCCGCCGTAGGCGATCGGATTGTGCGACAGCACCATGGCGCAGCTGGAGGTTCCGGCGATGAGGGCGGCCCGGCGGTCCATCTCCGCGGCATTGCCGGCCGAGCGTCCCAACAGTCCGAGCGTGCCGGCGTAGGCATCGACCAGCCCGGCGCCGACCCGGCACTGCGTCGTCAGGCCGAGGTCGCCGGCAGCCTTTTCGGTCAAAGGGCCGAGATCGCTGCCAACGGGCACGGCGCGGCGCGGCAGACTGCCGCGCACCAAGAGATCATCGAGGCCGATGGCCTTCAGATAATCCTCGCTCCAGCCCTCGGGCGCATGCGCCAGATAGGTCCACTTGCAGGTCAGCGTGCACTGCGAGCGGTCGTTGGAGCCGCTCGCCTTCCAAGTGAGGAAGTCGGCGAGGTCGAAGAGATAGTGCACCCGAGCCCAGGATTCCGGCAGGTGCCGTTTCAGCCACATCAGTTTCGGCGTCTGCATCTCCGGCGACATGACGCCGCCGAGATAGTCGAGCACCTTGTGACCGGTGGCCGTGCACTCCTCTGCCTCGCGCAAGGCGCGGTGGTCGAGCCAGCAGATCGTATCCCAGCGGCTCTGGCCGGAGACCGATACCGAGACGGGACGGCCGTCGGCATCGCGGGCGACGAGCGAACAGGTGGCGTCGAAACTGATGCCCGCGACCTCGTCGCCGGAGATCCCGGCCGTCGACAGCGCGATGCGTGTCGCGACACAGACCGCCGACCAGATGTCCTCGCTGTCATGCTCGGCATGGTCGGTCGCTGGCCGGTTGAGGACGATCGGATGCTCCGCCCGCGATAGGCTCGAGCCGTCCCGATCGAACACGCCAACACGCGCGCTGCCCGTTCCGACATCGACGGCACAGAGATATCGCAGCATGGACCTTCTATCGGCTCCTGACGTAGTCGCTCAACACCGCTGCGGCTCCCCGGAGCCACAGGTCGCCGAGGTGGCCGGCGAAAACGGCGGCGAAGCGCGGCGATTCTCCCACGTCGCCGAAGATATCATGAAGCCCTGCGAGAAATGCGTTCGGCGAGACGCGTGCTTCGATCGCCAGGGCCTGCAGCCGTGCGGCGCTGGCGTCGTTGGGCGCAATCGCGTAGCCGGCATCGTCGACAAGCGCGCAGTAGCGGCACCACAAGGCCGAAACAAGCGCGAGACCGGTGATATCGAGCCCTTGCGCCAGCCGGTCGCGCGAGGAGGGGATGATGAACTTCGGCTGCCGGTTCGATCCGTCCTGGCAGAGCCGGGGGATGGTGTCGCCGATCTTCGGGTTGGCGAAGCGCGAGGCGATAAGCCTGTAGTAGGCGATCAGGTCGGTATCGGGTACCGGCGGCACGATCGGCACGATCTCGGACAGTTCCAACTTTTCGAGGAAGGCCGCGATCAGCGGATTGGCCATGGCGTCATGCACGTAGTGGATGCCCATCAGCGCCGCCGGATAGGCGATCGCGGCGTGCCCGCCGTTCAAGATGCGGAGCTTCATCAACTCGTAAGGCGCCACGTCATGGGTGAAGGTGACGCCGGCGTCTTCGAACGGCGGCCGTCCCAAGGGAAAGTGATCTTCCAGCACCCATTGCTTGAACGGTTCGCAGAACACTGGCCAATTGTCCGAGAGGTCGAACGTGTCCTTGAGATACTGGCGCTCGTGGTCGGTGGTCGCCGGTGTGATGCGGTCGACCATCGCATTCGGGAAGGCGACGTTCTCCTCGATCCAACGGGCGAAGACCGGGTCCGACAGGGCGGCGAGCCCGGCCAGCGTCTGGCGCGTCACCGTGCCGTTGCCGGGAATGTTGTCGCAGGACATGATGGTGAAGGGGGGGAGGCCCTTGTCCCGGCGTCGCCGTAACCCCTTTATGATGAGGCCGAATACCGTGCGCGGGTCGTCGGGGCTGGCGGCATCGGCGACGATCTCGGGATGGGCCGCATCGAACCGGCCCGTCGCCGAATTGAGGAAATAGCCGCCTTCGGTGATGGTCAGCGAGACGATGCGGATCCGCGCGTCCGACAGCCTGTCGATCAGCTGCTCGCGGTCGTCGATGGGAATGAAGTCGATCATCGGGGCAAGCACGCGGGCCGCGGCCGGATCGCCACCGAGTTCGACCAGCGTGGTGAGGTAATCCTGGGCGGACAAGGCGTCGCGCATGGCGGTGTCGGACGCCCGGACGCCGGCGCCGATGATGCCCCAATCAAGCGCCTTGCCGTCGTTCATCAGGAGATCGAGGTAGACGGACTGATGGGCGCGATGGAAGTTGCCCACCCCGAAATGCACGATACCCGGCGTGATGTCCGAGGGCCGGTAGATCGGCCGAGCGATACCGGCGGGCAGCCGATCGAGCATGGACAGGGCAAGCGCGGTAGTCATGGCGTATCTCCCAACGAGACAGACTCAATCCCCATGCGCAGAAGCGGTGTCGCTTCGCGCTTCCTGGTGTCTTCCGATGTCGCGTGACGTCAGCTCATCCAGTTGCCGCCATCGACGTTGTAGGTTTGGGCGGTGATGTAGTCGCTCTCGGCTGAGCCGAGGAACACGGCCATGCCAGCCAGGTCCTCGGCACGCCCCATGCGGCCGAGCGGCACTTGCCTGCCGACGAGCATCTTCTTCTCGCCGAGCTTCAGGCCCTCCCATTTGGCGAAGGCGGCGTCGACCCCGTCCCACATCTCGGTATCGACCACGCCGGGTGCGATCGCGTTGACCGTGATGCCGTGACTGGCGAGCGCCAGGGCTGCCGATTGCGTCACCGAAATGATCGCCGCCTTCGAGGCGCAATAGAGGGTGACCAGCGCCTCGCCGCGGCGCCCGGCCTGGCTTGCCATGTTGATGATCTTGCCCGGCCGCTTCGCCGCGATGATGTGGTTGGCGACCGCCTTCATCATGAACAGCGTGCCCTTGACGTTGACGTCGAACACCCGCCGGTAGCTGTCCTCGGCGATGTCGGTGATCGGGGCCATCTCGAAGATGGCGGCATTGTTGATGAGGACGTCGATCGGGGCGCGCGCCGTAACGGCGGCAAGACAGGCATCGATCGAGGCCTGGTCGGTCACGTCCACCTTCACCGCGTAGGTCGCGGCGCCGATGCTGCGGGCCGTCTCCTGTGCCCGGGCAAAATCGATGTCGGCGATGGCCACGCTCGCGCCTTCTCGCACGTAGCTTTCCGCGAATGCCTTGCCGATGCCGCGGGCTGCGCCGGTGATCAGGGCGTGCCGGCCCTCGAGCCGCGTCATCTGATCGCCCTCCCGTCGCTGTCGAACCGATGAATGCGACCGGGATCGGGCGTGAGGCTGATCGTGTCGCCTGGCCCGAAGTCGACGTAGCCGCCGGCCCTGACGGTCAGCGTGCCGAGGTCTTCGGTATGGATGTGCAGGAACGTGTCGGAGCCGAGATGCTCGGTCACCCCGACGGTGCCCTGCCAGATGCCGCCCTCGGTGGAGATCTGGATGTGCTCCGGCCTGACGCCGATGGTGGCAGCCCCGTAGGCGGCGGCCGCTTGGCCGCGGATGAAGTTCATGCGCGGCGAGCCGATGAAGCCGGCGACGAACAGGTTGGCCGGGGCGCGGTAGAGTTCGAGCGGCGAGCCGACCTGTTCGACGCGGCCCTTGTTGAGCACCACGATCTTGTCGGCCATGGTCATCGCCTCGACCTGATCGTGGGTGACGTAGATCATCGTCGCGCCGAGCTGCTGGTGCAGTTCGGCGATTTCGAGCCGCATCTGCACGCGCAGCGACGCATCGAGGTTCGACAGCGGTTCGTCGAACAGGAAGGCCGATGGCTGGCGCACGATGGCGCGGCCGATGGCAACGCGCTGGCGCTGGCCGCCGGACAGTTGCCGCGGCTTGCGGTCGAGATAGTCGGTCAAGTTGAGCGTCTCGGCCGCATCGGCGACCTTGGCGTCGATCTCGGCCTTGGGCATGCCGGCCATCTTCAAGGGAAAGGCGATGTTGGCCCTGACGCTCATGTGCGGATAGAGCGCGTAGGACTGGAACACCATCGACAATTTGCGCTTGGCCGGCGGCAGCCGGGTGGCATCCTTGCCGTCGATGAGGACGGCGCCGGAGGTGACGTCCTCGAGCCCGGCAATGAGGCGCAGAAGCGTCGACTTGCCGCAGCCGGACGGGCCGACGAAGACCACGAACTCGCCCTCTTCGACCTCGAGGTCGATCGACGGGATGACCGCCACCTCGCCGAATTTCTTGTTCACCTGTCGGAGCGTGATGCTGCCCATGGTTCCCGTCCTTATTTGACTGCGCCGAAGGTGAGACCGCGCACCAGCTGCTTCTGCGAGAACCAGCCGAGGATGAGGATCGGTGCGATCGCCATGGTCGAGGCGGCGGAGAGCTTGGCGTAGAAGAGACCTTCGGGGCTGGAATAGGAGGCGATGAACGCGGTCAGCGGCGCGGCTTGCGCCGCCGTCAGGTTGAGCGTCCAGAACGCCTCGTTCCAGGCGAGGATGACGTTGAGGAGAAGCGTGGAGGCGATGCCCGGGATCGCCATCGGCGTTAAGACGTGCACGATCTCGGCGACGAGCGTCGCCCCGTCCATGCGCGCGGCCTCGAGGATCTCGCCGGGGATCTCCTTGAAGTAGGTGTAGAGCATCCAGATGATGATCGGCAGGTCGATCAGGGTCAGGATGATGGTGAGGCCGAGGCGGCTGTCGAGGAGCCCGGTATCGCGGAAGATCAGATAGATCGGCACCAGCACGCCGACTGCCGGCATCATCTTGGTGGAGAGCATCCACATCAGGAGATCCTTGGTCCGCTTGGTCGGCTGGAACGCCATCGCCCATGCGGCGGGAATGGCGATGACGAGGCCGATGGCGGTCGAGCCGAGCGAGATCGTCACGGAATTGAGGAAGTGCATGAAGTAGTTGGAGCGCTGCTGCACCTCGCGGTAATTCTCCAGCGTCCAGTCGAAGAAGAGGAGCGACGGCGGCATCGCCACGGCTTCGCCCTCGGTCTTGAACGAGGTGAGGATCGTCCACAGGATCGGGAAGAAGATCAGGATCCCGATGACCCAGGCGACGATGGTGACGGCCCACTTGCGGGTTCTCGTGACGCGGCGCGCCATGGCTCAGGCCTCCAGTGTCCGGCCGATCATCCGCATGAGGAAGATGGCGACGATGTTGGCGAGGATGACGGCGACGACGCCGCCGGCGGACGCTCCTCCCACGTCGTACTGCAGCAGTGCCTGCGCGTAGACGAGGTAGGCGAGGTTGGTTGAGTCGGTGCCGGGGCCGCCGTTGGTGGTGACCAGGATTTCGGCGAAGACCGACAACAGGAAGATGGTCTGGATCAGGATCACCACGGTGACGGCGCGCCCGAGGTGCGGCATCACGATGTAGATGAAGCGCGACACCGGCCCGGCGCCGTCCATCTCCGCCGCCTCGCGCTGCTCTTCGTCGAGCGACTGCAGCGCGGTGAGGAGGATGAGCGTGGCGAAGGGGAGCCACTGCCAGGCGACGATGATGATGATGGCGAGCAAGGGCGTCGCCGCCAGCCAGTCGTGCGGCTGGAACCCCATGGACTTCTGCAGGAAGGCGAGAAGCCCGCTCACCGGGTTCATGAACATGTTCTTCCAGATGAGCGCCGACACCGTCGGCATCACGAAGAACGGCGAGATCACCAGGATCCGCAGAATGCCTTGGCCGAACATCGGCTGGTCCAACAGCAGCGCCAACAGGACGCCGCCGACGATGGTGATGATCAGCACGCCGACGACGATGACGAGGGTGTTGACGATTGCCGTGAAGAACGCCGGGTCGGTGAGGAAGTACTGGTAGTTGAGGAAACCGGTCCAGGTTTCGGTTCCCGGCATCAGCAGGTTGTAGTGCAGAAAGGAGAAGTAGATCGTCAGGCCGAGCGGCACGATCATCCAGAGAAACAGCAGGATGACCGAAGGCGCGACCATCAGCCGACCGGCGGCTCTGGAGTGGTAGGTCGACATGGCGTTCCTCTTTCCAACGGCCGCGACAGGCTTGTCGGTGCATCGCGGGTGGCGGGACGGGCGATCCGGGAGCCCGCTTGTCCGCGGTCTCGATCTTGCGGCTGGCGGTGCAACGTTGCCGCGTCGCCGGCCGGGGCGGGGAGGGCGGATCGTTGCTCGATCGCTTGCCGGTCCCCGGGGAAGGACCGGAGCCGCACGCAGGAGCGACTCCGGCAAGTTGGCTCAGGCGGACTTACTTGATGTAGCCAGCCTTGGTCATTTCGCGGGTGGTGAGGGCCTGCGCCGCCGCAAGCGCGTCATCGACCGACTTCTGCCCGGCGAGAGCTGCCGAGAACTGCTGGCCGACGGCGGTGCCGATGCCCTGGAATTCCGGGATCGCCACGAACTGCACGCCCACGTAGGGGACGGGCTTCACGGTCGGCTTGGTCGGGTCAGCGGAGTTGATGCTGTCGAGCGTCATCTTGGCAAACGGCGCCGCCTTCTGGTACTCCGGATTGGTGTAGAGCGAGGTGCGGGTGCCGGGAGGCACGTTGGCCCAGCCCTCCTTGGAGGCGACCAGTTCGGCATAGGCCTTCGACGTTGCCCAGGCGATGAACTTCTCGGCCGAGTCGACCTTCTTGGAGCCCGCCGGCACCGCCAGATTCCAGGCCCACAGCCAGTTGCCGCGCTTGCCGAGGCCGTTGTCCGGGGCGAGCGCATAGCCGACCTTGTCGGCGACCTTCGATGCCTTGGGGTCGGAGACGAAGGAGGCGGCGACGGTGGCATCGATCCACATGGCGCACTTGCCGGACTGGAACAGCGCCAGGTTTTCGTTGAAGCCGTTCGAGGAAGCACCCGGAGGTCCGGCATCCTTCATCAGGTTGACGTAGAAGGTGAGGGCCTTCTTCCACTCGGGCTGGTCGAACTGGGCGTGCCACTTTTCGTCGAACCAGCGCGCGCCGAAGGAATTGGCGGTCGCTGTCAGGAACGCCATGTTCTCGCCCCAACCGGCTTTGCCGCGCAGGCAGATGCCGTAGATCTCGCCCTTCTTGTCGGTGATCTTGCGCGCTGCGTCGGCGACGAAGTCCCAGGTCGGGGCGTCCGGCATCTTGAGGCCAGCCTTCTCGAACAGGTCCGTGCGGTACATGACCATCGAGGATTCGCCGTAGAACGGCGCGGCGTAGAGCTTGCCGTCCATCGACAAGCCGCCGCGGATGGCGGGCAGCAGATCGTTGATGTCGTAGTCGGCGCCGAGCTTATCGAGCGGCACCAGCCAGCCCTGCTTGGCCCAGATCGGCACTTCGTAAGTGCCGATGGTCAGAACGTCGAATTGACCGCCCTTGGTGGCGATGTCGGTGGTGACCTTCTGGCGCAGGACGTTCTCTTCGAGCGTCACCCATTCGAGCTTGATGTCGGGGTTCTTGGCCGTGAAGTCATCCGTCAGCTTCTGCATGCGGATCATGTCGCCGTTATTCACGGTGGCGATCGTCAGCGTTTCCGCGTTCGCGAAGCCCGACATCACGAGCAGCGAACACATTCCTAAGAGCCCAGATCTGAAAGTCATGCAATCCTCCCTACGCCGGTCTAGCGGCATCTCAGGCGAGCCAGCCTTGGCCGGGGCCTTGTCCCGCCGACGTTTCGCGGCGGTATGTTCGGCCAGAGCATTTGCTCACGCCGTGAGTAAATTCTCACCGAGGCCGATCGATGTCAATCGCGATTCGTCGCTGCGGCGCAACAGCGGCACGCGACGGCCGGCAGCGTGTCGATTAACACTCTGATTGCGCACGGGTTTGCCAGACGGCGGCGATGCCCTACCTTGACACGCCGACTGGCGTGGTTGCTACTTGATGCCAAGCGGCCGGTTGCGACCGCATCACAGGGAACTCCATGGCGATCCACCGGGACGGCGACGAGAACGGCAAGCTGGATGACGCTGCGCGGGCCGGCTGGCTCTACTATATCGCCGGCAACACGCAGGATCAGATCGCCGCCAAGCTCGGTGTCTCCCGTCCGAGCGCCCAGCGTCTGGTCTCGCTGGCTATTTCCGAACGCCTCATCAAGTTCGAACTGGATCACCCGATCGCCCGCTGTCTGGCACTCGGCGCCGAACTCGAACAGCGCTTCGGGCTGAAACTCGCCGAGGTCGTGCCGACCGATCGCGATCATCCGGATGCGCTCTACGGGGTCGGGCATGCCGCGGCTGTGCAGCTGGAGCGGTTCCTCAAGTCGCCGAGCCCGATCACGCTCGGCATCGGCACCGGCCGCACGCTGAAGTCCGCCGTCGACCAGATGTCGAGCATGGAATGCCTGCATCACAAGGTGGTCTCGGTCACCGGCAACATCGCGCCGGACGGTTCCGCCGCCTATTTCAGCGTGATCTTCAACCTCGCCGACAAGACCAAGGCACGCAGCTACCCGCTGCCGTTTCCCGTCATCGCCTCGTCCGTCGAGGAGCGCGACATTTTGCTCCGCCAGCCGATGATAGTGTCCAACATGAGCCTCGTCGCCGATGCGAGGACGATCTTTGTCGGCATCGGCGGATTGGGCGACAAGCCGCCGCTGCTGCTCGACGGCTTCCTGTCCGAGGCCGATCTCGCGCAGATCCGGACAGCCGGCGCCATCGGCGAGATCACCGGGTGGACGTTTGATGCCAACGGCGACCTGATCGAGGGGCTGACCAACGACCGCGTCATGAGCGTGCCGCTGCCCGATCTGGAGACCAAGTTGTGCATTGCGGTCGCGGTCGGCCTGTCCAAGGTCCAGGCGATCCGCGCTGCCATTACCAAACCGCTGGTCAGCGGGTTGATCACCGACGAGGCGACCGCCGAAGCCCTGTTGTGAGACCGGCAGTACCGATACGGGTTCGTTCCGGACCAGCGGTTCCGGCTGGCGATGCGGCCGAGCGCGCGGCCGGCGGGCCGGCGCGTTCGCCGAGAAGATAGCTGCGGATTTCGCCGCTCGACATGGGTGCGCCGAACAGGAGCCCCTGTGCCGTTCGAAATCCCTCACGTTCGGCAAGGCGGCGCTCCGCCTCCGTTTCGATGCCGCTGACGCCGCAGCCCGAACCGACGCTATCGCCGAGGCGCGACACGGCGGGCATGATCGCGGCGAGATCGGGTCCGGTTTGCGACCCGGACGGGACACAGTCGACGAGGACGCGATCGAACCGATGGCGCGCCAGCAGGCCGAGGATCGACCGTCCGGAGCCGACCTCGGCGATGCCGAGGGCTACCCCGTGGCGCGACAGGTCTTCAAGCACCGGTAACGGGTTGCGACCGGGTGCGGTCAGCGTGGCCTCGGCGATGCGCAATTCCAGCCGGTCAGCCGGCAGGCTCGCTGCTTCGAGCGCCTCGATCACAGTCGCAACGAAGTTCCGCTTGTAGAACTGTCGCGACGACACCGCGAAGGCCAGTGTCGGCGCTCCTACCCAGGTCGCGGCCTCCAGGCAGGCCCGCGCCAACAATCGCGAACCGATGTCCTTCAGGATGCCGAGTTCTTCTGCGAAGGCTGCAAACGCCTCGGCCGGAACTGTCCCGCGCTGCGGGTGTCGCCACACAATCTGCGCCTCGACGCCGAGCGCCCGCCTGCTGTCGAGGTCGACCATCGGCTGGTAGACGAGGTCGAACTCATCGGCGACGAATGCCCGGCGCAAATCGAATTCGCCGTAGCGGCGCCGCCGCATGTCGGAATCCATCGCCGCTTCGAAGAACCGCCAGCAGCCGCGGCCGTCGGTCTTGGCGCGGTAGAGGGCCAGATCGGCGGCCTTGTTGATGTCGTCCGTCTCGCTGCCGTCGCCGGGCGCGATGGCGATGCCGACGCTGGAACCGATCTCGACGATGTGTTCGCCGATCTGGAACGGCCGGCTGATGGCGGCGACGATCCGGTCGGCGACAGTCGCGGCAATTTCGTGCGGTTCGGAGAGCCCGGGCATGAGCACGGCGAATTCGTCGCCGCCGAGGCGAGCGACCGTATCGGTCTCGCGCACGCTTTCCAACAGCCGTGTGGCTACCGCCTGCAACAGCGCGTCGCCGACGGGATGCCCGAGTGTATCGTTGACGTGTTTGAAGCGGTCGAGATCGATCATCAACAGCGCGAAGCCCTGTCCGCGACGTGAGGCGGCCGCCGCCGCATCGGTGCGTTCGCGCAGCACCGTGCGATTGGGCAGGTCGGTCAGCACGTCGTGCCGGGCGAGATGGGCGATCTTGGCCTCGGCCTCGTAGCGGTCGGTCATATCGATGATCACGCCGCTGGCGCTGACGAGTTGGCCGTCGGTGCCGTATTCGAGGTAAACTCGGGCCGTGACATGGCGAATGCTGCCGTCGTCGGCGCGACGGATGCGGTAGTCGCGGCGCGATTCCATCGCGTGGGCGGCGGCGCTCTCGGCAAGACCGGCTTCCAGCAACTTGCGATCTTCCGGCAGGACGTAGCCCCACCATACGTCCTTCGGGATCGGCTGGTTGTCGGGGGGCAGACCGCAGAGCTCGCGGGTGGTGGCGTCGCAATCAACCGTCTGCGAGGCAAAGTCGTGGCGGAACGTGCCGACACGGCTGATCTGCAGCGAGAGTCTGAGCAGCGCCTCGGCCTTGCGCGTTTCTGTGACGTCGATCATCACGCCGGTGGCCCCATGGCGGCCGTCGTCGTCATAGTCGTAGC
This sequence comes from Ancalomicrobiaceae bacterium, assembly GCA_031291575.1. Classification (GTDB taxonomy): domain Bacteria; phylum Pseudomonadota; class Alphaproteobacteria; order Rhizobiales; family Ancalomicrobiaceae; genus CAIYYN01. The sequence continues at coordinate 11,982 of JARLIT010000087.1, forward strand.
GCACGCGCACCTCGACGTGGCGGGCGACACCGTCGCAAGGGCGCACGAAGCGGAAGCTGAATGCCTGGTCGTGCGCGCCGCGACCTCGGGCACTCGTCACGGCCTCCCGGATCCGGGCCGCGTCGGCTTCGGACATGTTTCGCTCAAGGCTGCCGTAGGAGGCGCGCCTGGTTCCCTCAGGCAGGCCGAGAATGTTGCTGGCCTCTTCGCTCAGATGCAGCTGGTCTTCACCAAAACGGCGCCAGAACGTACCGACGTGGCCGATCTGCATGCACAGCCTGAGCAGCGTTTCGCGCTCCCGGATTTCCTCGGCTGCCTGTTTTACGGCGGAGATGTCCTGCACCACGGCGATGAGGCGGGTTGCGCGGCCATTGTCGTCGACGGCGGAGATCTTCACGCCGACATGAGCCCAGATCACCCGTCCGTCGGCGTGGAGATAGCGGACGGATCGCTCTGTACTACCCTTCTCGTGCAGCATCTGCATGGCCGCATCGAACGACACCCGATCATCCGGATGATAGATGTCACGCGGGGTGAGCCCTCCGAGCAGGTCCGCCGCGTTCCGGCCGGTCATCTCGCAGAAGCGGCGGTTGAAGCGCACGAACCGCGAGTCCGGCAATGCCACCTCAGCAAAGCCGACGGCGCCATTGTCGAAAATGGCCTCGATGGCGCGTTCCTTCTCGCGGATGCGAGCGGTGCGCGCCTCCTCCTCGGCCTCTCTGACCGAAGCGAGCGCTGCGGTGCGCGCCGCCTGGGCACGCCGGGCGACGATCTCCCACCGCCGTATGGCGAGATAGCCGGCGAGTAAGGTGAGTTCCCATACCGACAGGAAGATGGCGGTGTTCCACAGTTGCCGGCGCCACAGCGCCAGGGACTCCGTCCGTGATTGAGAGGCGGTCACGGTGAGGCCGAGGGTTCCGGCGTCGGCAGCGGCCGATACGATCCCGCCGTCAGGATCGAGACTGAGCTTCGAGCTCACGAGCCGTTGCCCGTTGCCCGTGTCGCCGGAGAAGTCCAGCGACAACAGCACTGGCATGCTGCGTTCGATCTCCGACAGGACCGAAGCGAACCAACCCGGATCGAAGACGAGAACGGTGGCGCCAGTTACTGTTCCAGCATCGTCGGCAAGTCGGATGGCAATGTAGACGACGTTGGATCCGCGATCGGTCGCCGGCATCAACGCCATCGCGCGATCGGGCGCCGCCCTGCTGAGACCGGCGATCAGCTGCCTGATCGCGTCGTCGTCGTGCGGCCCACGGCCGGATTCCGATGCCGCGACAAGGTCACCCGCAGTATCGACGACCAGAATGGCATTGATGCTCGAAAATGCGCGGTCGCGGGCCGTCAGTGCGGCTGCGAACTGGGTGTCCTGCCGGAGGTTGGCGAGATCCTCTTTCCGGACGAGGCCGCTATCCTGCACCAGGGTCGCAATGTCGGTGCCCAGCTGTTGAACGACGCGAAAGGAATAATCGATCCATTTTGCAGTCAGTTGAGCCGTCCGGCCAAGCTCATCCTTGGTCTTCGCGATCGCCGCCTCGTGTTGCAGATACGTATTCTGGCATGTGAATATTAAAGGCGTCAGCGCCAGCAGCAAGACTGCCAGTGTCAGGGAGATTCTTTTCTGAATTGGAGGCATCGTCAGGTCTGTCTCTCGAATTCCGAAAGGCCGGTTCTACGCCACGTTGCGCAGTATCGCTCCTTGTAGACCCTCGCCGCACGGACCGGCGACGTTCGTCAGGTGTCCGGATTTATATTTGGTGAATATGAGAGAAGCGTTTATTTCAAGCGCATGTCGGATCAGTATCTTACTGGATGGCCGGGGCGGACCGGAGGGAACGGTGCCGTCGGTCCTCGGGGACGACAGGCCGGGGGAAGCGATAATCGCGGAGATTGCAGCGACAGCGCGTCTGGCTGGCGGGGGGGCAGTCGATCGCTGCCGCCGACATCGCAGTCCCCGGGCCCGACTTGCATCGGCGCCGCCCCGCGTTACTTGTTATGACTGGAACGCGCCCGGTCTGGGGCAGCCATGTCGCACTGCAGTTGCCGGCCCGAAAGGACGAGCCCATGCATGACGCCCCGTTTCCGCCAGCCGTCGGCATCGAGGAAGCGCTTCGCCGCTTCGAGGCGGCGCTGGCTCCTGAGCGGGTCGGCATTGAGACTGTCGAGCTAGGTGACGCGGTCGGGCGGGTTCTGGCGCAGACGTTGACCGCGCTGGTCGACGTACCACCCTTCGATTGCGCGACCGTCGAGGGTTTTGCCGTGCGCGCTGCCGATACGGCGGCAGCGAGCGGGGCGGCGCCCGTCCGCCTGCGGCCGATCGGCGAGATCCCGGATGCCGGACTGTCGTCCAAACGTCCGGTGGCGCGTGGTCGGACGCTTGCGATTTCACCGGGCACCCCGATGCCGCGCGGCGCCGATGCCGTCGTCATCGCTGGACACGCGGAACGGGACGGTTCCGACGCCATCCTTGTGCGCCGCCCCATGCATGCCGGGCAGAACATTGCGTTCGCCGGCTCGGATCTGGCGCGGGGCGGGGTGGTGGTTCGGCGCGGCCGGCGGATCGGGCCGCGCGAGGTTGGGCTTCTGGCGGCGTGCGGCCTTGCACGCGTCGACGTCTGCCGCCGCCCGACGGTCGCGGTCATCTCGACCGGCGACGAGGTGTTCGCCCCTGGTGGCAACCATCCGCACTCCGGCCTGTTCGATGTCGTCGGGCCGGTGATCGCTGCCGCCGCAGTGGACAGCGGCTGCCGCTCGCTGACCTTTCCGATCGGTCCCATCGCAGCGGAACGCCTCGCTGCGACGCTCGCCGAGGCGCTCGAACGGGCCGATTTCGTCATTGTGTCGGGGGGAACATTCAGGCGCACGGCCGCTGCGGCGGTCGACGTCATTGGCAAAATGGCTCAGCCGGGCATCGTCGTCGACGCGGTCGCCGTTACGCCAGGCAGCCTCGTGAGTCTTGCGGTGGCGGACGGAAAGGGGATAGCCATCCTTAACGGCGTCCCGACCGTGGCGATGGTCACATTCCAGTCCGTCATCGCCCCGGTATTGCGCCGGCTCGCCGGACAGCCGCCGCGCCGTCGTGCGACCGTCGCCGCCACCCTGTCCGCCAGCGTCGCCGCTGAGCCCGGCCGCACCGACTACGTCCTCGTCGCGCTTGACGCCGGCGGCGACCGTCCCCTCACCGCCCATCCGCTGCAGCGGAACTCCGGCTCCATATCGGCCTTGGCCGAAGCCGACGGCTTTCTTGCCGTGGGGCCGCCCGCCGCTTCGCCTGCCGCCGGGCAGAAGGCCGATGTGGCGCTGTTTTCTGCGGAAATCCGCGCGCCTGATCTCATCGTCGCCGGTAGCCACTGCGTCGGGCTGGATCCCGTGGCCGAGGCACTGGCCGAGGCGGGGATCGACGTCCGCATTCTTTCGATCGGCAGCATGGCGGGTCTCAGCGCGGCCCGGCGCGGCGAATGCGACATTGCCCCGATCCACATCCTCCATCCGGAAAGCGGCCGCTACAACGAGCCGTTCGTCGATGGCTCGCTTGTTCTGGTGAAGGGCTGGCGGCGCCAGCAGGGCATCGTCTTCCGCCGAGGCGACAAGCGCTTCGAAGGTCGGTCCGCCGAAGCGGCAATCGATGCGGTGGTGGGCAACCCGAGAGTGCTGATGGTCAACCGCAATGCCGGTGCGGGCACGCGCTTTCTCATCGAGGGGATGCTGAAGGGGCGTAAGCCCGAAGGCTGGGCCAATCAGCCCAGATCGCACAATGCCGTCGCTGCGGCGGTGGCGCAGGGGCGTGCCGACTGGGGTATGGCGATTTCGACCGTCGCCGAGGCGTACGGCCTTGGATTCCTGCCGTTTGCCGAGGAGAATTACGACTTCGCCATTGCCAAGGCGCGCGCCGGGCGACCTGAGGTCGAGGCCTTTGTCGCCATGCTCGCAAGTGCGGCAACTGGCGAACGGCTTGCCGCGCTCGGGCTGGCACGGAGCTGAGGGCGCATGGCGACCGGCGGCTGTGCCGCGCGCCGCCTCAGCGCGCCGCCCACAGAAGCCCGCGCGTCAGGATCGTCAGCGCCGGCCGCGACACCAGTTCCGCCGCGTCATGGCCGAGCGCGGAATAGAATACGCGACCTTTGCCGTGCGTCTTCTTCCAGACAACCGGCATGGTGACACCGTCGATCCACGGCACGTGGTCCCCGGAAAACGTGGTCGTCGCCAGTACGTCGATCGCCGGATCGACATGCATGTAATACTGCTCGGAATGATAATCGAAGTCAGCGATACCGGCGACGATTGGATCGTCCGGCTTCAGAATATTGACACGGTAGTCGATGAAATCGCCGGGATGGCTGACCAATTGTCCGCCGCACATGAACTGGTACTCAATGCTCTCGCGGAAGGAATCGCCCATGCCGCCGTGGAAGCCGCCGAGCCCGACGCCGCCGACGACCGCGGCGATCAGATTGTCCAATTCTTCCTTTTCAATCCGCCACATGGTGCAGATCGGCACGATCAGGCTCATCTCGCGGATGGCCGGGTCGGCGAAGGCTTCGGTGGTTCCTTCGATGTAGACCTTGAACCCCTCGGCCTCGAGAACCTCGCCGACAATGCCGGCGCACTGCTCCGGTTCATGCAGCGACCAACCGCCCCAGACGATCAACGCCTCGCGCATGCGTGCTGTCCTCTGTCGCTTGTCCGTCCGGTCCTGCTCATCGCGTCAACCTGCGCATGGCGGGGCCGGTCGTGTTCCATGGCGCGCCGTAGAGATCGCGCAGCATCATCGCCGCCGCGCCGCGGGCCCACATGTCCTCGCCGCGAATTTCATGGACGATTTCGGTTACGTCGTCCATCCCGTTTGGCGTGTTCTCTCTGACCGCCTGCATGAGCGGGTCGAGCAGCGACTTCCCGAGAGCGATCCCAAGGCCGGTCAGAATGATGCGTGGCGGGGCGAAGAGTGCGATGAGATTGGCGATCGAGACGCCGAGAGTCCGGCCGGCGCGTGCCAGAATTGCCGCCACCGTCGCATAGCCGGCCTCGGCTCCGTCGCGCGCCAGTGCCACGCTGCGATCCGGCCGACCGGTGATCGCGGCATGATCGCCGCCGATCTCGCGGGCGAGATCGGCGAGGATGGCCGACAGCGAGGCGACGCTGCCAAGCCGCTTCAGGCTGCCGTCGCCCGCCGTGATGACGACGTCGCCGAGATCGGGGCTGAGGCCGCCGGGGACGCGAAACACCTCGCCGCGGTGGATGACGCCGAGCCCGAGCGACTGCTCGATGGTGATGACGAGGAAATCGTCGAGGTCGCGACCGCGGCCGAACCAGTGCTCGGCGAGCGCAGCCAGATTGACGTCGACATCGAGCGTCACCGGCACCGCGAGACGCTCGGCCAAGGACTTGCCGAGCGGCACGTTGGCTTCCGAGAACACCGGGCCGCGCCGGCAGATGCCGGTATCACGCTCGACAATGCCAGGCAGCCCGATGCACACGCCGGCGATACGCGACATCGGCAGATTGGCATCCGCCACCGAGCGACGCACCCCGTCCTCGACCAGATCGGCGATGACGCCGGCAGGTTGGCGGTCGAGCCGCACCGGCAAGGTGAGGCTTTCAAGCACGTCGGCGCGGAAATTCGTTGTGGCGACGGTGATCTGGTCCGGTGTCAGGCGGACGCCGACCACATAGGCGGCATCGGGATTGAGCGCCAGTTGCACCCGCGGCCGACCCCGCGTCGCTTCGTCGCGCAGGTCGCCGACGGCGGTCGGAATGATGAGAGCATCGTCGAGCAGCGCCGCGGTGATCGCCGACACGGTCGTCGGCGACAGTTCGGTGCGTTCGCAGATTTCCACGCGCGCGATCGGGCCGAACCGCCGGATCGTGTCGACCACGGTCAGCCGATTGATCGCGCGCATTAATTCGGGATCGGCGGTCTTCATTCAGCCCACACTCCGGCCACCAGCCGTGGCACCTTTCTTCCGAACCCGCCAAAATCAGGTACTGCGTGTGAAGGCCGAATGGCCGAGGCTCCACTTCGCCCGGCCACCAACGCGCGGCACCGGTCCGAGGTCGAATTCCGCCCGCCATCGTCTCCCGTACCGCACGGCTGCACCCTTGACAATTCCGGGAGTCGACAATAATTTATTTTCGTCGCGGAATAAATAGGAGTCTCGTCGGACAGGTGCGGGGCTCGAAAGAAAGATGATTGGGGAGGAGTTTGCCATGCAACAATCGCCCGAACAGGCGGAATTGGCGAGCGCTTAGCGCAGGTTTCGACGAGACTGTGTCGTAATGTCATCTCCCGTCGTTGATGCAGCGCAGCATGGGCTGTCTGCTGCGATCGATTTTCTGCGTGATCGAAATGAATAGTTTGGTGGATGCATGCCTGCCGGGTGGCGGATCCGACGGAAACGCGGTGTCTTCCGGCATGGATCCGGCGGTCGATCGCTCTGCTCGCCATTTCTGAAGGGAACGAAAATAATGAGCACTGGAGCAATTCCAGGAGACGGTCGGAGCGGCCTTTCGTCCGGAATTGCGGCGTCGTCGGCTGACGTGTCTCGGCCGACGGAGATCCCCGGCAGAGGACCCGGCGTGCTGGCCGGCGTCGGCATCGCCAAGAGCTTCGGACCGGTCCAGGTGCTGTTCGGTGTCGATTTCGCCGTCGATGCCGGCGAAGTGCATGCCCTCGTTGGCGAGAACGGCGCCGGCAAGTCGACGCTGATGAAGATCCTGGCCGGCTACCAGCCGGCGAGCTCCGGCACCATCCTGGTCAATGGCACGCCGGTCTCCTTGCGCAATTCCGAGGTCGCCGAGCGGCACGGCATCGTGATGATCCATCAGGAGTTCAATCTGGCCGAGACCATGACCGTCGCCGAGAACATCTTTCTCGGCCGCGAGATCATCCGGCGCTGCCTGATCGACCGTCCCGCCATGCGCCAGGCCTCAGCGCGCGTGCTGGCCGAACTCGAGTGTTCCGTCGATCCCGATGCGCGAATTTCGGATCTCTCCGTCTCGGAAAAGCAGATGGTGGAGATCGCCAAGGCGGTTTCGCGTGACGTGCGCGTCCTGATCATGGACGAGCCGACCGCGGTGTTGACCGGCGCCGAGACCGAGGTGCTGTTTCGCCTCATCCGCCGCTTGACGACGCAGGGCGTCGGCGTCGTCTACATCTCTCACAAGCTTAACGAGGTGAAGGCGATATCCGATCGCGTCACGGTGTTGCGCGACGGCCGCCTGATCGTGACCGAGGCGACCGGCGCCGTCACGCCCGACGACATCGCGCGCCTGATGGTCGGCCGCGACATGTCGGACATGTACCCGCAGCAGCATCGGCCGTCCGACAATGCCCCGGTCGTTCTGACGGTCGAGGGCGTGTCGGTTCCCGGCTGGGTGGAGGGTGCCTCGTTCGACTTGCGCCGGGGCGAGATTCTCGGATTTGCCGGACTGATCGGCGCCGGGCGCACCGAACTGATGGAAGGCGTCGTCGGCCTCAGGTCCCGCTCCGCCGGTCGCGTCACCGCGGGAGGGGCGAAATCGATCCGCTCCTACGACGAGGCGATCGCTGCCGGCATCGCCTATCTGACCGAAGACCGCAAGAAACGTGGCCTTCTCGTCGACAAGCCGCTGACGCCGAACCTGACGCTGCTGGCGCTTCCGCGCTACGGCCGCATCTTCATCGATCTGGCGGCGGAGCGCGAGGCGATGGATAAGGCCATCGACGCATTCGAGATCAAGGCCAGCGACATCGAGATGAAGGTCTCCTCGCTGTCGGGCGGCAACCAGCAGAAGCTGCTGTTGGCCAAGATCATGCAGGTCGAACCGAAGATCCTCATCGTCGACGAGCCGACGCGCGGCATCGACGTCGGCACCAAGCACCAGATCTACCTGTTTCTGGACGAATTCGCCCGTGCGGGCGGCTCGGTCATCGTCATCTCCTCGGAAATGCCGGAACTGATCGGCTTGGCCCACCGCGTCGTCGTCATGCGCGAGGGCCGCGTCACCGGCGCGCTCACCGGGGGCGACATCGATGAAACCAACATTGTCCGTTATGCAACTGGATTGAGTGGAGTGGGCGCTGATGCCTGAACCGTCGCACGCCGCCCACCGGGCATCCTCCGCCCGGCGGCGCGCCGATCTGAAAGCCTTCGGCCCGTTCATCGCGCTCGCCGCGCTGATCGTGTTGGGCGCCGTGGTCAACCCGGTGTTCCTCACCCCGGGCAATCTTATCAATGTCCTGACCCGCACCGCCTTCACCGGCATCATCGCCATCGGCGGCACGTTCATCATCACCACCGGCGGTATCGACCTGTCCGTCGGCTCGCTCGCGGCATTTGCCTCCGGCATCATGATCATCGTCATGAACGCGCTGACGCCGCAGGGCCTGCCGCCGTTCCTGGTGGTGCTCCTCGGCACGCTCGCGGTGATGGCGCTCAGCGTTTTCTCCGGCCTCGTCAACGGCCTGCTGATCACCCGCGGCCGCATCGAGCCCTTCATCGTGACGCTCGGCACCATGGGTATCTTTCGCTCGCTCGTCACCTATGCGGCGAACGGCGGCACCCTGTCGCTCAATACACAGATCCGCGGCTACTACCGGCCGGTCTACTACGGCGACATCCTCGGCATCACCTACCCGATCCTGGTCTTCGCCGTCGTCGCGGCGATCGGCGCTATCGTGCTCTATCGCACGAGGTTCGGCCGCTATGTGACGGCGACGGGCGCCAACGAGGAAGTGGCACGCTATTCGGCGATCCATGTCGATCGCATCAAGCTCGCCGCCTACGGGCTGCAGGGCTTGTGCGTTGGTCTCGCCGTCTTCCTCTACGTGCCGCGGCTCGGATCCGCGTCGGCGACGACCGGCCTCGGCTGGGAGCTCGAGGCGATTGCCGCCGTCATCATCGGCGGCACCCTGATGAAAGGCGGCTCGGCCCGCATCTGGGGCACGGTCGCCGGCGCCATCATCCTGGCGCTGATCGACAACATCCTGAACCTGACCGGCGCCATCAGCGTCTACCTCAATTCCGCGATCCAAGGCTGCATCATCATCATCGCAGTGCTGGTGCAGCGGGATGCCAAGTCACGGCCGTGACGAATGCGCGGCTCTGACCGCCAACGACAACGCTCTCCGATCACGGGAGCGACAACTAGGGAGATGACACCATGAAATTCACCATTGGCCTCGCGGCGCTGGCCGTCGGCATGATGATCGCCGCCAGCCCGGCCGGCGCGGCGGACAAGAAGGTCCTCGGCGTCTCCATTCCGGCTGCCACCCACGGCTGGGCCGGCGGTCTCAACTGGCACGCCCAGCAGGCCAAGATCGAACTTGAGAAGAAGTATCCGGATCTGACGATCGCGCTGGTGACCGCCGGCGACGCCACCCGCCAGGCGAACGACTTGGAAGACCTCGTTCAGGTCCGCAAGATCGACGCGCTCGTCATCCTGCCGTTCGAATCTGCGCCGCTGACCGAGCCGGTCCGCCAGGTGAAGAATGCCGGCAAGTGGGTCACCATCGTCGACCGCGGGCTGACCGATCCGTCGATCCAGGACCTCTACGTGGCCGGCAACAACCCGCAGATGGGCACCAATTCGGCCGACTTCATGGTCAAGAAGCTGGGCGGCAAGGGCAATATCGTGATCCTGCGCGGCATCCCGACCGTCATCGACAATCAGCGCTTCGACGCCTTCATGGACGTCGTCAAGAAGACCGACATCAAGGTGCTCGATTCCAAGTACGCCAACTGGAACCGTGACGACGGCTTCAAGGTGATGCAGGACTTCCTCGCCCGCTTCCCGAAGATCGATGCCGTGTGGGCACAGGATGACGACATCACCCTCGGCGTCATCGAGGCGGTGAAACAGGCCGGCCGCGATAAGGACATGTGGATTCTCGGCGGCGCCGGCATGAAGGAAATGATCAAGCGCGTCATGGACAAGGACACCCTCGTCCCGGCCGACGTGCTCTATCCGCCGAAGATGATCGCCGATGCGATGGAGTTGACCGCCAAGCACCTGATGGAAGGCGCCAAGCTGGAGAAGCAGTACATCATCGACGCGACGCTCGTCACGCCGGACAATGCCAAGCAATACTATTATCCGGACTCTTCATTCTGAGCTTCGGTGCGTATGACAGGCCCGCTGCGTTTCGTTGACGCGGCGGGCTTTGCCTCCGACCTTCGATCCTCTGGAGCACTGCCATGAAAACTATCAAGGGCCCGGCGATCTTTCTCGCCCAGTTCGCGGGCGACACCGAACCATTCAACACATTGGCGGGTATGGCCCGCTGGGCGGCAGACCTCGGCTATACCGGCGTGCAGATCCCGGCCTGGGACGGACGGCTGATCGATCTGGCAAAGGCTGCGACAAGCAAGACCTATTGCGACGAGATCAAGGGCGTCCTGGCTGATGCCGGTGTCGAAGTGACCGAACTCGCTACCCATCTGCAGGGGCAATTGGTGGCGACCCACCCGGCCTACGACCTGATGTACGACGGTTTTGCCCCGGCATCCGTGCACGGCAATCCGGCGGCCCGCCAGGCCTGGGCGGTCGACCAGATGCTGAAGGCGGCCAAGGCTTCGCAAAACCTCGGCCTGACCGCCCACGCGACGTTCTCCGGCGCGCTCGCCTGGCCGTATCTCTATCCCTGGCCGCAGCGCCCGGCCGGTCTCATCGAGACCGCCTTTGACGAATTGGCCAAGCGCTGGAAGCCGATCCTCGATGCTTTCGATGGCGCCGGCGTCGACGTCTGCTACGAGATCCACCCCGGTGAGGATCTGCACGACGGCCTCACCTACGAGATGTTCCTGGAGCGCGTCGGCAATCATCCCCGCGCCAACCTTCTCTACGATCCCAGCCACTTCGTCCTGCAGCAGCTCGACTATCTCGATTACATCGACATCTACCACGAGCGCATCAGGATGTTCCATGTGAAGGATGCCGAGTTCAATCCGTCCGGGCGCCAGGGCGTCTATTCCAGCTATCAGCCGTGGATCAACCGCGCCGGACGGTTCCGCTCGCTCGGCGATGGCCAGGTCGACTTCAGCGCCATCTTCTCGAAGCTGTCCCAGTACGACTTTGACGGCTGGGCGGTGCTTGAGTGGGAATGCTGCCTGAAGCATCCGGAGCAGGGTGCCGCCGAAGGCGCGCCGTTCATCCAGGATCACATCATCCGCGTGACGGAGAAAGCCTTCGACGACTTTGCCGGCGCCGGCACGGACCTCGCCGCCAATCGCCGGATCCTCGGACTGGCCTGAGCGAATTCCCGGAAAGTCGCAGGCTTTCCGGGCACAACTGCGGAAAAACAACTGATCGGAGCATTCCCCGCGCTTGGCGCGCGGCCGAATGCCCCAGGGAGCGACTTATGACCATCGAGGCTTCATCGACCTCAACAGCCCGCCGCCGCCTGCGTCTCGGCATGGTCGGCGGCGGCCGCGGCGCGTTCATCGGCGCCGTCCACCGTATCGCCGCCCGTCTCGACGATCGCTACGAACTGGTCGCGGGCGCACTGTCGTCCGACCCGGACCGGGCCCGGGCCAGCGCCGACGATCTGCTGATTGCCCCCGACCGGGCCTACACCGACTTTGCCGCCATGGCACGTGCCGAAGTCGCCCGGCCCGACGGCATCGACGTGGTGGCGATCGTCACCCCCAACCACGTGCATTTCCCGGCGGCGCAGGCGTTTCTTGCCGCGGGTATCCATGTCATCTGCGATAAGCCGATGACGCGGACGGTGGCCGAGGCGGAGGCGCTCGCCGATCTCGTCGAAAAGTCCGGCCTGGTCTTCGTGCTGACCCACAACTACACCGCCTACCCGATGGTTCGGCAGGCCAAGTCGATGGTGGCTGATGGTGCCATCGGCAAATTGCGGCTCGTCCAGGTCGAATACCCGCAGGACTGGCTGACCACCGCCGCCGAGGCCAGCGGTTCCAAGCAGGCGGAATGGCGCGTCGATCCCGCCCGTTCGGGGGCGGGCGGCAGTCTCGGCGACATCGGCAGCCATGCCTTCAACCTGGCCGAATACATCTCGGGCCTCAAGGTCGAGACGCTCGCCGCCGACCTGGAGACCTTCGTGCCCGGCCGTCGGCTCGACGACAACGCCAACATCCTGTTGCGCTTTGCCGGCGGCGCCAAGGGCATGCTGTGGTGCAGCCAGGTGGCGCCGGGCAACGCCAATGCGCTGAAGATTCGCCTCTACGGTGAAACGGGCGGCTTCGAATGGCATCAGGAGGAGCCGAACACACTTCTCCACACGCCCTTCGGCGAGCCGCCGCGGCTGATCACTCGCTCGGGTCCCGGCGCCAATACTGCGGCGGCGCATGCCACGCGGGTTCCCTCAGGCCATCCGGAGGGCTACTTGGAAGGCTTCGCCCAGGTCTATGCCGATGCGGCCGAGCTCATCACGGCCCGGCTGGAGCGACGTGCGCCCGATCCGGCGGCAACCGGCGTGCCGACCGTTCACGACGGCGTACGCGGCGTGCGCTTCATCGATGCCGCCGTGCGCTCCGGGCAGGCCAACGCGGCCTGGACGGTCATCTGATCCACGATGTCGCGGCCTCTGCCAAGAGGCCGTTCTTCCCGGGGGCGGCCGGCGTCGCCCCCGTTCGAGGTTACCTGGTGGTTGTGCCGGATGGCTGCCGGTGGGTGACCGACCCTCGACGGGCGGACTGGTTGATTCTTGGGTTCGCCGGGAGCGCACCTGCAGGGAATTGAATATAAATACTTACGTATTTTACCTTATGGTGGTCGAGCCATGTGAAAGCGGCAGCGTCGCCCGCAGACGTCGTCGTGCGCGCCACCGCCCGTCCATGCCGGCGGTTGGGTGTCCGTGCTCCTATGCGTCTTCGACCAAAGGCGGATATTTGGGTAACATCAGACATTTACCGCGCACTCCACAACGCGGACCGACAGATGGACGCCCCCAAAAGAGTTATCGATTGCGCAAGTCCAAACGTTTAGGTTTCGCGAACTTATTTACCATATCGGCCTTGTCTGTCGCTTTGATATCCTTTTGTCAGGTAGCTCCGGGCATAGAGACAAAGGAACATCACCGATTTCTTGGCTGATTCTTTATTAACTCTCCATGCGTATACTCGGTCGATAAAACAAAGTTTTAGGGACCGATGATGAAACGCCTCAAACTTCCGCGCTTCCGTTCGATGGGATCCAAGATCGCTGTCGGCACGTTTTGTCTGGTCTGTCTGGTTGTTCTGGTCGCCGGTTCGGGCCTTACCAGCGTATTTACCATTGGGACGACGGTCGGCAGAACCAGCGCCAGTGCCCAGATCCTGGTGAAGGTCAGCGACGCCGCGCAGAACCTCAGTCGCTTCTCCATCGAATCCGATGCCGACGTGATCACCAGCGCGCAGCAGGCCCTGGTCGAGGCCAACGGCATGCTCACCGCCATGCAGGGCGAGGCCTTCCGGCAGGTGCCGCTCGGCGAGTTGCGCAAATCGGCGACGGCGCTGTGGAAGGCTTTCAACGAGATCAACTCGATGCAGTCCACGCGCGCGTCGAAATTCGACGGCATTGCCGATGTCGCGGCCAAGGTCCAGGACGACGCGGTGGCAGCGCTGAAGGAGGCCGGCGATTCCGCGCTCGTCGCCAAGGCGAGCGACCTTCAAGGGGGCGGCCAGAAGGTGACGGCCTATGTGCAGACGCTGCGGCTGGCCATGCGCAGCTATGTGCTGACGCGGCGCGACGACGACCGCAAGGCATTCCAGGACATCTTCGCTGCTGCCCGCGGCGTCGCCGACAAGATCGAAGGTCCGCGCAAAAAGCCGCTCGCCGATGCAATGGGCGATCTCGATGAGGCGTTCCAGGCGCTGGTGAAGCAGGTTGCCGCCTTCGACACGGCCGCCAAGTCCGCCCGCACCCAGGCGAATGCGGTGGTGACCAAGATCGGCGAGGCCATTGCCGCCGAAGCGAACGGTGCCATCGCCAGCGAGAGCCAGGCGGTCATCCAGGCCGGCGTCATCGTCGGACTGGCACTCCTTCTGGCCGTCATGGTCGGGTGGACGCTGACCCGCATCATCGCCCGGCCGATCGCCATGATGACGCAATCGATGCGGCGGCTGGCCGGTGGCGAACTCGAGGTGCACTTCGGCTCCAACGGCCGCAACGACGAGATCGGCCAGATGGCCGATGCGTTGAGGGTGTTCCGCGACAATGCCATCGATCGCACCAAGCTCGGCAAGGAGCACGAGGCCGACGAATTGGCCCGCCGCGAGCGTGCCGACCAGGTGCAGGCGATGATCATGCAATTCCGCGGCGCCATCGAGACCTTGATGATGTCGCTCGCAAGCGAGACCCGCACCGTGCACCAGAGTGCCCAGAACCTGGCGAAACTCGCTTCAGGCGCTGCCGAGCGGGCCTCCGGCGCGGCCTCGTCGGCGCATGATGCCCTATCCGGCGTCACCACGGTGGCGGCGGCGGCCGAGGAGATGCAGGCCTCGATCGGCGAAATCGGTCGGCAGGTCGGTGCCGCCTCGACCGTGGTCGGCAAGGCCAGTGCCTCGGCGGCTTCGGTCGATAGCAAGATCGCCCAACTCGCCCGCTCCGCCGATCAGATCGGCAAGGTGGTCGGGCTCATCAACGAGATTGCCGAACAGACCAATCTCCTAGCGCTGAATGCCACGATCGAGGCGGCGCGGGCCGGCGAAGCAGGGCGTGGCTTCGCGGTGGTGGCGAGCGAAGTCAAGCAGCTCGCCAACCAGACGAGCAAGGCAACCGAGGAGATCGCCCGCCAGATTGCGGAGATCCAGAAGACCACCGAGGATACGGTCGAGGCGGTCCGAGGCATCGTCGCCACGATGAAAATGGCCGACGAGTCCTCCAATGCCATCGCCGCGGCCATGGTCGAGCAGGAAGCCGCAACCCAGGAGATCTCGCGCAATGCAATGGCCGCCTCCAGCCGCACCGAGGAGACGTCCGGCGCGGTGGTCGAGCTGACGGGCGCGGTCACCGAAACGGCGGAAGTGGCCCAGCGGCTGATGGCGGCGTTCCAGTCGGTCAACCGCAGCGCCGCTGACATCTCCGATACGATCGACGGGTTCCTGGCTCGCGTCGGTGCTGCCTGAACGATCAGGCTGGCGGGCCCGGTTGGTGCCGGGCTCGCAGGGCAACGCCGCATATCGGCCAGAGGGCGATGGCGCCAGGCGGATCATTCCCGCTCGCGCTGCATCGCTGCATCCTAGCTACGCCCCCGGCTCATGCCTCGAAACGCCGGATTCTCCTGTCGGCTCGCAACCAGCGTTGCGTCGATCGGCCTTTCGACGCCAAATCGTTCGCAACCCGTGGCCGCGCCGTGCCAGCCATCGCGTCAGCGCCTTCGACTATAGAATGGAATTTCATTCTCGAAATTCGGGGCGGCAAGGCTTTCATTGAGAATGTCATTCTATTAGATTGCCGCTCTGGCCCTTCCACAGCGGAGATGCCCCTGATGACGACCGCATCCCCGGCGGGGAGACTGCCATCCCTCGTGCCGGCCATGATTGCAACGCGGGATCTGGCCCGCATCTTCGCACCGACCAAATCGAGCGCCGGGGTGACCGCACTTGCCGGCATCGACCTCGATGTGGCACCGGGCGAGATCTTCGGCGTCATCGGCCGATCGGGGGCCGGCAAGTCGACGCTCATCCGCTGCATCAACGGGTTGGAAAAGCCGACGCGCGGCTCGGTCACGGTTGACGGCGTCGAGATCACCGGCCTCGACGAGGTGGGCTTGAGGGCCGAGCGGCGCAAGATCGGCATGATCTTCCAGCACTTCAACCTCGTCTCCTCGCGCACCGCCTTCGACAACGTCGCCCTGCCGTTGGAATTCGCCGGCCTCGACCGGCGCACCATCAAGGCGCGGGTCGAGCCGCTCATCGATCTCGTCGGGCTCGCCGACAAGCGCGACCGTTACCCGGTCGAACTCTCCGGTGGGCAGAAGCAGCGCGTCGGCATCGCCCGGGCGCTCGCCACCGAGCCGAAAGTCCTCCTGTCCGACGAGGCGACTTCGGCGCTCGATCCGGAGACGACGCTGTCGATCCTGGCGCTGTTGAAACAGGTCAATCGCGACCTCGGCCTGACCATCCTGTTGATCACGCACGAGATGGAGGTGGTGAAGCAGATCTGCGACCGCGTCGGTGTCATCGACGGCGGCCGCATTATCGAGGAGGGCGCCGCCTACGACGTCATCACCCGGCCGAGGACCGAGACGGCCCGTTCGTTCCTGGGGGCGCTCGCGGGGCGTACGCTGCCGCCGCTGCTTGCCGCCCGGGTCCGGCAAACGCGCGAGGATACGCGTCACGCCATCCTCCGGCTGACGTTCACTGGCGAGACGGCGGAAGAGCCCACGATCGCCCGGCTGTCACGTCGCTTCGGCACCGACGTCGCCATCCTGCAGGCGCAGGTCGACGAGATCGGCGGCCGCCCGTTCGGCTCCATCACCATCGCCATCGGCAACGAGCACCTCGACGACGGCGCTGTCGACGCCTTTCTGACGCAAGCCGGTGTGAGTGTGGAAAGGATCGGCCATGTCGCCTGAACTCATCCGCCTGATCTGGCTGGCCACCCTCGACAGCCTCTATATGGTGGCGGTCTCCGGCATCATTGGCACGATCGTTGGCGCGCCGCTCGGGGTATTCCTGGCGACCAGCGAGAAGGGCGAGCTGTTCGCCGCGCCCATCCTCAATCGCTCGCTCGGGCTCATCGTCAACGCCACACGCTCGACGCCGTTCATCATCCTGGTCGTCGCTATTGTGCCGTTCACCCGCGCCCTTGTCGGCACCTCGATCGGCACCTCGGCGGCCATCGTGCCGCTGACGATCGCGGCGATCCCCTTCATCGCCCGCATCGTCGAGGCGGCCATCCGCGAAGTCGACCACGGTCTGATCGAG